>JAFAOG010000321.1 GCA_019237945.1 Deltaproteobacteria bacterium | reverse complement strand
CACGCTCGTGCAGAACCCCGCCGGCTATCTCCTGCCCTACTGGATGGCGCGCTATCGCGGGTTTATCGACGCGACCCAATGATGCCGCTCGCTGCCAGCGTCGCCGCGCTAGCCTGATCGCATGAGGTGGCTCGCGCTCGTCGTGCTCGCAAGTTGCACGCACACCGCGGTGTTCGCGCAGCCGAACGCGCTCGTCGCGCACGCGCCGGACTTTGCGGCCGGTGGACGCGCGCAGGTCGATGTGCAGGAAGGCGGCACGACGGTCGTCGATCCGGAGGATGTCGTCGCGGTCGTCGTGCCGGGCAACGAGCAGCATCACCTGTGGGGCCTGATCACGACCGGTACGCCAGATGAAACGCGCCAGCTGACGGTGCGCAACCTCGTCGCGGGCTGCCCGGGCGGCGACTGTCTCGCGGAGCGCGTGCGCGGGCCGATCCGCGTCGGCACGCGGTCTCGTCTCGATGCCACGCGCGCGGGCATCGGCGCGTTCGGCGCGGCTGCGACCGTCGTGAGCTTCGCGTGCATCGCCGAGTGTCGCGATCCCGGCGGGTGGGCGTATGTCGGCGCTGGCCTCGCGCTCACGACGCTGCTCGTCCCGCTCGCGACGGTGTTTTGAGTCAGGCGATTTGAGTTGTCGCGCACGCGCGGCGCCGCCATCCTGATCGGGTGCGGTGGTTCGTCGTCGTCGCGCTCGCCGCGTGCTCGCAGAGCCGCTCGCCCGTGCGCGGCTCGTTCGCGTATCGCTACGGCGACGGCACGGTCGTGCCGATCGACATGAGCCAGCAGCGGTTCCAGGTCTACGTCGAGGATGCGGACGGGTTCTCGGTGTATCCGGGGGCGCCCGTCGCCGGTCGCGCCGATGGCACGTTCGAGATCGCCGACGTGCCCGAGGGGCCGTACCTGCTGCGACGCAGCTGGGGCGACTACTTCGGCGTCTTCACACAAGCGGACGATCACGCGGTCGACGAGCGCTGGGATGTGCTCGGGCGTCCCGGCGCCGAGCCCGCCAGCTCGAGCACGCGGTTGCAGCTCGATGTCGCCGGCCTCGCGCAGTGGCAGCCCGCGGATCGACTGATCCTCGATTGCTTCGGCAATGCGACGGAGCTGTACGCACCGCTGGTGACGCCGGGCCTCGCGCCCGACGCGACCGCGATCCACGGGACGGTTCCGTGGGGGACCGCGTACTCGTGGGGGCCGGCGGGCGTGCCGTACCTGATGGACGCGGGCGTCGACGACATGCTCTACCTCACGCGGCAGTCGACGGCGATCAACGGCCACGTCACGACGCGAACGTTGACCCAGATGCTCGCAGCGCCCGCGCCGACGCAAGCCGCAGACTCGACGACGTCGATCACGGGCGCGCTCGACGACGTGCCCGCGACCGACCGCATCGCGGTGACCGTGCGCGGCGATGCGCTGGCGTCGCTCGTGCCGAGCGGTACGCGTCCGACGTCGCTTGCCGCCTCGATCGTCCTGGGTCCCGCCACCGACCGCGGGATGATGCTCGGCCCGGAGCTCGCGAGCATGTCGTCGACGATGCCGACGCTGCCGGCGCGCGCGGTACTGCACTACGGCCGCCCCTTCGATGCGTCGTGGGTGCCCGCGATCGGCGCGTGGTACACGGCGATTCGCGACGTCCAGCTCGAGAACGGCCGCACGATCGCGGAGCCGTTCGACGCGTTCTCGGAGACGCGTCCGCTCGACGGCGACACGTACACGTTCGGGCCGCTGCTCGCCGTCGATCACGTGACGATCGACGAGCAGCCGATCGAAGCGGGCGGCATCACCGTCCCGCATCAGCAGGCATTGCGCCTCGCGTTCACCGGGCCGACCGACTTCACGGCCGGCCGCGTGATCGTGTGGACGACGACCCGCAAGCAGGCTGCGCAGGTCGTGTTCGATCACCTGCCCGTCGACCTGCCGCCCGACATCTTCGAGGACGGCGAGCACTACGCGCTGCAGATCGACGTGTTCGTCGACGAGGGCCGCGGCCACACGCGCAAGTCCGGCACGTACACGGACGCGTTCTCGCTACACGCTCAGTAGCCGTGCTTGCGTAGCGAGACGTTCGCGACGAGTCCCATCGCGAGGAAGAACGTCACGAGCGAGCTGCCGCCGTACGAGATGAACGGCAGCGTCACGCCGACGACCGGCGCGATGCCGAGCACCATCGCGACGTTGACGACGACATGCCAGAACGTCATCGCGGCGACGCCGACGCAGATCACCGAGCCGACGCGGTCACGCGCCGACAGCGCGACGTTGAGGATCCACAGCGTCAGGAACGCGAAGATCGCGAGCAGGAACACCGAGCCGGCGAAGCCCCACTCCTCGGCCCACAACGAGTACGGGAAGTCGGTCCAGTGCTCGGGCACGAAGTTGAACTGGTTCTGCGTGCCGGCGAGGAAGCCCTTGCCGAGCAGCTTGCCGCTGCCGACCGCGAAGATCGACTGCTGGGTGTGCCAGCACGTCTTCGTCGGCGCGACGCCGCAGTCGATGAAGCCGAGGATGCGGTCCTTCTGATACCCGTGCAGCTTCTCGAACAGGAACGGGATCGTGCACAAAGTGCCGCCGAGCAGGTAGACCATCGGCCAGATGTTCGGGCTCGCGAGGAAGCCGACCGTCAGGATGATCAGGAACAGCAGCACCGCCGTGCCGAGGTCGGGCTGCACTGCGATCAGCACGAGCGGCAGCACGAGCAGCGAGAACTTGAAGCCCCACGATGCCGGCGACCACCACCAGCCCTGGTAGTGCGACGGCTCGCTCGACGAGAACAGCCGCGCCAGCAGCAGGATCGCGGCGAGCTTCGCGATCTCCGACGGCTGAATGCCCATGCCGAAGATGTTGAGCCAGCGATACGTCTGGCCGTGCGTGTCGACATCGCCGCCGCCGCCGCCGAACAGGCGCGCGACGAGCAGCAGCACGACCGCGATTCCGAAGATGCCCCATGCCAGGCGCACCATCGCGCGGTAGTCGATCACGGTCGCGACGACGAACGCGATCGCGCCGACGATCATCCACTCGACCTGCTTGTCGAACTTCGCGTTGTGGCGAACGCCGCGCGTCGCCGAATACAGGTTCAACAGGCCGATCGCGCAGATCACGAGGATCGTCAGGATCAGCGGCCAGTCGACCGCGGCGCGGAACCGTCGCCAGCGCGAGACGCCGATCGTGGCGCGCGGGAGAGTGATGCCCTTCACTGCTCGGTCCTCACTCGCTTGACGGCGGGCATGTCCTTGATCGGCGTGCCCAGCGGATGGATCTTCGTGAAGTAGCCCTCGAGGATCTGCTTCGCGATCGGCCACGCGACGTTGCCGCCAGCGCCGCCATGCTCGACGAGCACGATGATCGCGAGCTCGGGATCCTCGGCGGGCGCCCAGCCGGCGAACCACGCGTGCGCCGAGTTCGGGTTCCACTTCTCCAGGTCGCGCTCGTTGTCCTCGCGGTGGTGCTTCTTGACCTCGGCGGTGCCCGTCTTGCCGAGCACGGTGAGGCCCTCGATGTGGCCGTGCTCGAACGCCGTGCCGCCGAGCTCGTTCGTCACCTTGTACATGCCGCGCCGCCACGTATCGAGCGCATCGATCGGCGTCTTCACCTGGTGCTCGACCTTCGGCTGGTACTGCACGATCGGGCGACCGTCGTACGACTCGATCCGATCGACGACCTGCGGGACGTACAACGTGCCGCCGTTCGCGAGCGCGGCGTAGGCCATCGCCATCTGCAGCACGGTGACCTCGACGTCGCCCTGCCCGATCGACGCGTTCGTCGCGTTGCCCGGGCGGTAGTGGCCCTTGCTCTCGTACCAGGCCTTCGTCGGAATGCGACCCGGCGAGTCGCCGTTGATGCCGAGCTGCGTCGGGGCGCCGAGACCGTACTCGCGCGCGACGTCCGCGATCCGGTCGAGGCCGATGCGCTCGGCGAGCTTCCAGAAGTACGTGTCGCACGAGTGCTGGATCGCGCCGAGCAGGTTGATCTTGCCGTGCGTGCCGTGACAGTTGAAGTGCGTGCCGTTGAGCGTGTACTCGCCGGTGCAGAACATCGGCTCGTCCTCGGCCGCTTGCCCGTCTTCGAGGGCGGCGATCGCCGTCGCGAACTTGAAGATCGAGCCGGGCGGATAGGTCGCGCGCATCGTCTTGTCGATGAACGGCTTGCGCGGGTCCTGCGCCATCAGCGTGTACTCGGCCTGCGTCAGGTGGCCGGTCATCACGTTCGGATCGAACGACGGCTTGCTGACCATCGCGCGGATCTTTCCGGTCTTCGGCTCGACGATCACGATCGCGGCCGCCGCCGTGTGCGAGACCGCCTTCTCGGCCAGCTTCTGCAGCTCGCCGTCGATCGTCAGGATCAGGTTCGCGCCGGGCACGGGATCGATCACGCGGTCGCCCTGGATCAACGTCGCCGCCGTCTTGTCGTCGAGGCGATTGCCGCGCGCGTCGACCGCGAACCGCTCGACGCCCTTCTTGCCGCGCAAATAGTTCTCCCACGCGCTCTCGAGGCCGTAGCGCCCGACGAGCTCGCTCGTCTCGTAGCCCTGCGCGCCGAGCTTGTCGGCCTCGTTCTCGGTCATCTGCGTCATGTAGCCAACGAGGTGCGCCGCGAGATCACCCTGCGGGTAGTAGCGATACGGCTCGTGATGGACCTCGACGCCGGGCAACCGCGCCCTCGCCTGCTCGACGAGCGCCGCGCGATCGCGACCCTGATCCTCGAGCACGAGCACCGGCGACTTCGCATCGCGCTTGCGGCCGACCGCGAGTCGCTCGTCGATCTTCGCGATCTCGTCGTCGCTCAAGGCGAGCATGCGCGCGAGCTCTTCCTTGACCTGCGGCGTCAGCTCCTTCGGCGTCGCGTAGATGTTGAACGCGGGGCGGTTGTCGGCGAGCGGCACGCCGCTCTTGTCGAGGATCTTGCCGCGCACGCTCGGCAGGTACCGCTCCTTGACGAC
>JAFAOG010000320.1 GCA_019237945.1 Deltaproteobacteria bacterium | reverse complement strand
GCGGGTTGCGCAGCTCGTGGCCGAGCATCGCGAGGAACTCGTCCTTGCGGCGGTCCGCGACCTGCGCGCGGTCGATGGCGAGCTCGAGCTCGTCGTTCTGCGAGCGCACCGTGCGGTACAGCCGGGCATTCTCGAGCGCGACGGCGGCCTGAGTCGCGACCGACAGCGCGAGACGCTCGTGCTGCTCGGTGAACTTGCCTGCGGCCCGGTGCGTCAGCACGACCATCCCGAGCGTCTTGCCGCCGGTCGCGAGCGGGACCGAGAACCGGCTCTGCGCCTCGTTGCTCGCGGGGTGCTCGCCGGTCGTCGCGAGCTCGCCGCCGTCCTCGCCGTAGAACACACCGGTCTCGGCGCCGACCAGCCGCGTGAGCTCGTCGACGATCATCTGCGCGAGCTTCTGCGGATCGAGCTCGCGCGCGAACTGCACGGCGATCTGGTACAGCGTGTCGTTGATCCGGCGCTCGGCCTCGGCGCGCAGCTCCGCCTGCTTCTTCTCGTCGATGTCGAACACGAGCCCGGTCAGCACGTCGGGCTGGCCGTCGGCGCCGCGCATCATTCGCGCGTACGAGCGCGTCCACACGTAGCGCCCGTCGCCGCGCTTCACGCGGACCTCGGGCTCGTACGGAACATCCTCGCGCAGCGTGCGTTCGAACGCGCTGCGGGCGATCGCGATGTCCTCGGGGTGCACGCCCCCGAAGTCCGCGTGGACCTCTTCATCGGGCCGCAGAGCGAGCACGTCGGCGTAGCTCGCGTCGCGCGTCGCCTTCATCGTGCGCAGGTTGACCGACCAGGTGCCGGCGCGGGCCGCCGCGAGCGCGGTGCGCAGCTGCTCCTCGCGCGCCTGCAGCTGCTCGTAGAGGCGTGCGCGCTCGAACGCCTGCGCGGCGAGCTGGGACAGCGCCGTGAGCTGCTCGCGGTCGGCGGCCGAGAGCAGGCGATCCTCGTCGCACGCGAAGCCGAGCGCGCCGACGATGCGCCCTTCGAACGAGAACGGCGCAGCCCCGCACGAGCGGATTCCCGCCGCGCTCATCATGTCGGCGATCGACGGCCAGCGCTTCGCCATCTCGGCGGGCGTCCCCGCCCACACGATGTCCCCGACGCGCACGCACTCCGCGACCGGGAGTCCTGCGCTCACCGGAACCGTCGCGACGCGCGCGAGCAGCGCCGGGTTGCGCGAGCCATGCGAGCCGACGATCCGCAACGTGTCGTCGACGCGCAGCGCGGCGGTCGCCGCATAGCTGCCGCAGGCTTCGCTGCCGGCCTGCGCGATCACGGCCCCGACCTCGGCCACTGTGAGCGCGCGTGACAGCCTCGCCGCGGTGAGGTGGAGGTGCTGCTCGCGAAGCCGCGCCGCCTCCGCCTGCGTCCGTGCGCGACGCTCGGCCTCGAGGAGCTTGCACCGCTCGAGCGCGAGCGAAGCTTGCCCGGTCATCGCGACCATCAGCTCGCGCTCGTCCTCGCTGAACGAGCGCTCGTGCGGGAACGAGAACGATGCGGCACCGATCGCCGCCCCGCTGACGACGAACGGGATCACGGCCCACGCGCGATACGCCTTCCCGTCGATCGTCGTAGCCCCCGGATAGCCGATCGCCATCGCCTCGAAGCTCTCGAACAGCAGCGGGCGCGCGGTCTTGACGACGTCGCACACCGGCAGGTGATCCGACAGCGGGATCGAGCGAAACGGATCGACCGGCTCGCGCGCGCCGCGATGCTCGGCGGCCACGAGCTCGAGCATGCCGTCGTTGCGCAGCAGCCATGCGAACCCGGCGGCGGCGCCGAGCGCACTCGAGCCGGTGCTGACGAGGATCTGCGCGACCTCCGCGGCGTCGAGCGCACCGGAGAGCCTCGCCGTGAGCTCCTGCAGGCGCCGGGTGCGATCGCGCGCGGCCTCCGCGCGGCGGCGGGCATCCTGCTCGGCGAGGAACAGCCGGTGATTCTCGAGCGCGACGCCGGTGCGACGCGCGAGCTCGCCGAGGATCGCGAGGTCGGCCTTGTCGTACGTGCGCCCGGGACGCGTCAGCGAGAACGTGATCGCGCCGAGCACGCCTTCGCGCCCGACGAGCGGCACGACGGCCGCGTAGCGATAACCTCTCATGCGCAGCGCGGCGAGGTGGGCGTCGTCTTGCGCGGCCCCTCTCAGCACCGCGTCGTCGACGATCACGAGCTCCGCCGGACCGCCTGCGAGCACGCGCGCGACGGCCGTGTCATCGGAGAGCTTCTCGGACTGCCCGACGCGGGCCTGAATGAACCGATGCATCTCGGCGTCGACGTGCGTACCGGCGGCGAGGACCGGTGCGCCCGCCGTCACCAGGTGGATGAACACCACGTCGGCGAGGCTTGGAACGGCGAGGTCGAGGATCGCCTGCAGCGAGCTTCGCGGGTCGAACTGCTCGAGGCGGGCGCTCGCATCGGCGAGGTAGCGTGCGGCGGCCGCGGTGCGCACAGCATCGGTGACGTCGTGATAGGTCGTCACGGCCGCGATCACGGCGCCCGACGAGTCGCGCACGGGCGAGGCGCTCAGGTCGATCGCGCGCCGGCCGCGATCGTCGTGGATGTAGACGCGCTCGCGCGTGATCGTCTGGCCGCGCAGGGCGCGTGCGAGCGGCCGGTCGACGTTCGCGATCAGCTGGTGATCCTCGCCGTAGAGCGGCAACCGCGGGTAGTCGTCGATCGAGCGAATCGCCTGCGGCGCGACATCGAACAGGCGCCACAGCTGATCGTTCGCGAACACGATCCGTCCCGATGGCGCCTCGGCGATGCACATCCCGAACGGCATCACGCCGACCGCTTCATCGAGCGTGCGCGCGGCGTGGGCATCGGTGATGTCGCGCGTCACCGCGCACACGTGCTCGGTCGACAGCATCGTCAGGCGCGCGTTGATGCGACGTGATCCTCGCGGCGTCTCGACAGTGCGCTCGATCGTGCGCGGCTCGCCGGTGCGCATGACGTGGTCGAGCGCCTCGCGCCACATCTCGCGAGCCTCGGGCGCGACGACCTCGTCATTGCGCTTGCCGATGATCTCGCTCGCCGCGACGCCGGCGGCCTTCTCGATCGCCGCGTTGACATAGATGTAGCGATGCTCGCGATCGAGCACGGCGACGACATCCGGCGAGCCGTCGACGAGCGCGCGGAAATCGATCGCGGAGAGCGCCACGCGCCTATGCTAGCTTCCCGCGCCTTGTTCTCGCCGTCCGATTACACGTTTGATCTGCCGACCGAGCTGATCGCGCAGGTGCCCGCGCCGACTCGCGATGCGTCGCGCCTGCTGCATCTGCGCGGTGACGGGAGTGTGTCAGACGCGCACGTCACGGATCTCGTCGAGTTGCTTCCCGCGGATGCGGTGCTCGTCGTCAACGACACGCGCGTGATCCCGGCACGCGTGCTCGGGCAAAAAGCCTCGGGCGGCAAGGTCGAGCTGCTGTTCCTCGAGCCCGAGCCCGCCCACGGGCCGAATGCGTGGCGCTGCCTCGCGCGCGCGCGGCGTCCGCTCAAGCCCGGCCAGATCGTCGAGGTGCCGGGCGCATCGATCGAGCTGGTCACCGCGCGCGAAGGCGAGGAGGGCTCGGTCGTCGTGCGCGTGCCCGGCGATGTCTACGCGCTGCTCGATCGGATCGGCCACATCCCGCTGCCGCGCTACGTCCAGCGCGAGGACACGGCCGCCGATCGCGAGCGCTACCAGACGATCTTCGCGAAGCATCCCGGCGCCGTCGCCGCGCCGACCGCGGGTCTTCACGTCACGCCCGCGATCGCGGATGCGCTGCGCGCGAAGGGCATCGCGATCACGCCGATCACGCTGCACGTCGGTTACGGCACGTTCGAGCCGATCCGCGCCGACGACATCCGCCAGCACCACATGCACCGCGAGCGCTACACGATCCCCGACGAGACCGCGCGGCTCGTCGCGAGCGGCCGGCCGATCGTCGCGCTCGGCACCACGGCGCTGCGCGCGCTCGAAGCCAGCCGCGGCAAGGCCAGCTCCGGCACGACCGACCTGTTCATCTATCCGGGATCCGGACATTCCTTCGTCGTGCAGCACCTGATCACGAACTTCCATCTCCCCGAGTCGACGCTGCTGATGCTCGTGTGCGCGTTCGCGGGAACCGAGCGCGTGCTCGCCGCCTACCGGCACGCCGTCGCGCAGCGCTACCGGTTCTTCAGCTACGGTGACGCGATGCTGGTGCACCGATGCTAGTGCAGCTGCCGACGAAGGGCTTCTCGTTCGAGCTGCTCGCGACGCTCGGCCACGCGCGCGCCGGCATCCTCCACACGCCGCGCGGCGACATCGAGACGCCGGTGTTCATGCCGGTCGGCACGGCGGGCACGGTCAAGGCGATGACCGCCGATGAGCTGCGCGCGCCGCCGCTCGACGCGAAGATCATCCTCGGCAACACGTATCACCTCTATCTGCGTCCCGGCCTCGAGGTGCTCGGCCACGCCGGCGGCCTCCACAAGCTCGCGCAGTGGGATCGCCCGATCCTCACCGACTCCGGCGGCTTTCAGGTGTTCTCGCTCGCCGCGATCAACGAGATCGACGACGACGGCGTCACGTTCCGCTCGCACATCGACGGCAGCAAGCACCGCCTGACGCCCGAGGTCTCGATGGAGATCCAGCGCATCATCGGTAGCGACATCGCGATGGTGTTCGACCAGTGCCCGCCCGGCGATGCCCCCGCCGAGGTGCAGGAGGTCGCGCTGCGCCGCACGACCGCATGGGCGAAGCGCTCGCTCGAAGCGCCGCACGCGCCGGGCCAGTCGGTGTTCGGCATCGTGCAGGGCGGCGTCGACCTCGATCGCCGGCGCCGCCACCTCGCCGAGATCACGGCGCTGCCGTTCGATGGCTTCGCGCTCGGCGGCCTCGCGGTCGGCGAATCGGTCGAGCAGACGTACCAGGTCCTCGACGAGATCGCGCACCTGATGCCCAGCGATCGTCCGCGCTACCTGATGGGCGTCGGCACGCCGGCCGACATCGAGCGCGGCATCACGGCCGGCATCGACATGTTCGACTGCGTGATGCCGACCCGCAACGCGCGCAACGGCTACCTGTTCGCGGCCGCCGGTCGCATCAACATCCCGAACGCCGCGAACCGGATGGACCTCGGGCCGATCGATCCGACGTGTCCGTGCTCGACGTGCCGCACGCACTCGCGCGCGTACCTGCGACATCTTTACCTCGCGAAGGAGATCCTCTACGCGCGGCTCGCAACTCTGCACAACCTCACGTACTACGCGCTCCATGTGAAACGGCTTCGCGAGCGCATCCTCGCCGAGGGAACCCGCGCTTGACCCTGACCGAGCGCGGTGCTACTAACCCCCGGATTTTCCGAGGATAGCGCCCATGCAGATGCTCCAAGCCGCGATGCCCATCCTGATGATGTTCGGCATCTTCTACTTCATCATCCTGCGCCCGCAGGCCCGGAAGCAGAAAGAGTTCCAGGCGATGATTGCCAAGCTGGGAAAGGGTGACGAGGTTTATACGCGCGGCGGCGTGATCGGAAAGATCACCGGCGTATCTGATGACGGCCTCGTCGTGCTCGAGATCCAGGAGAAGGTCCGCATTCGGATCCTGCGCTCGTATATCGAGGGCAAGTGGGACGGCAAGGTCCCGCAGAACGCGCCGCAGAGCAACGCCGCTTAACGTCAGGGTGATCCCATGGACCGTAGTCTGAAGTGGCGCTTCGTCGCGCTCGCCGCGATCCTGTTGTACTGCGTCGCGATCCTCACGCCGAGCTTCCCGGGGACGAAGGCGTTCGTCTCGAGCGCGAAGAACACGCTGCCGAGCTTCGTGTTCAACTCGCTGTTCAACAAGCGGATCAACCTGGGGCTCGACCTCCAGGGCGGCCTGCACATCGTCTACTCGATCGACCTCGACAAGGCGATCGACGACCGCGCCGGCGAGATCAAGCGCGACATCGAATCGCGCCTCGCAGACAAGAAGTACGACAAGTCCGTGGCCAAGACGCCGGCCGATCCGCTCGGCTCGGTGCAGGTGCTCGCCGAGAGCAAGCAGGCCCACGACGACGTCAAGAGCTGGGTCGCGAAGGACTACATCGACACGCCCGAGAAGATGGCGGGCTGGCTCGATTGCCCGAGCAGCCTCGGCGCGAACGCGGTCTGCTTCAAGGTCTCGGAGGACTTCGCCGAGGGCCTCAAGAAGAGCGCGCTGACGAACGCGGTGTCGACGATCCGCGAGCGCATCAACGAGAAGGGCGTCGCGGAGCCGAGCGTCGTCGAGAAGGGCGACCAGATCATCGTCGAGCTGCCCGGCCTCGATGACGAGGCGATCGCCGAGACCAAGGACATCATCGCGCGCACCGCGAAGCTCGAGATGAAGGTCGTCGACGACTGCTCGACGCCGTCGCCGCGCGGCTGCACGAAGGACGCGTCGGACCACAGCGGCTCGCCGTACATGAAGAAGCTGTTCAGCCACGTCGGCAGCACGAAGAAGGGCGAGGCGACCGAGCCCGAAGCGGTTCGCCTCGGCATCACCGCCGACGTGACGCAGTGGAAGCCGGAGGACGGCAGCTCCACGCACACCGACTACTTCCTCAAGGCCTACGACCGCACCGAGATGGTGCCCGAGGCGTGGGCGAAGAAGCACGGCTGCCTCAACAAGCAGTCGGTTGTCGAGAACGGCCAGACCAAGTGCAACATCACCGGCCGCCAGATCATCGAGCGGTACGTGTTCGGCGACGCCGACCTCAACTACCAGGGCCTCGCGCAGAAGGACCCGACGTTCAAGGTCCCCGACGACCACCAGCTCGGCTTCGAGCTCACCGAGCCGCAGCCCGAGGCGAAGGACCAGCGCAAGTACTGGATCACGTACTACCTCGAGCGCGCGGTGCGCCTGACCGGCTCGTCGATCTCGACGGCGTTCGGCACCTACGATCCCAACACGAACCGCCCGGTCGTCTCGCTCGAGTTCAACCGATACGGCGGCAAGGTGTTCGGCGACGTCACCACGCAGATCAGCGGCATGAAGTTCGCGACGATCCTCGACGACAAGGTGAAGTCGGCGCCGATCATCAACGGCGCGATCACCGGCGGCCGCTGCCAGATCACGATGGGCAGCGGTGACCCGCGCGTCGCCGAGCGCGAGCGCGATGACCTCGTCGCCGTGCTCAAGACCGGCTCGCTGCCGGCGCCGCTCCGCGAGGAAACGGCCTCGAAGGTCGGCGCGACGCTCGGCTCGGACGCGATCGCCAAGACGCGCATGAGCTTCATCATCGGCATCGTGCTCGTCATCCTGATCATGGTCGGCGTCTACAAGTGGTCCGGCTGGATCGCAGTGTTCGCGGTCGTGTTCCACATCCTGATGACCCTGGCCGTCATGGCGCTGTTCGGCGCCACGCTGACGCTGCCCGGCATCGCCGCGATCGTGCTCTCGATCGGCATGGAGGTCGACGGCAACATCCTCATCTACGAGCGAATTCGCGACGAGCTGTTACTCGGCAAGAGTGTGCGCGGCGCGATCGACCTCGGCTTCTCGCGCGCCTTCAGCGCGATCCTCGACGGCCAGCTGACCACCGCGGCCGCCGGCTGGGTGCTGCTGCAGTACGGCTCGGGTCCGATCAAGGGCTTCGCCGTGATGCTGCTCGTCGGCGTCTTCACCACCCTGACCACCAACATCTGGGTCACCCGCATCCTGTTCGACTGGACCGTTGCTCGGCACCAGAAGTCGGGTGAGCTCAACACTCTGTCGATCTGAGGCAGCCATGGCCGAGCACAAAGCAGACCACCCGCACAAGTTCCGCTACCTGCTGCCTCCGGGGAACAACTTCGCGTTCGTCGCGAAGTTCCGGATCTGGCTCATCATCTCCGTCTTGCTGATGGCCGCGTCGATCGGCGCCTTGTTCCTCAACAAGGCTCGCCACGGCGAGTACATGAACTGGACGATCGACTTCAAAGGCGGCAGCGAGATCATCGTCTCGTTCCGCGACAAGGCCGGCGCGCCGCTCAAGGAAGACACTGCGAAGGTCCGCGAGGCGTTCGCGAAGGCGCACGAGGAGGGCATCGAGCTCTCCGACATCTCGTATACCGAGTCGACGCCGAAGGGTGACGTCACGGTCAACGGCCTGCTCATCCGCTCGCCGCGCTCGTCGGCGCTCACCGATCCGCAGCGCAAGAAGGCGACCGACGACTTCATGGCGAAGTTCGCCGACCATCAGATCGGCAAGGCCACCTGGTCGGGCGACCGCCTGTTCGTGCGCACGAAGAAGCTCGTGACGCAGGAGGAGGCGACTCCGGTGTTCGCCGCCGACGGCCTCGACCTCGTCCCGTGGAACGACAAGGACGCCAACCAGTACTCGCACGCCGACGAAGGCACCGGCGAGTACACGGAAGTGTTCACGATGCACGGCGTCGACAAGCAGTACGAGAAGCTGCTCGAGACGGCGTTCCCGGGCGTCGACGTCCACGTCGACCAGGCGTACACGGTCGGCGCGAAGGCCGGCGACAAGCTCCGCGACGACGCCGCCAAGTCGATCGTCTTTGCGATCTTCCTGATCATGCTCTACCTCGCGTTCCGGTTCGACATCCGGTACGCGCCGGGCGCCGCGTTCGCCACGATCCACGACGCCGTCATGGTCATCGGCGTGTTCGCGATCACCTGGACGGAAGTCTCGCTGACGTCGGTCGCCGGCCTGCTCACCGTCATGGGCTACTCGGTCAACGACACCGTGATCGTCTTCGACCGCATCCGCGAGAATCAGGCGAAGCTCAAGGACAAGAAGATCGAGCGCATCATCGACATCTCGATCAACGAGATGCTCGTCCGCACGATCCTGACCTCGTCGACGGTGTTCGCGACGACGCTGATCATGAACATCTTCGGCACCGGCCTCGTGAAGAACTTCGCGTTCGCGATGAACATCGGCGTCATCGTCGGTACGTACTCGTCGATCTTCCTCGCCGCGCCGATCTTCATGTACATCTCGCGCCGCTGGTACTCGGGCCCGCCGAAGAAGCGCCGCATCCCGGTGGCCGCGCAGCCGCAGCCGTCGGCGCCAGCCGCGTCGTCGCCCGACGAAGAGTAGCGTCGCCGTCGCGTCCCGTTATCCCAGACCCGGACTGGCGCGAAAACGCGAAAACGCGAAAGCGGAGTCGCGAAGGCGTTCGCACGGCGTCGCGATCGCTTGATCGCCTCCACTCGCCTCGGTCCGCTGGCGAAGACGCCACCGGACCTCGGCCCTGGCTCGAGGGTTCGAAGAAGAAGTTCTTTGGAGCCAGTGGGCGAGGCGAACTGGCGCTTCGCCAGTACGCCGAGCCGCCGCGTGGTGCTTCGCTCTGCCTTTTCCGAGCTTCGCGCCCTTCGCGTCCTTCGCGTTAACTCTGGGATCTGATCGCACTGCGATTCACGCAGAAGATCCCGGGATCGCCCGGGATCTCGCGCGGTTCGCTGTCAGACGGGGGACGTAGCGTGCGCGTGTGCAAGTGCGTCTCCGTTCCGTCGACGACCGCGTCGTCGATCGTCTCGCGGCAGCACTGCGCGTCCGGCCGGCGACGGCGCGGTGCCTCGCGGCTCGCGGCGTCAACGACCCCAGTGATGCGCGCAGCTTCATCGATCCGCGGCTCGGCGCGCTGCGTCCTCCGGCGGGGCTCGCGGGCCTGTCGCGCGCCGTCGAGCGCATCGCGGATGCGGTCATCAAGGGCGAGCGGCTCGGCGTGTTCGGCGACTACGATGTCGACGGCATCACGACCTGCGCGCTGCTGACGAGCTTTCTGCGCGCGGTCGGGGCGGGCGTCGAGGCGGCGGTCGCGCGGCGCGATGCGGGCTACGGCTTCACGGCGGCGGCCGCGGCTGATTTTCACGCACGCGGCTGTCGCGTCGTGATCACCGGCGATTGCGGCACGAGCGACGTCGAGGCGATCGCGGTCGGTGCGCAGCTCGGCATCGAGGTGATCGTCGTCGACCATCACACGGTACCCGCCGCGGGCTTCGTGCACCCGGCGCTGAACCTGGTGAACCCGTTCCGTGCCGACTCGACGTTCCCGTTCCGCGGCATGGCGTCGGTCGGCCTCGGCTTCTACGTCGCGGCGAGCGTGCGCACGGAGCTGCGCGAGCGCGGCTGGTTCCGCGCGCGTCCCGAGCCCGATGTTCGCGAGCTGCTCGATCTCGTCGCGCTCGGCACGATCGCGGATCTCGTTCCGCTGACCGCCGAGAACCGCATCCTCACGTCGCTCGGCCTCAAGCGCCTGCAGAGCCGGGTGCGGCCGGGGATCGCGGCGCTGCTCGCGAGTGCGGGCGTCGATGCGGAGCGCGAGATCGATGCGCGCGTCGTCGCGTGGAAGCTCGCGCCGCGGATCAACGCGCCGGGCCGCCTCGGGGCCGCCGAACCGTCGCTCTCGCTGCTGCTCGCCGAGGCCGACACCGCCGCCGAGCGCGCGCAGGCCCTCGAAGCCGCGAACGCCGCGCGCCGCGAGATCCAGGATCGCGTCATGGAGGAGGCGCTCGCGAAGGTCGGTGACGATCCGGGGCCCGCGATCGTGCTGGCGGGCGAGGGCTGGCCGAGTGGCGTCGTCGGCATCATCGCCGCCAAGCTCGTCGACAAGTTCCAGCGCCCGGCCTTTGTCGTCGGCATCGATCCGGCGACCGGCATCGGCCGCGGCTCCGCGCGCACGACCGGCGGCATCAACCTGTACGAGGCGCTCGCGTGCGCCGCGCCGTGCCTCGATCGCTTCGGCGGTCACGCGGCCGCCGCCGGCTTCACGATCAAGCGCGATCAGGTCGCCGCGCTCGCGGAGCAGCTCGGCACCGCGGTCACGCGCCTCGCCGAAGGCTCGGGCCCGATCAGCACCTCGACGGACGTCGATGCCGAGGTCCGTCTCGGCGAGATCGACGAGCGGCTCGCCCAGGAGCTCTCCGGTCTCGGCCCGTTCGGCCAGGAGAACCCGGCGCCGCTGCTCGTCACGCGCCGCGCGAAGGTCACGCAGGCGCGCCGCGTCGGCGATGGCTCGCACCTCAAGCTCACGCTCGAGGACCACCAGCAGATCCAGCGCACCGCGATCGGCTTCGGCCTCGGCGAGCGGCCGGTCGAGGCGGGCGCGTTCGTCGATGTCGCGTTCGTGCCGACCGTCTCGACCTGGCAGGGCCGCCGGAGCGCCGAGCTCGAGGTGGCGGACCTCGCCGTCGTCTCGTAGGAGATGGCGGACCTCGCCGTGGTGTCGTAAGAACCAGTGGTGAGTGACGAGCCAGGCGGCGATTCCGAACCGGTGCCCAAGCTGCCGCGCGGCCGCGGCATCCGGCTGACCGGTCCGGAGGTCTTTCGCATCCTGATGACGGTCGGGATGCTGATCGCCGTGCTCGTGCTCGCGAAGCCGTGCGGCAACGCCGTCTCGAGCTTCGTCATGGGCTTCGAGGGCAAGAACAAGGGCTCGGCGATGCCCAAGCCGGGCAACGTCGACATCCCGCAGCTGCCGGGCAGCGCCGGCGACTACGTCGAGCTGCATCCCGGCATGACCGACGACGAGGTCCGCGCCGCGATCGCCGCCGCCAAGGCCAAGGCGCACGAGCGGGCGGGCAGCGCGGCAAGCACCGGCAGCGCAACGGGCAGCGGAAGCGCCGCCACGGCCACCGGATCTGCGGCATCCTCGATGCCGTGAAGCTCGGCCTCGTGATCGCGCTCGGCACCGTGCTGCTCGTCGGCACGGTCCTGACGATCGTGTTCACGTTCGTCGGCCGCGCGGTCCGGCGGCGCACCGCGGAGCAGATGACCGCGCTCGAGAGCGAGGGGATCGAGCGCGACTCCGGCATGGTCAGCGGCACCGTCCGCTATCGCGACTTCCGCGCGCCCGGCCTCTACGAAGGCGCCGGCATCAGCGTGACCCGCCGCCGCCTCGTGCTCACGGCCAGCCACCTCGCGATCCTCGGCGGCAAGGTGCGCTTCCACATCCCGCGTCCGGATCTCAACCGCTACGAGGTCGGCATCCTCGAGGGCCGCCTTCAGCTCGTCTCCGACAATCCCCACGGCGCCACCGGCCACATCGATCTGCGGATTGCCGTAGACGATCCCGAGACTTGGGCATCGGTCCTCCGCGCCGCCGGCTGCCAGACCGTCCGCTCCGGGACATGACGTTCGCAGTGCGCAG
>JAFAOG010000549.1 GCA_019237945.1 Deltaproteobacteria bacterium | reverse complement strand
GGTGGGGGCGGGGCCGCGATGATCTCGACCGTGGTCGTAACTGGCGGCGGCGCCTCGGGCTTCGGCGGCGGATGGGTCGCGACCCATGCCAGCGCGCCCGAGTGGACGGCGGCCGACAGGGCGATCGCGACGCGCAGCGGCCGCATGGCGTTAGGACCGCGAACCGCCCGGAAGCGTTGTCCCGGCGCCTACTTCAGGCAGGATCGACACCTCGGTCACGTGCGTTGACACATGCAAGCACCATGACCTGGATAGGGCGGTTGTTTCGATCGGGGCCGGGAGCGGATCTGCGGGCCGCGCAGGCCGGCGACCGCGCGGCGATCGAGCGGTTCTACGACGCGCACGTCGATGCGCTGTACACGTTCGTGTTCTATCGCGTCGGTCGCGATGCGGCGCTCGCGGAGGACGTCGTGCAGGAGACGTTCGCGCACGCGCTCGCGAAGCAGGCCGACTACGATCCGGCGCGCGGCTCGGTCGGCGCGTGGCTGACGGTGCTGTCGCGCAACGTCATTCGCGACTCGCTTCGCGCGCACAAGCGCGGCGACGAGATGGCGGCCGCGTGGGAGCGCATCGACGCGACGCTCGCCCAGACGTTCGCGGCGATGTCGGAGCGGCCGTTGCCCGGCGAGGTGCTCGAGCGCGCGGAGACGCGCGACCTCGTCCACATGGCGATCGCGAACCTGCCCGCGCAGTATCGCAGCGCGCTGACGCGCAAGTATGTCGACGGCGAGAGCCTCGAGACCCTAGCGAAGGAGCTCGGCATCTCGGTCGACGCCGCGAAATCTCTTCTCGCTCGCGCCCGCCGCGCGTTTCGCGACACGTTCGCGACGGTGTCGGCCGAGCTCTCGGAGGCTGTATGAGCAAGGATGTTCTCGAGAAGAACGTCGAGACGCTGATCGAATCGGGCGGCGAGCCGCCGCGGATGGACCAGGCAACTCGCGCAAAAATGCGCGCCGAGCTGGTCCATCGCTTCGGCGAGGCGCCGGTGCCGCGCCCCCGCGTGCGGGCGGTGGTGCTCGGGCTGACCGCGACGGCGCTCGCGATCTTCGCGCTGGTGATCGGGCTGCGCCATCGCTCGCCGGTCGTGCAGGGTGAGGCGCTCGCGGACGGTTCGACGTACGTCGTCGATGATGCGAGCCGCGTGACCGTGCTCGGGCCGCGCCACGTGCGCGTCGACGGGCGTGCGCTGCTCGACGTCATGCCGGGCAAGGGGACGTTTGTCGTCGAGACCGCGCAGGGGCGCGTCGAGGTGCTCGGGACGCGATTCGTCGTCGAGGGCGGCAGCGCGCGTACGCTGACGGCGGTGATCCGCGGCGAGGTCAAGCTCGTGTCGAGCCTGGGCTCGGTCGTGCTGCACGCGGGCGATCAGGGCGTCGCCGAGCCGGGACATCCGCCGGTGCGCTCGCCGGCGCCGCGGCTGTCGCATCTCGCGAGCTGGGTGCACGAGGCGCGCACGAAGCAGGAGAAGACGGTCGCCGTGCATCACGGTACGCTGTTCGCGCGCGACCCGGGCGTGCGATCGCATCCGCCGTGGGGCCACGAGTATCCGCTGCCCTTGAAGCAGCTGACCGTCGACGTGACGATCGAGGATCAGGTCGCGCGCGTCGCGCTCGATCAGACGTTCCACAACAACGCGCCCGAGGAGCTCGAAGGCGTGTACCGGTTCGCGATCCCGCCGGATGCGGCGCTGCAGCGGCTCGCGATGTACGTCGACGGACGGCTCGAGGAGTCCGCGGTCGTCGAGCGCATGCAGGCGCGCCGCATCTATGAGGAGCTCGTCTACCGGCGCGTCGATCCGGCGCTGCTCGAGTGGGCGGGCACGGGGCGACTCGACCTCCGCGTCTATCCGCTGCACGCGCAGCAGGACAAGCGGCTGATGCTCGCCTACACGCAGAGCCTGCCGCGCCTCTACGACGACTGGACGCTCAGCGTGCCGCTGCCCGAGGTCGATCAGCCGGTCGGCTCGCTCGACGTCGCGGTGCGCGTCAAGGGCTGCGCGAGCTGCGAGCTGACGTCGACGAGTCATCGCATCACCGTCGAGCACACCGGTGACGACGCGGTCGTGCACGTCCACGAGAAGGCGGTCGCCGAGATGGACTCGTTCGTGCTGCATGTACGCGACCCGAAGCAGACGGCGCGCGTCGCGACGCACACGGATGGCGGCGAGCGCTACGTGCTCGTGCGGGCGCCGGCTGACCTCGGGGCCAAGCCGCGCGAGTACGCGCCGCGCACGTGGATCGTGCTCGATGACGTCAGCGCATCGCGCGACGCGACGGCGCTCAAGGCGCAGATGGATGTCATCGACGCGCTCGCGAAGGAGCTCGACGAGAACGACAAGCTCGCGGTCGTCGCGTTCGACGTCGAGGCGCGCACGAAGCTCCCGCCGACGCGCGTGCTCGATGTCGATCGGCGCAAGCTGCGCGAGTCGCTGCAAGGCGAGGGTGGCGTGGGGGCGACGGACTTCGGCGCGGCGCTCGACGAGGCGTTGAAGCTCGGCGGCGAGGGCGCGATGATCGTGTACGTCGGCGACGGCGTGATCACGGCCGGCTCGCGCCACCTCGACGAGCTGCGCGGCAAGCTCGCGGGGCGGCACTTCGTCGGCATCGGCGTCGGCGATGGCGCCGACACGCAGACGCTCGACGCGCTCGCAACGGCCAGCGGCGGCTACTCGACGACGATCGATCTCGCCGATGACCTCGGCTGGCGCACGTTCGACCTCGTGTCGGCGCTGCACACGCAGCGCGTGACGAACGTCGCGGCGCGGCTCGTCGACGCGAGCGGTCAGCTCGTGCCGGCGACCGGCTATCTGCGGTCGAGCCAGCTCGCCGACGGCGAGGAGATCGAGTTTGTCGGCAAGCTTGCCGGTGGCGGCACGCCCGCGGCGCTCGAGCTGACGGGCTCGCTCGATGGGACGCCGTGGACGAAGCGCGTCGCGCTCGGGGCGTCGCATGACGGCGGCTACCTGCCGCGGCTGTGGGCGCAGCGTCACATCGCGGCGCGTCTACTCGCGAAGCACGAGCCGGCCCCGCCGTGTGCGGGCGAACCGTGCGGCACCGAGGATCAGCGGCGCGAGGCGCGCGACGAGCAGATCCGCCGCGACGTCGTCGCGCTCGGCAAGAAGTACTTCCTGCTGTCGCGCCACACGTCGCTGCTCGTGCTCGAGAACGACGACATGTACAAGCAGTACGGCGTCGAGAAGGGCAGCGGCGACACGTGGGCGCCGTACGGCATGCCCGATCACATCGACGTGCCGCCGGTGCAGATCACGGCGCAAGCTCTCCCCGACGACACCGAGGTCGTGCGCGCGCCCCTTCAGATTTTCTATGACTACCGCTACCGCACGTTCGGCGACGTGCTCGCGGCGGAGGGTGGCGAGGACCTCGACGCGACCGGCGTTGGCCAGGGCTTCGGCCGGCGCGGCGGTGACCTCGGCACGATCACGCTCGAGACGAAGGCGAAGGGCTTCGATCCCGAGGCGCAGCGCATCACGCTCTCCGGCTCGACGGGCCTCGAGAACACGTACTTCGTCGACGGGCACGCAGCCCGCGAGCACGACCGCGACGATATCGTCGTGACGGGCGCGGCCGGCGGCACCGGCAACGAGGCGGGCGACTTCGGTTTCGCCGTCGACAGCACGACAGCCGGCTGGGATCAGCCGATCGGCGGGCTCGTCGCGACGCGCAGCGCCGGCAGCTGGCGTGGGCGGTGGAACGCGGGCCCGGCGATGACCTCGCCGATCCACTTCACGTATCCGACGGACATCGCGTTCGATGATCTGACGGCATTCGTGCCGGCGCTCGTTGCCGACCGCTTCGTCGCCGTGCGCAACGAGCTCGGCCATCCCGGCGAGCATTCGATCGACGACGGCGCGCGCGCGCTGCTCGTGCGGGCTCGCGCCGCGATGCCGACGGGCGTCGTCCGCTGGGGCGCGTTCGAGGTCGCGATCGACGGCGCGCACCGCCTCGGCTGGCGTCGCACGACCGGCAACGGCCTCGTCGAGACCGCCTCGTTCGACGGCTCCACGTGGACCCGCCGCTACCACGAGCTCGACCTCGACGTGATGCGGGCGCTCGCGACCGACGACGTCGCGTTCGCACTCGCCTACATGCCGCTGTGGATCGCCGACCCGTCGCACTACGCGGCGTACTTCGACGTCAAGCTCGCCGGCAACGATGTCGTGCTGTCGCGCGACGGCGCCGTGATGTACACGCTGTCGTTCGACGACCACGCGCATCTCGTCGCGATCACCGACGGCGACGGCACGAAGCTCGACCTGCCCAAGGACATCACGGCGCAGCCGATCAGCGACGCGCCGGCGTGGGCGCTCGCGGGCACCAAGCCGGGCGTCGCGCTGCAGCTGCCGATTCACGCGAAGCCGGCGACGACCGCGCCCGAGGGCACGCCGGCCTGGCGCGCACAGCAGCGCGAGGCGATCGCGGCTGCGATGGCGCGCAACGATCGCAACGGCGCGTTCGCTGCGTTCGAGGCGCTGCGCACGCACGGTGGCGTCGAGCTCGGCGATCTCGTGCTCGCGAGCGGCGGCGTCGCGACCGCGACGACCGATGTGCAACAGCAAGCGGCGCTCGCGTCGCTCGCCAGCGAGCCGCTCGCCCGGTACCTCGCCGCGGCGCGCTCGTATGGCAAGTCGCCGCAGCCGGAGCGGCTCGCGCCGTTCGTCGCGGGCGGCCTCGTCGGCAACCTCTGGGCGCTGCGCGCGAGCATCGCGGAGCTCGCCGCCGGTCACGCGAAGCAGGCCGTCGATCGGCTGAGCTCGATAACCGGTCCCGAGCTGCGCTTCGACGCCGCCTCGATCGTCGGTAGCCGCTATGACCTGCCGGCGACGGAGGTCGCTCGCGCGTGGAAGCTCGCCGAGCAAGGCGACTACGCGAACCTCGCCCGTGCGCAGGCCGCGTGGACGATGTACCAGCACGGCCAGTACGAGCCCGCCGCCGAGGCGCTGACCCGCATGGTCGATCAGCTCGACCTGACGGCGCAGCCGCCGCAGCTCGGTCCGTACGGCGCCTCGATCATGCAGCAGTCGCGCCGCGGCAGCGCCGGCTGGTCGATCGTGTGGACCAAGTGGCTCGACACCGTGCTCGCGGGCAGCAGCCTGCCGCACGTGATGGCGCTGATCCCGGCTGCTACCGCGCCGGACGATCAGCAGCGCCTGTTCGCGCGCGCCGCGGATCTCGTCGCGGGAGACACGGGCGCGACCCTCGGCCTCGCTCGCCTCGCGATCGCGTACCACCAGTTTGCGACCGCAAATGCGCTCGTCGCACCGCTGCTGCTCCACGCGCCGACGCGCGCCGCCTACGAGCTGCAAGGCGAGCTCGCGCTCGCGCAGGGCCGCCCGGCCGACGCGCTGATCGCGTTCGAGTCCGCGCAGGACATGCCCGGCAACGACGCGGTGCCCGCCGCCCAGCTGCGCACCGAGATGGCGCGCTTGATCCGCGTCGCCCGCGAGGTCGCACTCGCGTCGCGCGGTGTGGCGCGTGACTCCGCCGTCCAGAAGGCGCTGCACTGGGGCAACCGGTGGCGCGCGATCGATCCGAACAACCCGGCGATCGACACGCAGCTCGGCGATCTGCTGCTCGCGGTCGGCGACACGCAGGGTGCATGGCGCCAGCTCTCGGGCACGATCGAGCGCGACCCGTGGTCGAGCGCCGGCTACATGAACGTCGCCGATGCGTTCGAGCACGAGGGCAAGGTCGAGCAGTCGCTGCCGTTCTGGCAGCAGGCGATCGTGATCGATCAGACGAACCCGACGCCGCGGCTGCGCAAGGCCCAGGCGCTGATCGCGCTCGGCCGCACCGCCGAAGGCGACGAGCTGCTGCGCGACATCGCGAGCCACAAGTGGCACGACATGTGGAGCAACGTGGTCTACCAGGCCAAGGACCTGCTGGGCCGACGCGTTCAGTGATATAGCCGCTTCATGAAGAAGTGGATGTTGGCGAGTGTGATTGCTTCTCTGGCGGCGTCGACGGCGGGTGCCGATCAGCTGCGCGCCACCGACAAGCTCGCGTGGACGAAGATGGGTCCCGTCGAGCAGTTCGCCGGAGTCAGCTACACGACGGTGGACGTCGGCGGAAGCACGGGCACGCCCGACCCGCTGTACTTCGTCGATGCGCTGGGGCCGCGTCTGACGCAGACCGGGCGCGCCGGGTTCATCGACTGGTGTGTCGACAGCAAGCTGCCAGTCGTCTGGGCCGCGTGTCAGCCCGATATCGACGCGTTCGAGGCGAAGAAGGCGCTCGCCGAGATCGATTCGGACAAGGCGGATCCGGACAAGCAGGCGCAGGTGCGCAGCGCGATCGAGGCGCTCGCGCCGAAGCTGAAGAAGCACGCGGCGGATGTCGCGGCGCTCCTCGCGAAGGACGACGTCTACAAGAAAATGTTCGAGATCGCGAAGCAGGAGCGTGCCGCGTGGGATGCGCGCTACAAGGCGAACGATCCGGGCCTCGACATCGCGGTCGCGATGGAAGATGCCGTCGTCACGCAGTCGCGCAAGTCCGCCGAGGGCTGCCGCAAGAAGACGTGGGACGCGGTGAAGGCGGCCGTGCCGAAAATCCCGGCGAAATCGTTTGCGGCGCACCGCCGCGACACCGACAAGGTCGACAACATCTACGAGAACCGGATCAACGACACGTTCGCGTCCGCGATGCTGACGGACCCGGCGGGATTCCCGGCCGTCAACGCGTACGTGATGTGCTGGCAGCTCCAGGATGATCACCCGAAGGACGCGCTGGTCTCGCTCGTCGGCGCGATCGGCGACCGCGTCGTCGGCGAGCGCGGACCTCGTACCGGCGCGATCACGAAGATCTTCGTCGCGGCGCTCAAGCCGGACGACCGCTCGGCGAAGATCGAGTTTCCCGAGCCGCAGCGGCAGTGGTGGGGCCGCAAGCTCGACTATCAGTTCTACCGGCACGGTCTCGTGACGTCGATCAAGCCGAGCGGCGACAAGACCACGCTCGAGTTCGAGAAGAAGAAGCACGACGAGCTCGTCGTGTTCGGATGCAAGGACACCGACCACATCCAGGCGATCCACTCCGACGGCTCGATCACGTACGACGAGGTCTGCTCGGGGTCGAAGATGAAGACGTTCATGGTCGGCCCGCCGCCGATCACCGTCGACAAGGACACGACGACGGGGCTCAAGCCCGGCATGATGGTCCTCGCGATCGATAACCAGGTGCTGCTGGCGTGGCCGAATGCGAAGACGGAGGCGCCTTCGCTCGTCCTGGGTCAGCCGGTCAAGTAAGCTCGGGCGTGGCCGCCAGCGACGCCGACCTCGAGCTCGCCTTCTACGACAAGTTCCTGCTGAGCCGCGGCCTCGAGCCGTATCCGGTGCAGGAGCAGGCGATCAGCGCGATCTTCGCGAACAAGAGCGTGATGGTCACCGTGCCGACGGGCACGGGCAAGACGCTGATGGCGAAGGCCGCGCTGTTCCGTGCGATCGGCAAGGGCGAGCGCGCGATCTACACGACGCCGCTGCGCGCGTTGACCGAGGAGAAGTATCGCGAGCTGTGCGCGGACTTCGGCGACGAGAACGTCGGGTTCGCGACCGGCGACTACAAGGTCAACCGCGAGGCGCCGATCCAGGTCGAGGTCGCCGAGATCCTGTGGAACCGGATCGTCGCCGACAAGCACGTGTCGCCCGCCGAGATCGTCGTGATGGACGAGGGGCACTACTTCAACGACCCCGAGCGCGGCTACGTGTGGGAGCAGTCGATCATCGGGCTCGACCCGCGGACGCAGCTCGTGATCCTGAGCGCGACCGTCGGGCATGCGGAGCGCTTCTGCCAGTGGGTCGAGGTCACGCGCCGGATGCCGATGGCGCTCGTCGAGTCGCGCGAGCGCAAGGTGCCGCTCGTGCACGAGTTCCGCGAGGAGATGCTGATCGACACCGTGAAGGACCTCGCGCACACCGGCGATGTCCCCGCGATCATCTTCGTGTTCGGGCGCGAGCAGTGCTTCGAGGTCGCGCGGCTGCTCAAGAGCTGCCGGCGATTCACGACGGACGAGGAGAAGGCGAAGGTCGAGGCGATGTGCGACGAGGCGCTGCTGCCGAGCGGCGAGGCGAAGGAGCTGCGGCCGCTGCTGACGCACGGTATCGGCGTGCATCACGCGGGGATCCTGCCGCGGTACAAGCAGCTCGTCGAGCAGCTCGCGCTCGAGCGGTTGATCAAGTTCGTCGTGTCGACGGAGACGATCGCGGCGGGCATCAACCTGCCGGCGCGCACGGTCGTGTTCCCGTCGCTGCGCAAGTTCATCAAGCAGCAGCCGCGGATGATCACGGCGGCCGAGTATCACCAGATGGCGGGACGCGCCGGGCGACCGCAGTTCGACGACCGCGGGCTCGCGATCACGCTGGCGCCCGAGCAGGTCGTCAGCGACCTCAAGAAGGAGATGAAGGGATCGAAGTACGATCTCGAGAAGCTCAAGCGCTCGGTGTACGGGCGCGCGCGCGCCGATGCGCAGCGCAAGAACGACGTGATCTGGACGCCCGAGTCGCACGCCGAGCTCGTCAAGGGCGAGCCCGCCGAGCTGCGCAGCAAGACGAAGATCACCGCCGAGCAGGTGCTCGCGATCGGGCTGCCCGACCTGACCGAGGCGAAGCTGCCGACGACCGAGGCCGAGGCGCGGATGCGCGAGGCGGAAGCGTCGTTGCCGCCGTCGATGCGGCTCGACATCGTGACGGTGATCGAGAACTTGCTGCTGACCGAGCGCGAGCGCAAGGAGCTGCTCAAGATCCTCGGGCAGCTCGTCGACAACATGAAGGCCCTCGGCGTGCTCGACGAGCATGGCAAGCAGATCGCGGGCGACATGATCCGGAATCTTCAAGGCATGGACGGCGTGTTCATCTGGTGGACGCTGTTCAACCACCAGCTCGAGTACGTCGAGCTGCGCGAGCTCGTCGAGTACCTGATCGATCACGACATCATCCAGCGCCAGCTCGATCGCAAGGGCGAGGACGAGAAGCGCGAGTGGATGCGCGCGAAGCTGCGCGAGATGCGGCTCGAGAACCCGCACGTCACGTGGGACGACGCCGAGGCGGCGTACGAGAAGGAGCACCCACGGGTGCTGACGAAGATCGAGGTGATCCACGGCGAGTTCGCGTCGAAGGTGCCTCACCCCGAGCTGCACGGCGGCAAGAAGCCGAAGAACACGTGGGCACAGCTCGAGGACAGCGGGCTCGGGTTTCTCGAGTTCGTCGAGAAGCACAGCCTCGAGCACGAGGAAGGCAATCTGTTCTCGTACCTCGTGCGCGTGATGAACTTCGCGAACAAGCTCGGCGAGGCATCGCAGCTCCCGGAGTTCACCGACATGGCCGAACGCGTGCGCAAGCTGCTCGCGCGGATCGACCTGCGGCTGGTAGAAGATAAGGGGTGGTGAAGTACCTCGCTGTCGCGCTGCTCGTCGCCGCCTGTAGCAAGCACTCGACGAGCGAGCCGCCCGCCAAGGACGCCGCGAAGGCGATCGATGCGGCAGTCGCCGTCGCGATCGACGCTCCGCCGCCGGCGCCCGCGAAGCCGCACGCGACGAAGGTCGTCGTCGGGATCCACGCGAGCTGCGCGGTGATGTCGGATGCGACGCTGCGCTGCTGGGGCGCGAACGGGCAGGGGCAGCTCGGCGACGGCACGACCGCCGATCATCCGACGCCGGTGCAGCCGGCGATCTCGCACGTCGTCGACGTTGCGCTGGGGGCGGCGCACGCGTGCGCGCTGCTCGACGACGGTTCCGTCACGTGCTGGGGCCAGATCGGCTTCGGCAAGGTCGATCACGTCGCTGCGCCGACCGGCGTGCTCGGCATCAACGACGCGAAGCACGTGTTCGCGGTCGGCGCCGCCTCGTGCGCCACGATGTCGAACGGCGCGTTCGTGTGCTGGGGCGACATCGACGAGCGCGGCCACCTGCGTCTCAGCGGCGGCACGCGCGAGCATCGCGTTCCGACACCCGCCGAGGGCGTCAGCCACATCGTGCAGCTCACCGAAGCGGGCGGGTTGCGCGACGACGGCGACGTCTACACGTGGGACGCGAAGGGCCGGCCGACCGCCCGCGCCCTCACGGGCATCACCGAGATCGCGGCCGCCGGAGACGGCGTGTGCGGCCTGACGAAGGACGGCGACGTCGAGTGCGCCGGCGGAGCGCCGAAGTGCGCCGCGAACGCGCCCAGGCCGAGGCCGGCCCCGAAGCCGGCGCCGAAGCCGGCGAAGACGCCGAAGGGCAAGAAGGGCGCGAAGGGTGCGAAGGGCGACAAGGCCGCGCCGCCGCCCGCTCCCGCGCCGGTCGCCGCCGCCGTCGAGAAGCTCGCGCTGCCGAAGGCGAAGCACCTCGCGTTCGATGTCGGGCTGTGCGTCGTCACCGTCGGCGGCGAGCTGCAGTGCCTGCAGCCGTCGAATGCATGTGAGCTCGACTCGCCGTGGCCCGGGCTCGCGAAGGTCACGGCGGTCGACGGTCACTGCGCGCGGATCGGCGACGCCGGCGTGCGGTGCTGGCAGGTCGATCGCAAGTCGCGCACGGTGTCGACGGTCTCCGGCGTCACCGGCGTGCAGCAGCTGGCGTCGAGCTCGTCGCACGGCTGCGCGCTGCAGAAGGACAATTCGCTGGTGTGCTGGGGCGAGAACGCGCACGGCGAGCTCGGCCGCGGCACCGCCGACACGCAGGCGCATGCCGAGGCCGCGCCGGTCGCGTTCTAGAACAGCAGCGGGATCACGGCGAGGAACATGTAGCGGCCGACGCGGCCGACGAACGTCAGCAGCGTGAACCGCCAGAAGCGGATGTTCATCAACGGGTGCGCGATGAAGCCGATCAGGTACATCGGCGGCAGGCCGACCGTCGCGGCGAGGAACAGGATCCCGTGCGGATAGCGATCCCACTTCGCGATCCGTACGCGGAGCTTCTCGATCCTCGGCTTCATCTTCTCGTTCTCGAGCGCGCCCTCGCCCGCGAAGTACGTGATCGTCTTCGCGACCTGATGGCCGAACGCGCCGAGCAGGCAGCAGATCGCGAGCTGGCCGACCGACGGGTGCTTGATCGCGGAGAGCCCGACGAGGAACACCTCGAGGCTGGCGAGCGGGAACACGCCCGCGATCAGCGCGATCGCGAGCGATGCGCCGTACATCCCGAGGCTGGCGAGCAGGCTACCGGTCACGCCAGCGCCGGCTCAGGGCCACTTCGGCCCGGTACTCCTCGAGCATCTGCGCGGTCGTCGCGGCGTCCCACGCGTGGATCGCGGCGAGCTTGCCGGCGACGCGCTCGCAGACGTCGAGGCCCTGGTCGCGCGAGACCAGCAGCAGCGGCACGCGGCGCTGGAGCACGTCGAGCACGGTGCGCGCGAGATCGCGGCGCGCCGCAAACTCGACCTCGGCCCACACGTAGGGCAGCTCCTTGTCCATGCGCTCGCCGAGCGTGCGGTCGCCGGCGATCAGCTTGCCGATGTCGAGCGCGCGCGCGCCATAGACGCCGCACAGGTGCGTCGCGGTGTCGACGTCGAGGGCGTGCTCGTCGATGAGGCGGCGGCCGATCGCGGCGACGCCTTCGAGCGACGGCGGCTCGACGCCGAGCGCGCCCGGCAGCGGCCGGTCCTTCGTCGTGTCGCGCTTCGCGGGCAGGTTCTCGCCGAGATCGATCATCAGCTCGAGCGTCTTGCTCACGGTCTCGCGCGCCATCCGCCGGTAGGTCGTCAGCTTGCCGCCGGCGATGATCACGAGCCCGTCGGGCCGCGTGAAGACCTCGTGCTCGCGGCTGATCTCGCTCTCGTCGACGTTCGGCGGCGCCGCGATCAGCGGGCGCAGGCCGGCCCATGTCGCGATCACGTCGTCGCTCGTCAGGTTCGCGCCGGGGAAGTAGCCGTTGCCCGACTCGCACAGGTACTTGACGTCGGCGGCGTCGGCGGCGACCTCGTCGGCCGTGCCGTCGAAGTCGGTATCGGTCGTGCCGAGCACGGTGCGCTCGCGCCACGGAATCGCGAACATCACGCGGCCGTCGACGGGCGAGATCAGCGTGATCGCGCGCGCGAGCGGCAGGCGTTCACGGGGTAGCACGATGTGCACGCCCTTCGTGCGGCGCAGCAGCGGCCGCTCCATCGGGATCTCG
This sequence comes from Deltaproteobacteria bacterium, assembly GCA_019237945.1. GTDB lineage: Bacteria > Myxococcota_A > Polyangia > Haliangiales > Haliangiaceae > JABFXX01. The sequence continues at coordinate 9,959 of JAFAOG010000549.1, read as the reverse complement.
AAGCGCCGGATCATCTCGTCGGTCCACGCGCCGGCCGCGAGCACCACCGCGCGACACGCGACCGACCACGTCTTGTTCGTCAGCCGATCCTTGACGACGACGCCGGTGATCCGGCCGTCGCCGCGCCGCTCGAATCGCAACACCTCGGTGTACGTGTGCATCTCGGCGCCGAGCGCCTGCGCGTCGAGCGCGTTCTCGAGGACGAGGCGCGCGTCGTCGGTGGCGCAGTCGTAGTACTCGAGCGCACCGCGCAGACCTTCGGGGCGCAGCTGCGGCTCGAGCTGCAGCGCGGCCTTCGTTCCGCGAAACGTCTTGTGCAACCGGGGCGCGCGGAACAGCGCGAGCGAGTCGTAGATCCACAGGCCGACGTTCATGATCTCGAGCCCGGGCCGCACGCCCTTGTAGATCGGGATCAGAAACGGCAGCGGGCGCACGAGATGCGGCGCGACGCGCGTCTGGACGCGGCGCTCGCTGACGCTCTCGAACACGAGCCCGATCACGCCGTGCTCGAGGTAGCGCAGCCCGCCGTGAATCAGCTTGCTCGACTTCGAGGACGTGCCGGAGCCGTAGTCGTTCTTCTCGAACAGCGCGACCTTGAGCCCGCGCAGGGCCGCGTCGCGCGCGATACCGGCGCCGGTGATGCCGCCGCCGATGACGACGAGGTCGTACACGGCTCCATGATACGACGCGTCACGGCGAACGCAGCACCACGCGCGAACCTTTGTGTTGCGCGATGGCACCCGCGAGCTGCTGAACCGTCATCTCGCCGGTCACCGAGACCGGATCGCCGGAAGTTGCCAGCGGGACGGGCACCTGGGCGGGCAGGGTCCAGCCCTCCGGCACGTCGATCGCGTTCGCGGCGAGGTAGACCGGCGCGACGCCAGCCGCGGTCGCGACGATCGAGACCAGGTTCTGCGCAGGCATCGCGTGCGGGGCGAGCAGCGTGATCGATGGGTCCTTGGCGTCCCCGAGCGCGTAGCGGAGCGCCTCCGCGAGCTTGTCGGGCGCCGTCTCGACGCCGGGATAGCCGCTCTGGCCGAGCTCGACCTGCACGCCGCCCGCGGCGAGGTGCGCGCGCGGCAGCTTGCCGACGAAGATCTTGTCGCCGAGCACGGTGAGCGCGACGACGCCCGCGGTCGGCGTCACGACATCGACATCCGCGAGCACCGGTCCGACGCCGCTCGGCGACACCGCGGGCAGCGGCAGCTCGATCGCCGTCAGCGCGCCCGCGCGGTTGCCACCGGTCATGCCGACCGCGCGCGCGATCCGATCGAGCGCGAAGTACGCGCCGCCCATGAACCGCGCATCCGGCAGCGCGCTGACCTGCTCCGTGCACACCGTCGCGAGCTCGCGCCATGGCGTTCGCATATCGGTGCCGCGCGCCGCATCGAGCGCGCCGAGGAAGCGCTGCTTCGCGTTCGGATCGCAGTACGCGTGGCAGTCGAGCATCGCCTTCTCGATCGCGGTGCGCGCCGGCCCGCCGTCCTCGGGGCGGGTGTTCCACCGCACGATCGGCGCCCAGTCCGCCGTGCAGACGTGGCATCCGTCGATCAGGATCTGCGGGCGCGCGTCGAGCGGGGCGGCGGCCGCCTTCGTGATCGCCTTCTCGCACGCCGCGTCGACCGTCCACTGGATCGGCGCGGCACTGCCGCTACCGGCCTGCGTGCCCTTGCTGTCGTGCTTGCCCTTGCACGCGGCAAGCAGCGCGAGCACGACGAGCGTGCGCGTCATGACCGGTCGACTTCGAGGCCGTACTTCTTGACGAGGCGGTGGATGTAGTTGCGATCGATGCCCGCCTCGGCCGCCGCGCGCGAGATGTTGCCGTGATGGCGCGCGAGTAGCGCGGTCAGGTAGTCGCGCTCGAACGCCTCGACGAGCTGCGCCTTCGCTTCCTTGAACGGCAGCTCGAGCACCTCGGCGTTCGGCGGTCGCTGCGCGGTGGCGGCGCCGGCGTCGCTCATCGTCGGCATCGGCGTCGCGCGACCATCGCCGGCGAGATCGTGGACGGCCGCATCGCCGAGCGAGAGCGCGCGCTCGACGACGTTGCGGAGCTCGCGCACGTTGCCCGGCCAGTCGTGGTGCTGCAGCTGCTCGAGCAGCGCGGGCGACTGCGCGAAGCTGCCGCGGCCCATCTTCTCGGCGAACCACGTCGCGAGCGCGGGGATGTCGGCCTTGCGCTCGCGCAGCGGCGGCACGAACGTCGCGACGACGGCGAGCCGGTAATACAGGTCCTCGCGGAACTGGCCGGCCTTGACCATCGCGCGCAGATCGCGGTGCGTTGCGGCGACGACGCGGATGTCGACATCGACCGACTGCGTCTCGCCGACGCGCCGCACCTGCCGGCGATCGAGCACGCGCAGCAGCTGCGGCTGCAGATCGAGCGCGAGCTCGCCGATCTCGTCGAGGAACAGCGTGCCGTGATCGGCCGCCTCGATCAGTCCCTGCTTGTCGGCGCCCGCCCCGGTGAAGCTGCCCTTCGCGTGGCCGAACAGCTCGCTCGCGATCAGCTCGTGCGGGATCGAGCCACAGTCGACGACGATGAACGGTCCCTTCGACCGCCGGCTGTTGCGATGTACGGCCTCGGCGATCGCTTCCTTGCCGGTGCCGGTCTCGCCTTGCAACAGGATCGTCGCCTCGGTCGGCGCCGCCTTCGCGAGCAACGCGAACAGCCGCTTCATCGGCGTGGTCGTGCCGAGCACGTCGCCGAAGCGATCGCTCGGCCACTCGCCGAGATCGACGTTGGTATCGACCGGCTCGACATCCATCTCGGTGTGCTTGCCGAGCCGTAGCCGCGCGGGGCCTGTCAGCACGACCTGGCCGACGCGCGCGCCGCCGTGCTTGGTGCCGTTCGTCGTATCGAGATCGCGGACCTCGATGCCGTCGCGGCGCACGCGGATCTCGAGGTGGTACCGCGACACGGTCGCATCGCTGATCACGAGATCGTTGTCGGCGTGCGTGCCGACCATCGTCGTGCCCTCGTCGAGCATGTGCTCTTTGCCCTGATCGGGGCCGGCGACGATGCGAAGCCGGTAGCTGCGCTCGAGGAGCACGCCGCTGGCGTCGTCGGTAAGAAGCTGAGTATGTACTGACGTCACTTCCCCGACCCGGTTGTACCGCGGCGACGGCGCAGGAAGAAAGCGCCGAGGGCCGCAAGGATCACGGAGGATCCCGCACCGTTAGGCCCCGTATCGCAGCAGCCGCCGCCCGGGGGACCGTTGTTACCGTTGCCGCCGTCGCCGCCGCCATCGCCGTTTCGCGGCGCATCGATGTCGACGCCCGGCGCGTCCATCACCCCGGCATCGATGGTGTCGGTGCCCTCGAACATCGCCACCGAGTTGTAGTTGAGCTGCCCGGCCTGATCGACCTGGCGGCACTGCGTCTTCGTCAGAAAGCCGGTCTTCTTCACCGTGACGCACGCGAGGCGCAGCGTGACGTTGGGGAAGTCGTAGCTCGCGTCGCTCGCGCTGAGCATCGAGCGGCCGTCGTCGAGCGTGACCTTCGCGCCGACGATCCAGCGCGTCGAGTCGGTGGCACAGCCGATCACCGAGTGCTTGCAGATGAGGCCATACAGCTCGCCCTTCGGCAGCGCGCCGTACTTGACGCCGATGTGATTGGCGACCGTGCGCTCGACGCCATCGCTCGGCGAGCTCACGACCGCGTTATCGACGACGAGCGTCGACGAGCTGCCGCCGTCGAGCGCCATCGCCATGAACGCGCCGCGCGCCTGGATGAACGCCGCGACCTCCGCTGCCGACATCCCGAGCGAGCCCTGCTGCCAGCCATCGACCGCGACGAGATAGAGCGTGTCGCCGGTCTGCGAGACGCCGATCGCCGAGCGCGGCGCGCGCTGACACGCGAGCGTCACCGAGTCATTGCAGTCGAACATGCTCGTCACGACGCCCGAGCGCACGAGCAGCGGCCGCCCCGACACGGCGCCCTCGGTGCCATCGGGCAGCGTCATCGGCGTGACGATCGTCTCCGGCACCTCGATCGCGGCGTACGTGCGCTCGCCCTGCCGCGCGAAGTGAAACACCGCGCTCGTCGCATCGTCGGCGGTGTTCGACCACGGCGCCATGCCGCCGATCGCGAGGCCGCGCGGCGTGTACGTCGCGAGCGCGAACGCATCGCCGTTGATCGCGACCTGCGCACCGATGCGCTGCGCGTACTCGGTCGTCGTGATGCCCTTGTCCTGTTCCTTCGTCGCGTAGACCGCGATCTCCGAGGACGTCAGATCGACCTTGATCAGGTGGATCGTCGCCGGGATCGCCGGATCGGCCCATAGCTCCAGCGTGATACCGGGGTGCGGCGACGACGAGGACTGCCGCGAGGGCGTCGCGTGCGCGGGCATCGCAAGTGCGAGCACGGCAACGACAACGAGCCTCATCGCCGCGATGGTATCAGTCGCTGCCGCCGGCGACTGTAATGGCCGCCTCACGCCAACTATCCGTCCCCACTCGACCAGGTCATGGCACGCAAGGTGCTGAGCGGTCGCGTCATCATGCGCACCCGGCTGCTCGTCTTGCCACTGCTCGCCGTCCTCGGGGCGAGCGCACCGGCGTGGGCGCTCAAGCCTGGCGCGCACCGCGATCTCGCGCAAAAAGCGTGTGCGGCAAATCGCCTGCCGGCGCCGTTCTGCGAGCGCATGGGCAAGCAGGTCTACGAGACGGACTACCTCGAGTGGACGGACCTCTCGGCGCACGCGCAGCGCGAATACGGCCAGGATCGCTGCGATGCCGCCGAAGCCGCCGCAACGCGCGTCGAGATGCTCGCTCGCGCGATGGTCGATCACGCGGCGGCGGAGCGCTACGACGATGCGGCCGTCGATCTCGGCCGCGCGCTCCACACGCTGCAGGACGAGTGCGCGCACCACGGCATGACCAACGAGGAGCACGCCTTCTACTCGATCGAAGACACGTGCGGCGAAGGCAACCTCTCGCCCGACACGCAGCTCGACGCACTCGCATGCGCGAAGGCGCGCACCGATCGGATCATGACCGCCGCCGCAGCCGCACTCCGCGGCACGTCGTGGGCCGGCATCGAGGAGCTGTGCGAGTTCCCCAACGGCTGCACGCTCGCGTCGCTGCCGTCGCCGTTTCAGGCGTGCGACTTCCTCGCGAGGCACTACGAGTGGGACGGCGTCGACTCGCGGTGGAACGGCGACATCGTCGGTCCCGCGCTCGAAGACGCATTCGCGCGCGGCCTGCGCGGGGATCCGGTCTCGGTCGCGATGTGCGACGCCCCCGACGCGATCGATCCCGTCACGTCGCGCGCGACGGTGAGCGACCTCGAGGCCGGCTGTCTGGTCACCGATGTCCTCTGCCTCGGCAAGGCCGACGAGCAACCGGCGGTCGCTACGCCGCCGCCATCGACCGCGGGTTGCGCGGCGGGAGGATCGCCGTCGCTGCTCGTTGCGCTGCTCGCGCTACGTCGACGGAAACAGAAGAAGAGTTAACGCGAAAACACGAAAACGCGAAGTTCCGGATCGGAAAGTCAGAAGCCCAGACGGCGGCTCGGCGTACTGGCGAAGCGCCAGTTCGCCTCGCCCACTGGCTTGAAAATTCGAAGCCGATCGGATCGATCCCTTCGCGTTTTCGCGCCTTCGCGTTAATCCGGGTCAGCGTCCGGGTCCGATGCCCACTGGCTCCGAACACGAAGCGATCCGATCGATCCCTTCGCGTTTTCGCGTTTTCGCGTTAATCCGGGTCCGGATCGCGGTAGGTCAATTTGCTATCACGGTCGCGCCCGGCTTGACCCGCACGTTCGCCGGATGGTTGCCGTTCTCGTCGGCGACCGTCACCGTGTGCGCGCCGACCTCGATCGCGAGCTTGGCGACCTGACCGCCCGGCGTCACCAGCTTCTTGCCCTGGCCGGCCTCGACGTAGCCGAACTCGAGCTTCTCGGTCTTCGCCTTCGCGGCCATCGTCACGTTGCGCTGCGCGTGCGCGCCCTGGGGGCCGGTGAGGTCGATGATGTAGCTGCCGGGCGAGAGCATGCAGTCTGCCGGCGGCACGAGGTCCTTGCAGTGCGGTGCGCCCGAGACGGTGACCTTCGCGTTGTCGAGGTTCGTGTCGATGTGCAGCGTCTGGCCTTCCTTGAGCGTGCCGCCCTTCTGGATGCCCTCGGCGCCGCGCGCCGGCGTGAACGGATCGAGCGTCAGCGGCACGTGGTTCGCGAGCGTCAGCGTGAAGCGCGCCGGCTTGCCGGCCTCGACGAGCACCTCGGCGGGCGTCGTGACGCCGGCGAGCATCTGGCCGTTGAGCGAGACCTGCGCGCCCGGCGGATCGCTGACGACCTTGACGCGCGCGAGCTCGTCGGAGACCGCCAGCGGCTGCACGAAGCGCATCGTCTTGCCGGGACCGGGCACGGCGAGCTGGCTCGTCGCGTCGTGGTAGCCCGACTTCTTGAACGTGATCGACACCGACGACGACGGCGCGAGCGTCATCAGCGTCAGCGGCGTGGTGCCCGCGGGCTTGCCGTCGATCTCGATCGACGCGCCGGTCGGCTGGCTATCGATCTCGACCGCCGCCGCGAGCGCCTTGAGGTCGAACCCGACGCGGTCGTTCTTGCCGGTCGGCTGCACGACATCGGTCTTCGCCTCGTAGCCGTCGGCCTTGACGACGATCGGATACGCGCGCCCGACCTCGAGCCCGTGCACGACGAGCGTGCCATCGGTCGCGGTGCCCGCGTTCTTGCCTTCGACCTCGACCGTCGCGCCCTTCGGCACGGTCGCGATCGTCACATCGGTGAGCTTCTTGCTCGGAAACAGGCGCGGCCACGCGGCGACGAGCGCGAGTGCGAGCACCGCGATGATCGCGAGCGTCAGCACCGCGATGATCGATCGCGGCGGGGGAGGGGCCTCGATCGACTGCTGCGAGCGACGCCGCTCGACCGGATGCGCGGTGCCCGGCAGCAGGCGCGACTGACCCGCGGCGAGCCGGCCCGCCGCATCGATCTTCTCGGTGAAGAAGCCGAAGTGCTCGATCTGGAGCTTCGGCGCCTCGAGGTCGAACACGCACAAGGCCTCGGTCGCGACGCCGGGCAGCACGTTGAAGTAGACGGTCGTCGCCGAGTTGACCATCAGGTAGAGGCCGAGGCCGGCGCCGCCCGCCTTGCGATCGATCTGCTGCTCCGAGTGCAGGCACTTATGTAAGTACTTAAGTACGGTGCCGCGCTCGAGCGTACCGAACGCGTCGCGCACGCTGACCGCGAACGTCTTGCCGTCGCATGCGTACTGGACGACCGCCTTCTGCTCGACGCGCAGCGAGATCCGCGTCTTCGTCGGGATCTCCGAGAAGATCTGCTTGCCGGCTTCGTCGACCGGCGCGTCGTACAACGCGTTCATCAGCATCTCGTCGAGGCATTGCTCGATCGCCTCGCGATACTTGCGGCGAACACCCATGTTCTCCGCGAACTCGCTGACGTGCGAGATGCAGAGCGCCTTCTCCTGGTAGTCGCCGACGAGCTGGCTGTGCACCTGCGCGCCCCAGCGGACCATCTTCTCGAGACCGAAGATGTCGCCGTTCAAGACGCGCGTCGCCATCGCCGACAGCTCGCGCAGATCGAGCTCCTCTGCGACGAGGATTCCGGCCATGCGCTCCGACGACTGCATGATGTCGACGACGGCGGGCAGGTTCGAGCGCGGCAGCACCGCGATCACGCGCGCATCGCCGGTGAGGCGCGGCACGAGCTCGGCGGCCGCGGCCGACAGCTCTCCATCGAGGTGCATCACGACGAGCGCGGCTTGCAGCTCGCCCTTGCCGAGCGATTCGAGCGACGCGTGCGAATCGACCGTGCCACCGGCGGCCTTGAGCGCGGTCGCGAGCTGACGGCTGTACGCCTTTTCGGCGCTGACGACGATGACACGCTTGGCGAGCACTAGAAGAGCACCTGTCCCTGGATCCCGATCGCGAACCCGAAGTTGTGGGCAGACCGATAGCGGTGTCCCACCAGATCGATCTGCTGATTGTAGAGCGGATTCACCTCGTCTGTCCCGGGCTCGATCTTGTCGCTCGCGTCGCGGTCGACGCCGGCATTGGCGAACGAGATGAGATGGTCTGTTTTCCAGATGAAGTCGCCGAGCAGCCCGGCGTTGACGTGGGGGCCCAGCTGCGCCCGCAGGGCGACCCGCGCCGCGGTCTCCAAGTAGTTCTCGACGTTGGAGATACCGGGATGGTTCAGCGGCTGGACGCCGGGCGTCGTCGGGTCGGCATCGAGCTGGAGGATGCCCGCGCCGGCCAGGGAGAACGGCTCCCACATCTCGGTGTAGTCGCGGCCCTCGAAGTGCGCGACCGCGCGGCCGCCGACGTCGAAGCTGATCCGGGTGTTGTCGAGCGGGTTGTCGACCGCATAGACCTCGAGGCCGAACGATGCGCCGGCCAGCTGGCCCTTCATCGTGTTCGTCGCGCCGTACTTGATGTCCTGGAACAGCGAGCTCGACGTCGCCCCGAGCGGCACCTGCCAGAACAGCTCGACCCACGGCTCGGCCCACGGCAGGCGGCGATCGAAGCTCGTCCACAGCCGCAGCTCGTGCACGCCGTAGCCGACAGCGGTGTTCGACTTCGGATTCGCCGGATCGAACTTCATGACGCCGCCGATCGCGATGCGGCCTTCGACGCCGAGCTTCCACGTCGGCTTCGTATCGTCGGCCTTCTGATCCATCGGGGCCCAGCCGGCGCCGACGTAGACCTGATCGAGGCCGTGGCGGGAGACGCCGCGGAACACGAGGTCACCGGGAGGCGGCGTGCCCGGATCGCGCGCGTCGTAGCCGTCGTAGGGGACGATGCCTTCGAGCAGCGTCGACGACTGGCTGCGATCGACGCCGGTATCGAGGTGGAGCTCGCGCGCCTGCGTGATCACGATCGGCAGCGCGGCGCTGAGGAACACGCCGTGTACGAGGCCGACGTCGGCGTGCGGCGTGATCGTGTGGCGGAACTGCTTGAACGCGAGGTCCTTGCGGACCGGAATCGCGGCGTTCGGATCGGTGCCGGGCAGGCCGACGCGCTCGCGCGTGATCTCGGACTTGTCGGCCTCGTACGCGTAGTCGATGCCCGCGTAGATCTCGACCGCATCCTCGGCGTGGCTTGCGCCATCGCCGGACGGCGTGGTGCCGGGCACGACGCTCGCAGGATTGGCCTGCGCTCGCACGCCACCTAGCGCGATCGCGACGAGGACGAACGAAGCTCTCCGCACCCGTGCGGGAGCGTATCACCTCCCGCTAGCCCTCGCGATCTCGCAGCCCGAACTCCTTCATCTTCATCTGCAGGCTCTTGCGAGAGATCTTCAATAGGCGCGCAGCCTGCGTGACGTTGCCGCCGGTCTCGTCGAGCGCCTTGACGATCAGCTCGCGCTCGACGCGCGCGGTCTCGGCGCGCACGACCTCCTTGAGGGAGCCCGAGATCTCGGCCGGCTCGTCGTCGTCCTCGTCCGTGATCACGGGGACCGAGCCCGACTGGTTGGACAGGCTCTGTGCGGCGGGCGCGGGGACCTCGTGCATGCCGCTCGGCTGCTGGCCGGTCGCCGACAGCTGGAGGTCGGCGCGCTCGATGCGGTCGCCCTTGCAGAACAGGATCGTTCGCTCGAGTACGTTCTCGAGCTCGCGGATGTTGCCGGGCCAGGCGTGCGTCTCGAGCGCGGCGAGCGCATCGTCAGCGATGCCGGTGATGTTCTTCCTGAGGCGCTCGTTGAACTTCTTGATGATGTGCCGCACGAGCAGCGGGATATCGCCCGTGCGCTTGCGCAGCGGCGGGATCTGGAGCGGCACGACGTTGAGGCGATAGAACAGGTCCTCGCGGAAGTTGCCGCGCTGGATCTCGGCCTCGAGGTCGCGGTTCGTCGCGGTGATCAGGCGAACGTCGACCTTGATCGTCTTCAGGCCGCCGACGCGCTCGAACTCGCTCTCCTGGATCGCGCGCAACAGCTTGACCTGCATCTCGACCGGGATCTCGCCGATCTCGTCGAGG
>JAFAOG010000309.1 GCA_019237945.1 Deltaproteobacteria bacterium | reverse complement strand
CGGCTCGCGGTGGGCGCCGCTCGTGTGGCTGCACGGCACGACGCCGAGCATCACGAAGCTGCGGCTGACCAGCGACGTCGGCAAGATCTCCGCGCTCGCGTGTCGCTGGCAGCCCGACGGCACGATCGACCTGCGCGCGATCGAGCGCCACTACAAGGTCAGCCGGATCCTGCACGCGACACTCGCGCCCGCGCAGACCGAGGTCGTGCCGACGATCGATATCGACCTCGAGCCGGTGCTCCACGACTCGCTCAACGTCGAGGGTCTCGTCGTGCTCCCAGACGGCCGTTACGCCGCGATCAACGATAACCAGGGCAGCACGGTGTCGGGTCCGACCGAGCTGCTCGTGTTCCATCCGCGCTAGGATGGCGGCATGGGGAAGCGCTGGGTGCTGTGCGCCCTGATCGTCCTGTTCGGAAGCGTGGCCGTCGCGGATACCGGCGGCAGCATGGGCGGCGGGAACTGGAGCTCGAGCAGCAGCTCGTCGTCCTCCTATTCGGGGGGCGGCTATTCGGGCGGCGGCTACAGCTCGAGTAGCGGCTGGTCGAGCAGCGATAGCAGCGGCGGCGCTGGCGGCGCGATCGACGGCGTCGGACTACTCATCGGGTTCGTCATCGCCATCCTCTGGCTGATCTTCTCCGGCATCGCGCAGGTGTACCGCGACAACTCCGGCGTCAACGCGCCGCTGTCGATGGGGCTCGGCGACTACGCGCCGATCGACACCGTCGACGTCAGCGTGCTGCGCATCGCGATCGACGGGCGCGCGCGCAAGTTCGTGCAGAACGAGATCAAGAACATCGCGAGCGAGACCGACACGTCGACGGCCGACGGGCGCACGGCGATGCTGCGCGAGGTCGCGATCCTGTTGCGGCGGTTGCGCGATGCATGGGTCTATGGCGGCGCGGTCAACGAGCCGATGCGCGACCTCGGCGGCGCGAAGCCGGTGTTCGATCGCTACGTCGATGACGCGCGCTCGCGGTTTCGCGAGGAGACCATGCGCAACGAACAGGGCAAGAAGACGACCACGGCTGCGTCGAGCTACACGCCGCACAGCGACGAGGGCGCGGGCCTGATCCTCGTCAGCATCATCATCGCCGCGCGCCGCGAGCTGTTCACCGTCAACCGCATCGGCAACGGCGATGACCTGCGGCAGGCGCTCGACTCGGCGTCGCAGCTGACGACGTCGAACCTGGTCGCGATCGAGGTCGTGTGGCAACCGAGCGAGGACGAGGACCGGCTGTCGTCGATGGAGCTCGAGGCGAAGTATCCGCGGCCGGATCTGATCCCGATCCAGGGCGCGCTCGTCGGCAAGACGTTCTGCGCGTACTGCGGCGGGCCCTACCCGGCCGAGCTCGTCAGCTGTCCGCATTGCGGCGCGCCCGCCGCGGGGAAGCACGCGGCATGAGCATCGATGTCACCGTCGTCGGAATTGCCGTCGACAGCTCGGTCACCAAGTTCGTGCAGGATGGCCTCGCGCGCCTGCCCGACGACAACACGAAGCTGCGCGAGCTCGGCCTGCTGCTGCGCCGCGTGCGCGATGCGTGGGTCGCCGGCGGCGTGATGAACGATCCGATCCGGCGCGACGACGACGGCATGGCTGCGTTCGCGAAGCACGTCGCCGATGTGCGCGCCGTCGCATCGACGGGCAGCGCGATGCTGCTCGTGACGCTGATCGTGGCCGCGCGCGGTGAGCTCGCGACGATCAGCGATGCGAGCGCCGCCGAGGAGCTGCGCCGTGCGCTCGAGTCCGCCGCGTATCGCGACGACATCGTCGCCGTCGAGGTCATCGCGACCGGCATCGCGGATCTGCTGCCCGGCATGGTGCGCATGAAGACGTCGCTCGCCGGCAAGATCGTCTGCGCGAGCTGCGGCGCGCCGTTTCCGGCCGAGCTCGTCAGCTGCCCCAGCTGCGGCGCCCCCGCGACGCGCCGGTAGTGGTATGACGAGCCCGCCAATGCGGCGGTCGTTGCTCGTGCTGCTCCTCGTCCCGCGTCTCGCGCTCGCGGACGCGCCCAAGCTCACGCTGACGCAGGTGATCGAGAAAGCGGTCGCCAACCCCAAGGTCGAGATGGCCGAGGGCGACATCGACAGCGCCGCCGCGCGCTCCGACGAGGCGAACGCCGCGCGGCTGCCGCGGATCAAGGTCACCGCGTTCGGCACGATCAGCCCCGAGATCAAGTGCGAGGACCCGGACTGCCTGCACACGTCGCCGCGCAACTTCGCGTTCCGGTTCGACGGCCTGTTCGGCACGGCCGGGATCGATCTGACGGAGCCGCTCTACACGTTCGGCAAGATCGGGCACGCGCGCGAGGCGGCGAAGGCCGGGCTTGCGGCGCAGAAGGCGCTCGCCGACGAAGCGGCCGGCGATGCCGCCGTCGATGCGGGACGCGCCTACTGGGGACTGAAGCTGTCGCGCGAGCTCGGCGGCATGCTCGACGACGGCATCGAGGAGATCGGCAAGGCGACGAAGGACTTCGCGGAGAAGCCGGGCGTCACCGTGCAGGATCGCCAGCGCGTCGCCGTGCTGCTCGCCGAGGCGAAGGCGCAGCGCGCGGAGGCGGCGCAGGCGGAAGGGCAAGCGCTCGCCGGGCTGCGCGCGATCACCGCCGATACGAGCGTCGACATCGACGACAGCGAGCTCGCCGCGATCGACTACACGCTGCCGACGGACAAGGCCGCCCACGATGCCGCGCAGGAGCGCCGCCCGCAGAAGCTGGCCGCCGAGCAGGGCGCGAAGGCGGGCGACGAGCTCGCGCAGTTCGAGGCGTCGCAGTACTTCCCCGACATCGCGCTGGTCGCGAGCGCGGTCGTCTCGCACGCGCAGGGCGTGCAGGATCCTCCGAGCGCGTTTGCCTACGATCCGTATCGCCGCACCGGCGCGGGCGCGGGCATCGGCCTGCAGTGGACGCTCGAGCCGTGGAACGTCGCCGCGCGCACGGATCGCGCGAAGGCCGAGGCGCACAAGCTCCGCGCGCAGGCGCAGCTCGCGGCCGTCGGCGCCAGCTACGATGTCGAGAACGCGCTCGCCGAGGCGAAGGCGGCGAAGGACAAGGTCGCGGCGACCGTCGAGGGCGAGAAGGCCGCGCGCACCTGGCTCGCCGCGGTGCTGCAGAACGAGGCAATCGGCACGGCCGAGGCCAAGGATCTCGCCGATGCGTACGTCGCGTGGTTCCAGATGCGCGCGCGGTGGGCCGCCGCGGTCATGCAGTGGAATGTCGCGGTCCTACGCGTGCAGCGCGCGACCGGTGAATTCCGAGCGGGGCGGCGCGTCATACGGTAAGACAACCCCATGAAGCGCCTGATCACCCTGTTGATCCTGCTGTTCGTGATGCCGGCATTTGCCGCCACCGGGCCCGGCACCGCATCCGTGAAGCAGGCGAACGAGAAGATTTCGGCCCTGCTCAAGCAGAAGGCCGCGCCCGGCAGCAAGGAAGAGAAGGAGCTCGCGGGCAAGGTCACGACGAGCGTGCGCGACCTGCTCGACATCGACGAGCTCGGCAAGCGCGCGATGGCGAACCAGTGGAGCAAGCTGACGCCGGCGCAACAGAAGGAATTCCTCGACACGCTGCGCGCGCTGATCGAGGACAACTACGTGCGCGGCCTGCGCGCGAACCTCGAGTACACGGTCGATTACACCGGCGAGTCGACCGACAAGGACGGCAACGTCGTCGTCACGACGACGATCAACACGAAGCGCCACGGTCGGCCGTACAAGATCGAGGTCGACTACGTCCTCAAGAAGGACGGCGACAAGCTCAAGGCGTGGGACGTCAAGACCGATGGCGTCGGGCTCGTCGAGAACTACAAGACCCAGTTCGACACGATCATCGGCAAGGAAGGCTTCGACGGCCTGATCGCGCGCATGAAGAAGAAGCAGGGGTCGGCGACCTAACCGCCGCCTGACTACCGCTCCCGCCGCACTTGGGGCAGATTCGCAGCGCATGTCGCTGCACCCGCCGTTCCGCGAGGCCGCCGAGGCCTGGCTCTCCGAGGACCCCGATCCGAAGACCGCCGGCGAGCTCCGCTCGCTGATCGAGCGCGCCGACAAGGGCGACGCGAAGGCCCAGCGCGAGCTCCACGAGAGCTTCGATGGCCAGCTCGAGTTCGGCACCGCCGGGCTGCGCGGCATCCTCGGGCCCGGTCCGCAGAAGATGAACCGCGTGCTCGTCCGCAAGGTCACCGCGGGCCTCGCCGCGTACCTCAAGGCGAACGTCCCCGACGTCGCCGAGCGCGGCGTGCTGATCGGTCACGACGCCCGCCACAACTCGCGCGTGTTCGCCGAGGACACCGCGCGCGTGCTCGCCGGCGCCGGCATCAAGGCGCTGCTCGCGCCCCGGCCGTGGCCGACGCCGACGACCGCGTGGGCCGTCACCGCGACGAACGCCGCGGCCGGCGTCATGGTCACCGCCTCGCACAACCCGCCCGCCTACAACGGCTACAAGGTCTACTGGGGCAACGGCGCGCAGATCATCCCGCCGCACGATCACGGCATCGCCGCTGCGATCGCGAAGATCGGCCGCAGCGACGAGCTGCCGATGCCGCCGATCGCCGACAAGCATATCGTCCACCTCGACGAGTCGCTCCACGATCGCTACCTCGAGGCGGTCGTCGCGCTGCGTGCGCAGCCGGCTCTCGACGGCACGCGGCTCGTGATCGCGTACACGCCGCTGCACGGCGTCGGCGCGCCGTCGGTCGAGCCGGCGATGAAGCTAGCCGGCTTCCCGAACATTCACACCGAGCCGTCGCAGCGCGAAGGCCACCCCGACTTCCCGACCGTCGCGTTCCCGAATCCCGAGGAGAAGGGCGCGATGGACCGCGTGCTCGCCCTCGCGGCGAAGGTCCACGCCGACCTCGTGCTCGCGAACGACCCCGATGCCGATCGGCTCTGCGTTGCCGTCCCCGGCGAGCGCGGCTTCCAGCTGCTCACGGGCGATCAGGTCGGGGCGCTGCTTGCCGACTACCTGCTCGAGGTGTCACCGAAGGACAAGCGGATGGTCGCGACGACGATCGTCTCGTCGCAGCTGCTGTCGTACCTCGCGAAGCAGACCGGCGCCGACTATCGCGAGACGCTGACCGGCTTCAAGTGGATCGGCAACGCGGCGATGGACTTCGAGAAGTCGACCGGCGGCCGCTTCGTCATGGGCTACGAGGAAGCGCTCGGTTACTCGGTCGGCCCGCTCGTCCGCGACAAGGACGGCGTCTCCGCGTGCGTGATCTTCGCCGAGCTCACCGCGTGGAACCTCGCGAAGCGCCGCTCGATCCTCGAGCACCTCGATGACATCTACCGCCGCGTCGGCCTGTTCGTCACCGAGCAGGTCTCGCTGACCAAGCCCGGCTCCGACGGCATCGCCGAGATCCGCGCCGCGATGAAGCGGTTCCGCGCCGACCCGCCGAAGCAGGTCGCCGGCATGGCGATCGACCAGGTCGTCGACCTGTCGAAGGGCGAAGGCGGACTGCCGCCCTCCGACGTGCTCGTGTTCAAGCTCGCCGGCGGCCGCCGCATCATCATGCGCCCGTCGGGCACCGAGCCGAAGCTCAAGAGCTACTACGAGGTCCGCGTCGACGTGGCCCAGGGCGAGTCGATCGCGCAGGCGCGCACGCGCGGCCAGGCCGAGCTCGCGAAGCTGCGCGATGCGCACCAGCAGATGATCTAGGGCACCTTGTAGAGCTGCTCGCTGAGCTTGTTCGGCGCGCCCTGCTCCGCCGCCAGCGCCTTCTGCGCGACCGCGGGATCCGCGAACAGCACGAGCGCATCGCGGTTCGGCACGACTGCATAGATCGTCGGCCCGAGCTGCTGGTGCGCCTGCTGCGCGACGCCGGGCAGCAGCACGCAGGCCGCCGCGCGCCAGTCATGCCCCCACACGATGTCGACGGGCTTGCCGTCGGCGCCGACCTCCGCGTGCACGGGGATCTCACCGCGCTGCGCAGCGTCCTCGAGGTTCGCGAGCGCCGCCGCATAGGCGGCATCGAGCGGCAGGTTCGCCGCTGCGAGATCGGCCTCGGTCAACAGCTTCGCCTGCGCGCCCGATCCGCGCGCGGCCAGCGTCACGACGAGCCCGTCGAGGCCGGGCTGCGCGCGGCGCACGGGGCCGGTCGGCAGCGCGCGGCCCGGGGCAAGCTGGGGAAAGATCGCCGTGCGATCGAGCGGCGGCGGCGCCTCGTCATGCGGCGCGTGCTTGCCGCAGGCGACGATGCAGGCGAGCAGCACGGCACGACGCATCGCCGCTGACACTACACCTAGTGCGGCGTGAACTGGACGAGCGCGCCCGCATCGCGGGGGTGGCTCAGGCCCGTCGCTTCGATACGCCACGTGCTGCCGTCCGCGCTCGAGTACACGTCGTCGCCATCGGCGCCGCCGACCAGGTAGAAGCGGTCGCCGAAGTATTGCAGCTGCGAGTACGACCGCGCCTGCGGCAGCGCACCGCCCGGCGTCCAGCTCGCGCCGTCGGTCGAGCGAAACGAGTCGCCGAGGAAGCCCACATCGTCCATGCCGCCCGCGAACACGATCGTCGTGTCGTGCATGGCGGTCGCCTGGAACTCGCGCTTGCTCGGCAGCGTGCCGATGTTCGTCCACGTCACGCCATCGGTCGTCGCGTACACGGTCGGGTAGTACGTCGTGTCGTCGTGGCCGCCCATGTAGAGCATGCGATCGCCGACCACCGCGAGCTCGCCGCCGTGCGCGGGGAATGGCAGCGTGCTCCGCTGCGTCCACGACTGGCCATCGGGAGACGACCACACCGCGCCGGGGTTGCCGTGCCCGCCGACCAGCCACAGCTCGTCGCGAAACGCGATCGCGACTGTATCGGTGACGGCGACCGGAAACGCGGGCGCGGCGACCCATGTGAGGCCGTCGCGCGAGGACCACACGTCGTTCGTGCCGATCGTCGACATGTTCGGATCCCCGCCGATCACCCAGATCGCGTCGTGGAACACGGCCGCCGCCGCATCGCCGCGCGCCAAGGGCAAGTCTCCGGCGCGCGTCCAGGTGATCGCGTCGCTGCTGCGCCAGGTCTCGCGAGACGGCGCGTTGTTGAAGAAGCCCGAGATATAGAAGAGCTCGTCGCCCGCCGTCGTGAGCGTCGCGGTCGCCGTGCAGCCGAGCGCGTCGCGGGCGGTCACCGTCGTCGTCGCCGGATACGCCGGTGCGACGAACTTCGCATCGCCGAGGACCGCGCCCGGCCCTGCGAGCGTGTAGGTGAACGGTGCCGTGCCGGCGGAGGGCGCCAGCGCGACGTACGAGCTCGGATTCACGCGCGCGTCGGAGAGCGTCACCGCGCAGCTGCCGCCATCGCCGCGCGAATCGAAGTCGACGCGCCCGCACGCGCAGACAGCAAGCGCGACCCCGAAGCGCAGCACGGGTAGAGCATAGCGTGCGCGGGATCTCGGCGTCGTGCTGCGGCGCGCGCGTGTGTCGAACGTGCTCGCCGCACCGACGTTCGAGGGCGGAGTCGTGTGCGCGCGGTGAACGTGCTCCCCGGCGCGGTGATCGTGGGGCTGCCGACGGTCGACCCGTGGGCGGTCCTCGACGAGACCGGCGATCTACGCGCGCTCGCTGGGGCTTCCGGGACGTGTGTCGTCGGCGCTCTCTTCCAAGGCGAATGCGGCGAGTTTGCGCGTGCTCTCGCGCGTGTAGCAGCGGCGCACATTCGCGGCCGTGGTCCGAGGCTTGCTGAAGGACTGCCTCGGAGGTTCGATATCATGAGAGCATTTCTGGTTGGTTTCCTCGCGCTCGCTGCGGCGTGCTCGAGCAGTCCCTCGAATCCCGGCGGCGGCAGTGACACCGGCGGCGGCGGCGGTGGTGGCGGCGGTGGCGGAGGCGGTGGTGGTGGCGGCGGCGGCGGTACCGATCCGAACCTGCGCCAG
>JAFAOG010000306.1 GCA_019237945.1 Deltaproteobacteria bacterium | reverse complement strand
GGTGCGGCTCGAGGGCGAGCGCGCGCTCGTACGCGGCGATTGCATCCGCCGGGCGGCCGAGGTCCTCGAGGACGACGCCGAGATTGAAGTGATAGAGCGCGACCGCATCGTTCGCGGCGAGCGCGGCGCGATAGTGGCGCTCGGCGCCGGCGAGGTCTGCCGCATCGTGCAGCAGGCGGCCGAGGTTGTTGTGCGCGTCCGCGAGGTCGGGACGGCCGGCGAGCGCGCGCTCGTAGGCGGCGCGGGCGGCGGCGGGGTCCGTGGCCTCGAGGCTCAGGCCGCGCTCGTACCAGGCGAGTGCACTGGTGGCGCGGCGCATGCCGCGGCGGGGTCCGAGCTGGCCGAGCTGGCCACGGTGGAGAGAGACGAGATCGCCCACGAGCACAGGCTACGAGGTGGGTCTGACAGCCACCCGTTCAGGGCGGTGATAGGATGCGGCCAGTGGGCGACGCGCACGGTACGACGCTGAGCATCCATGCGGACGGAAAGGGCCCTCGGACCGGCCCGCGTCCGGAGCCGGTGCTGGTGCTAGCGCTCGAGTGCACGCGGCCGCGGGCGGGATCGGTACGGTATCGGCTCAACGATCTGACGGTCGTGCATCTGGGACGCGGGCCCGAGCGGCGGGCCGAGAAGGCGGGGACCGAGCTGACGATCCGCGTGCCCGACAAGTGGATGAGCAGCAAGCACGCGCGGATCGAGCCGAGCTTCGGTCGCTGGGTGCTGGTCGATACGGACAGCAAGAACGGCACGATCGTCGATGGGCATTCGACGAAGCGCGCAGTGCTGACGGATGGCTCGCTGATCGAGCTCGGGCACACGCTGTTCTATTTCTTCGAGCGGATGCCGATCGAGGATGGCGCGTCGGCGCTGCTCGAACGCGCGGCCGATGGCGGGTTGCCCGGCCTGGTGACGCTGCTGCCCGCGTGGCAGGCCGAGCTCGATCGGATCCGGCAGATCGCGGGCAGCGAGATTCCGATGCTGATCGAGGGCGAGAGCGGGACCGGCAAGGAAGTGATCGCGCGCGCGATTCACCAGCTCAGCGGGCGCGGCGGTGCGTTCGTGCCCGTGAACTGCGGCGCGCTGCCGGAGAACCTCGTCGAGAGCGAGCTGTTCGGCTACAAGAAGGGCGCGTTCTCGGGGGCGCAGGCCGACCATCCGGGCCTCGTGAAGGCGGCCGACGGCGGGACGCTGTTCCTCGACGAGATCGGCGACTTGCCCGCGAGCTCGCAGGCGGCGCTGCTGCGCGTGCTGCAGGAGAAGGAAGTGATGCCGGTCGGCGGCACGAAGGCGGTGCCGATCGATCTGCGCGTCGTCGCGGCGACGCATCGCGACCTCGATGACATGGTCGCCGAGCAGCTGTTCCGGCACGATCTGTTCGCGCGCCTCGCCGGCTTTCGCATCCAGGTGCCGCCGCTCGCCGATCGCCGGTGCGACCTCGGCGTCCTGATCGGCGCGCTGCACGCGCGGCTGTTTCCGGCCGAGCATCCCGGCTTCGACATCGACGCCGCCCGCCTGCTGCTGCGCTACCCGTGGCCGCTCAACGTCCGCGAGCTCGAGCAAGCACTCGCGACGGCGCAGGTGCTGGCGGGGACGGAGCCGGTGCGCGCGGAGCACCTCCCGGATACGGTACGGTCCGGTCGCCCGCCGGGCGCACCGCGGCCGGTCGTGCTGAGCGAGAGCGATCAGAAGGTCCGCGATCAGGTCGTCGCGGCGCTGCGCGAGCATCAAGGCAACGTGTCGGCCGTCGCGCGCGCGCTCGACAAGGACCGCAAGCAGATCCAGCGCTGGATCAAACGCTTCGGTCTTGATCCAGGCAGTTACCGCTGAGGGCTCTCCGGGCAGTACCGCTGATACGGACCGGGTACGGCGTGGAACGCGCGCGCGCGGGAGCAACTGCGCGAATCATCATCCGCGCACGGTTGGCGCGACGCGTGCTCTATGCGCGATCGCACCGCGCGCTGACGCCAAAAAGCCTCCCGCTTCTTTCGGCAAAAGAGCACTGCTTCCGGGTCAGCGCGTGGTGCCCTTTGCCGACTACAGGCCGGTCACGCGCGACGACAGCGCGTAGAGCCGCTCCTCCGCCCACGCGATCCGCTTGCTCGGCGGTAGGCCGGCGATCCGGCGCAGCGCGGCCGACTTCGCGGGGATCGCGACGAGCGGACGCGGCAGCTGCCGGTACAGCGGCGACATCGTCCGGACCACCGCGCTGACGAGCGCCGCCGTGCCGCGCGAGCGGCGCAGCCCGAGCTCGGTGGCGAGCCGGGATGGCAGCAGATCGACCGTCATCGCCTCCGCGACCCGACCGAGCGCCGGCTGTGCAGGTGATGCACGACCGATCAGGAATGCCGCCATCTCGCGCGCGACCGGCGCGACCGCGAGCGTCGGCACGGTGCGCTCCATATAGGTGACGTGATCGGCCCAGCTGTGCGGCAACAGCGCATGGGGGATCCCGAACAGTCGCGCGAAGCGGTTCATCTCGATCGTGTAGGTGTCCTTGAGCGCGACCGGCAGCGGACCGTCGAGCCGTTCGCGCACCGCGATCGTCGTGTCGGTGAGTGTCGCGTGGACCCAGCGAAGCGCGTCCGCATCGTTCGCGTGATACGGCGTGCCCGCTTTCCACACTCCGACGTCGATCGGGATCGTCCCCGTGATCCGCGTGTGGATCTGGTGAACGCGGCGCGCGGCGAACAGCGCGGCGTCGAGATCGCCGAACACCATCGCGAACACGTTCCGGAACGTGCGCTGGAAGCGGCCGACAATATCGCTGCGCGTCGCCGAGTGGTGATCGACCGCGTACGCGACCATCGGGTGCGCGAGCTGGAGCAGCGCCGCGCGACCGCCGCCGAGAAACACCGCGAGATCGCCACCGAGCTGCCACGCGGCCGACGCCGGACCGAGAATTCCTTCGGCACCATTTCGTACACCTGCCGCGACCTCGGCGAGCGCTGACTCGAGATCGGTTCGCGTGACCAGTGCCATGCGTATGAGAGTGTCTCACCCGACGGGCCGTGCGTGGGTGCCACGGCGGGCCCGCGCGCTACGAGGTTACGCAGGAACCTGGCGTCCGATGCATACTTAGAAGCGGCACAACCGCTGCACATCCGCGTCTCGTCATGCAGACGTTGGTCTCCACCGCGGGCGTGCAGGCGCAGCTAGGCGCCCTCACGGAAGCAGCGACCGACGCCGACGCACTCCCGCCCGGCACGAAGGCCGGACCGTGGATCGTCGAGCGCGAGCTCGGCCGCGGCGGCATGGGCTGCGTCTACGGCGTGATCCACGAGGAGATCGGCAAGCGCGCCGCCCTCAAGATCATGCACCGCCGGCTCGTCACCACCGCGAGCGCGGAGCGCATGCTGATCGAGGCGCGCGTCGTCAATCAGGTCGGTCACCCCAACATCGTCGACATCTTCGAGACCGGCACCCTGCCCGATGACGGCCGCCCGTACATCGTGATGGAGCGCCTCGAAGGCGTGCCGCTCGCGGTCCGCGCCGATGAGGGCAAGATCCTGCCGAACCAGGTGATCGCGATCCTGCTGCAAGTTTGCGATGCACTGATCGCGGCGCACGCGGCGGGCGTCGTTCACCGCGACCTCAAGCTCGACAACATCTTCCTGATCGACAACCCGGACGATCCGTCGAACCCGAAGGTCAAGCTGCTCGACTGGGGCATCGCGAAGGTCATCACGGCCGACGTTCGCCACACGATCGAAGGCCAGCTCGTCGGCACGCCGCAGTACCTCTCGCCCGAGCAGGCGCGCGGCGCGGCCGTCTCCGCCCAGACCGACGTGTACTCGCTCGGTGTGATGGCGTACGAGCTGTTCCTCGAGCAGCTGCCGTTCGAGGCCGAGACCAGCGCCGAGATCATGGCGATGCACCTGCGCGCGACGCCGCCGCCGCCGAGCGAGCTGTGGCCGGATATCCCGCGCAGCCTCGAGCACCTGATCCTCGCGATGCTCGCGAAGGACCCGGATGCGCGCCCGACGATGCTGACGGTCGCCCACACGCTCGAGCTGGTTCGCGACGAGCTGACGCGCCGCCGCAGCCAGCCGATGGGCGCGACCGCGGCCCCCGAGGTTCCGCAGCGCATCTCGCACCACTTCAGCGCGCTCGCGCCGACCGCCCCCGCGTCGTTCGAGCGCCGCCGGCCGTGGCAGTTCGTGATCGGCGCGCTCGCCGTGGCCGCCAGCGTGACGATGTTCCTGATCACTCGCGATGCCGAGAGCGATGCCGCGACCGTGCCGCCTCGCGTGGAGGCCGCCGCGATCGTCGACACGACGGCCCCCGAGCACGTCCCGACGCCCACGCTCGCGCCGCCGCCGCCGGCGACGGCATCGGTCGACGCGAAGCAGATCGAGATGGACCCGCCGGCCGCCGCGGCGACGACGGTGCCCACCGTCACGCCCGTCGCGTCGCACAGCGCAAGCCGTACCCCCGCGATGCACCACGCGTCGCGCAAGGCCCCGGTCACGCCGCACCGGCCCAGCCTTCCCCTCGATCCCGACGGCACCATCGAGCCGTACTAGTGACGCGGCTGGCTCTGATCGTCGCGGCGCTCGTCGCCGCAAGCAGCGGAGCGCGCGCGTACGCGGACGATACGAGTTTGCCCGAGCGCATCCCGCAGCGCGCTCGCGAGCTCGCCGACCAGGGCCGCGCGTATCACGACGCCGGCGAGTACATGAAGGCAGTCGCCGCGTTCAAGGAAGCCTACGTGCTCGCGCCGAGCCCGGGCCTGCTGTTCAACATCGCGCAGGCATACCGGCTCGCCGGCGACTGCGACGACGCGGCGTGGATGTATCGCCGCTACCTCGACACGAACCCGAACGATCAGGCGCGCGCGCTGGCCGAGCAGCACCTGTCGAGCGTCGA
This sequence comes from Deltaproteobacteria bacterium, assembly GCA_019237945.1. Lineage (GTDB taxonomy): Bacteria > Myxococcota_A > Polyangia > Haliangiales > Haliangiaceae > JABFXX01. Next base: position 9,416 of record JAFAOG010000306.1, on the reverse strand, counting down.
GAAGTGCGGTCACGGCGGGCTCGCGCTCGCGACGATCAAGACGGTCACCATCGCGCCGAAGGCCGCCGAGCAGCAGCCCGCGACGCCGGTCGACGAGCCCGCGCCGGAGAACCGCATGAAGCGAACCGCGGTCTGGGTCGGCATCGGTGGCGGTGTCGCGCTCGCGGGCGCCGCGTACTTCGCGATCGACTCGATGGACGCCTCCAACAAGGTCAGCGACCTCTACAAGCACGGCGGCAAGGGCTCCGACGTCGCCGCCGCGGACGCGCGCGGCCAGCGCAGCGCCACGCTCGCCGAGGTGCTCGGCATCGGCGGCGGGCTCGCGGTGGTCGGCGCCGGCATCCTCTACGTCGTCGGCGATCGCCACGAACAGCTGCAACACGTCGCAGTCACGCCGCACGCGAACGGGGCCCAGGTCAGTCTGTCATGGCAGTTCTAGCGCGCGTCGTCGTCGGGATTTCCTTACTTGCCGGCTGCTATCAGCCGGAGCTGCGCGATTGCACCGTGTCGTGCGAGTCGAGCGCGGATTGCGCCGGCGCGCAGGTCTGCAGCGCATCGCACCTGTGTGCCGGGAAGGACGTCTCGTGCTCGGGGATGACGACAGCGACGCAGGACGCCAGCGCCGACTCGGCCGCGGCCGTGATCGACGCGCCCAAATCGCCGATCGATGCACCGCGCGCTGTCGACGCCGCGCACCCGCCGATCGACGCACCGGCGCCGGTCTCGCTGCACCTTCATGTCGACGGTGGCGGCGGCACGCTGACCGCGGGCACGCACAGCTGCTCGGATGACTGCACCTACCAGGTCGCGTACGGCGTGCCGATCGCGATCCAGGCGCAGGCCAACGGCAACCATGCGTTCGCCGGCTGGACGCAGGGCCCGTGCATGGGCACGTTCGTGCCGACGTGCACGGTCGTGCCGACGACGCCCACGAACGTCACCGGTCGCTTCGTGCACGGCGGCCACGGTGGCGGAGGAGGCGACTGATGAAGCGCGCATGGCTTCTCCTGGCGCTTGCCGGGTGCTACTCGCCGGCCGAGCGCGACTGCACGGTGTCGTGCAGCGCCGCGAAGGACTGCATCGGCGGCCAGGTATGCGGCGCCGATCACTACTGCGCCGCGCCGGATGTCGCGGGCCACTGCTCGGTCGCCGACGCCGCGCCTGCGACCACCGACGCGCCCGCCGCGCACGACGTGACGCTGACGGTCCAGGTCATGGGCAACGGCAGCGTCACCGTCGGCAGCATCGGCTCGTGCCCGATGGAGACGTGCATGTTCCAGGTTCCGCAGGGACAGCCGCTCCAGCTGACCGCGATGGAGACCAAGCCGAACAAGATGTTCCAGATGTGGATGATGGCGTGCTCGGGTTCTCAGCCCACCTGTGCGCTCACGCCCAACGCCGACGTCAAGGTCGTCGCGAAGTTCGAGTAATCGGCTGTCGGAGTTCGGCTGAAAGCCCGGTACGCGGGATGCAAGACAGCCGGACATCATGCAGGACGCCCTTCCCGTCGGCACCAAGGTCAGCTCCTGGCGAGTTGACGGCGAGCTCGGTCGCGGCGGCATGGCCAGCGTGCACGCGGTCACGCACGGCAAGTTCGGCAAGCGCGCCGCGATCAAGATCGCGCACCGCAGTATCCTCACCGACTCCTACAACCCCCGTACATTCCTGCGCGAGGCGCGGATCGTCCACCGCATCGACCACCCGGCGGTGATCGACGTGTTCGCGACCGGCAGCATCGGCGGCCGCCCGTACCTCGTGATGGAGAAGCTCGAGGGCATGTCGCTCGGCTACCGGCTCGATCAGGGCTTCGTCTCGCGCGCCGAGGCGTTCGAGATCCTGATCGAGCTCTGCGATGTGCTGCGCGCCGCCCACGCGGCCGGCGTCGTCCACCGCGACCTCAAGCTCGACAACGTCTACATCTGCGCCGACACGTTCGCCGGTGGCCGCCGCGTCAAGCTGCTCGACTGGGGCGTCGCCTTCGTCCAGGGCGAGGAGGATCCGTTCCGCGGCCTGATCGCCGGCACGCTGACGTACGTCGCGCCGGAGCAGATCCGCGGTGACGCGCTGACGCCGGCCGCCGACATCTACTCGCTCGCCGTCCTCGCGTACCACCTGCTCTGCCGCCGCCCGCCGTTCGCGGCGCGCACCGACGTCGAGCTGATCAAGCTGCACCTGCGGGCCGAGCCGCCGCACCCGCGCGAGGCGTGGCCGACGATCCCCGCCGACCTCGACGCGCTGCTCGTGTCGATGCTCGCGAAGAATCCCGCCGAGCGCCCGTCGCTCGACGAGGTCGAACGCGTGCTGCGTGACCGGCTCGCGCAGATCGCGCCGGTCTCCGCCCCGGAAACGCGCCGCCGCCTCGCGCGCGGCTCGCATCCCGCGATCCCGACGGCGGCGATCCAGGAGGCCGTTGCGGCCGAAGCTCAGGCGCAGGCCGAAGCCCAGGCGGCCAGCGACCGCGCGCTCGCGATGATCCGGCTGCCGATCGACGTGCTCGGCCGGCCCGCGCTGCTCCCCTGCCCGCCGTTCTCGCCGGTATGGGCGGCGCTCGCGATCGCGATGGCGGCGCTGATCGGCCTGCTCAGCGCGCTGCCTTGAGCGCCTGCAGTGCGGCGTCGAGCTGCGGATCGCGCCCGGCCGCGTAGTCCTCGGCGCTTGGATTTTGCGCCGCGACGTCGGGGACGAGCCGGTTGCCGTCGAGCGGCTGCTTCGTCTTCGCGCTGCCGACGCGCGACAGCGGATACGACAGCGTGACGTCACCCGACAGCTTCTCGGTCGTCGGAAACGACAGCCCGCCCGCCGTCGGTCGCCCGACGATCGTCGCGCCTGCATCGTCCTTGAGCGCGAACGCGATCATCTCGGCGCCCGATGCCGTCTGCTCGTCGACGATCACGACGATCGGCCGCTTCGTCTTCCACGCCGCGATCTTCGTGCGTGCGACCGGCTGATCAGCGCCGCCCGCGACGGCGACCATCAGCGGATCGTCCTCGACGAACAGCGACGCGACGTCGAACGGATAGCCGCCGGGATTGCCGCGCAGGTCGAGCACGAGCTTCGTCGCCTTGCGCTTGTCGAGCGTCGTCAGCGCGGCCGCGACGAGCTTGCCTGCATCGCGCGCATCCACATCGGCATGCGTGCACGCCCACACGCGGAGGTAGCCGATGCCGCCGGCGAGCAGCTTGCTCTCGACGATCGGCGACGTCACCGGCTGCAGCTGCAGCACGAACGTCTGGTTCTTGCCGGCGCGCTCGACGACGAGCTCGAGCTTCGTGCCCGGCGCCACGCCGATCCACGGCAGCAGGTCGACCCAGCCGTGCACGATCGGCGAGCCGTCGACGCTGACGAGGATGTCGCCGCGCTGGATGCCGATGCTCGCGGCCGCGCTGCCCGGCAGCACGTCGCTGACCGCCCACCGCCCGTCGTCGAGCTTGTGACTCCAGATGCCCGGCTCGACGACGGCGACGCCCGCGACCATCGCGAACAGCGCCTGGACGTTCGGCTTCGAGAGCGCGAACGTCTGCGTGTCACCGATCGCCATCGTCATCGCGCGCGCCGCACGCAGCACCGCATCGGGCGGCAGCTCGCCGCGCAGCGCCAGCGTGCCGACCGCGCCCTTGAGCACGTCGACGTCCTTGCCGGCATCGTTCGTCCACGCGATCGGCCTCGCCTTCCAGCCCTTCGGCGCCAGCGCATCGATCGCGGCCTCGCGCAGGGCGACCGGATCGCCGGGCACCGCGCTCTCCTGCGTCAGCAGCTCGTACGCGCGAGAGATCGCCTCGGCCGCCTTCTTCGCCTCGGGCCCGGGCTCCTGCGTCACCGGCGCGGGCGGCGGCACGACGAGCGGCTTCGCGGGCGGCGGCGACCCACCGCATGCAACGAGGACGGTCAGGACGAGCGCACCGCGAGCCACCGCTCGCGTTGGTATCACTTCTTGATCCCGATGACCAAGCCATCGGGTGTCGGCGCGCACACGGATTCGCACGCGGCCGCGATCTGCTCGTGAAACGACCGCATCGCGCGCCCGCGATCGCTGTCCTCGAGCAGCTCGCCGAACAGGTACGCGTTGTCGCCGAGGATCAACCCGCCCTTGCGCACGTGCTCGACGGCCCACCGGCCGTAGTGATCGTAGTTGATCTTGTCGGCGTCGATGAACACCGCGTCGAACGGGCCGTGCTTGTCGAGCGTCGGCAAGACGTCGCGCCCGGCACCGACGTGCACGGTGACGCGCTCGGCAAGCCCGGCCGCCGCGATGTTCTTGCGCGCAACGTCGGCATGCTTCTGCTCGAACTCGATCGACCACACGTGGCCGTCGGCCGGCAGCGCGCGCCCCATCTGGATCGCCGAGTAGCCGACGAGCGTGCCGACCTCGACGACCTTCTTCGCGCCGACGAGCTTCATCAGCAGATACAAGAGGCGCCCCTCGCTTGGCCCGACCTGGATCGCGGGGATGCCGTCGGGCACCGCGAATGCCTGCGCGAGCGCCGCATCGTGCGCCGCGTGGATCTTCTGCGTGTACGTCAGGATCTCGGGCGTCGCGTAGCGCGCGCCGGCGCGGGAGTCGTTGTCGGCCATGCGCGCATCCTACTCGTCGTCATTGCCGTCTGCGCTGCGATACGGGCCGTACTTCGCCATCTCCGCGAGCTCCGCCTCCATCTGCGCCGCCTCGTGCGCGCAGTACTCCTGGATCGCGGCCGCGAGACCGGCATGCCGGATCCAGTGCGCCGAGTACGTCGGGCTCGGCTCGAAGCCGCGCAGCAGCTTGTGCTCGCCCTGCGCGCCCGCCTCGAACAGCGGCAGCTTCTTCTCGATCGCGCGCTCGATGCCCGCATAGTACGCGGTCTCGAAGTGCAGCAGATCGATGTGCGTGTCGGCGCCCCAGTAGCGGCCGTACAGCGCCTGCGCGGTCTCGAGGAACAGCGCGCCCGCCACGCGCCGCCCGCCGGCCACGACCTCGACCATCCGCATCGCCTCGGGCAGGTGCTTCGCGAGCGCGTGAAAGAACCCGGGCCGCAGGTAGTCGCGCCCGCCGTGGCTGTCGGTCGTGATCCGGTAGAACCGATCGAGATCGTCGAGCTGGTCCTGCGTCGGCGCCTCGACCCACGTCAGGCGCTCGATCGCAGCGCGCGCCTTTGCCCGCTCCTTGCGCAGCTGTTTGCGCTTGCGGCTCTTGAGCGCCCCGAGAAAGTCATCGAACGTCGCGTAGCCGCGGTTGTGCCAGTGGAACTGGAACGTCGCGCGCGCGAAGTACCCGGCCGCCGCGAGCCGCGCCTGCTCCTCGGCCGTGCAGAACAGCCAGTGGATCGACGAGCAATCGGTCTGGTCGGCCACCTCGCGCACCGCGCCGAGCAGCGCCTTGCCGATCTCCGGCGCCGCGCCGGGCGCGAGCAGCATCCGCGTGCCGGTCGCGGGAGTCGCGGGCGCCGCGATGACGAGCTTGGGGTAGTAGCGAATCCCCGCGCGCTGGGCCGCGCTCGCCCACCCCCAGTCGAAGATGTACTCGCCGTAGCTGTGCGTCTTGACGAACGCGGCGACCGCGCCCTCGACCCGCCCCGCCCGCTCGGCGACCAGGTACACGGGCGCCCAGCCGGTCCGCTTGCCGATCGACCCGCTCTCCTCGAGCGCCTTGAGAAAGCCCCACCTCAGAAACGGGCTCGGCCCGTGGTCCAACCCGTCCCAGGCGCTCCGCTCGACCTCGTCGATCGAGCCTACGACGCTCACCGAGACGCCTTTCATGCTAATAGCCCACCCATGGCGCTCGACCCGGGTCTCAAGCAGAAGATCGACCAGCTCGTCTCGTCCGACTCCGTTGTCCTGTTCATGAAGGGGACGCGGTCCTTCCCGCAGTGCGGGTTCTCGGCGTCGGTCGTGAACATCCTCAACACCTTGATCCCCAAGTACACCACGGTCAACGTCCTCAGTGACCCGGATATCCGGGGAGGCATGAAGGACTACTCCGACTGGCCGACGTTCCCGCAGCTGTTCATCAAGGGCGAGTTCGTCGGCGGCGCCGACATCGTCCGCCAGATGTTCGAGGGCGGTGAGCTCGAGAAGAAGCTGGGCGACCTGGTCGCGCCGGCCAAGGTCCCGTCGCTCACCGTCACCGCGCGCGCCGCGGCCGAGCTCAAGGCCGCGCTGACCGACGGCAGCCCGGGCGACGTCATCCACCTGACGATCACGCCGTCGTGGGAGCACCAGCTCGACATCGGCGCCAAGGAAGCCACCCACGTCACGATCGAGCAGAACGGCATCACGCTCCAGCTCGATCGCGCCTCCGCCGCACGCGCCACGGGCGTCCAGATCGACTTCGTCGAGGACGCGTCGGGCGCCGGCTTCAAGATCGACAACCCGAACCGCCCCGCCGCCGTCCGCGAGATCGGCCCCAAGGAGCTCAAGCAGCTCCTCGACAGCGGCAAGGTCACCCACCTCTACGACGTTCGCCAGCCGCGCGAGCGCGACATCGCCGTCCTCCCGAACACGACGCTGCTCGACGACGCGGCGATGGCCGCGATCGACAAGCTCCCCCGCGATACCGCGCTCGCCTTCCACTGCCACCACGGCGGCCGCAGCCGCGCCGCCGCCGAGCACTTCCTCAAGGCCGGCTTCAAGACGATCTACAACCTCAAGGGCGGCATCGACGCCTGGTCGCAGGAAGTCGATCCGTCGATCAAGCGCTACTAGGGACAGCTGCGGCTCGACGTGTACAGGTCGAGCTGCCCGCCGACATCGACGAAGTAGTACAGCGTGCGCCCGTCGCTCGAGATGTCGGGCGTACCCGCGGCGGACCCCGGCCCGAGCAGCTCCGGCATCTCCACGGGCGCGCTGAACGGATCTGCCGCCGTCGCGCGCGAGGCCGTGAAGATCGCCGCCGGCCCGTTGCGATACGAGCTGAAGAACAGCTCGAGCCCGTCAGGCGTCGTCGACGGATCGCCGTCGCTCGCCGGCACGTTGACCTCCGTCAGCTGGCGCACGAACGTGAAGGTCGACGCGCGATCCGGCCGCGTCGCCGTCGCGACGTCGATGTCGTTGCGCGTGTAGAACATCGTCAGCTCGTCGCCGGTGACGCTGGGCCCGCTGCGCGCGGTCGACGCCGGATCGCTGAACGGCAACAGGCCCTGGAACACGAACGCATCGCTGGTCGTGACGCGCGTCGCGACGTAGATCGTGTTCTTGCCGGAGCGATTCGACCGGAAGTACAGCGTCAGCCCGTCGGGCGTGATGTCGCTATCGGTGTCGTCCATCGCCGAGTCGACGGCAGGCACGAGGCCGACGACGCTGAACGCATCCGCGCGCGTCGGTCGCGTCGCCCGCCAGATCGCGCGCGCCTGCCCCCCGGCGCGGTTGCTGTCGAAGAACAGCTCCAGCTCGTCGGTGCTGATCGACGGATCCGCCTTCTCGGAGCCAGTGACGGTGCCGGCGATCGCGGCCGGCGTGCCCCACGCACCCGCGTGACAGATGCCGGCATCGGCTGCGGGGCTCGCGTCGCCCGCATCATCGGCAAGGCCATCGTGGCCGCCATCGTCGATGCGCGTCGCAAAGCCGAACCGACCGCATCCGGCAACGAGCGCTAGCCCGATGACGTACCAGCGCACGCCTCCAGTATGACCGACGCCTCCGGGGGCGGGTGCAGCCATGAGGGCGGCCTAGCCGATCGAGCGTCGCCGAAACCAGCGGAGCACGCCAACAACGGCGGCTCCGACAAGCAGCAGGCCGCACGCCGGGTCGAGCACCAGCGCGAGCGCGCCGAGCTTCCAGCCGATTGGCAACCCGCTACTCGCGGCCCACGCGAGCACCGCGCCGAGCGGCGGCACCATCGAGATGTGCTTCTTCTGCACGTGACTTTGGATCAGGCACATCCAGTTCGCGGCGATCAGCAGCAGGCCAACCGCGAAGACGAACCACAGCACGACCTGTAACGCCACACGCGAAGCGTAGCAGGCCGTGTGCCGCGCACGCGGAGTCCGTACCCCCGCCATCCCCCGGGAAAGTCCGTCAGTACAACGTAATAACGGCATCTTCCCGGGGCACACCACACGCAAGCGCCAACTGCGTGAGGCCGCAGCACGTACCGCGTCTGGGTCGTTCGCACGTTTCGCTTGCTGCGCGGGCCGCGCGCGGGCATGTTCGCCCGCCATGCGCGCCTGTCTCGTGTTCCTTGGCCTCGTCGCCTGCGGCGGCGGCGGCGGCTCGTCGATGCCCGATGCCGCCGGCCCGGTGCAGCCGACCGCGAACGGCAAGCGCGAGATCACGAACACGCAGCTGACGTTCGACGTGGCGGCGAAGACCGCGACCGCGGTGATCACGTTCGCGCCGAGCGAGTCGCCCGGTGCCACCGTCGAGGTCGGCGACCTCGCGTTCGACAGCGTGACGTGGATGGGCGCCGCGCTGCCGAACGCGACCGCGATGTCGAAGATGGACCTCGGGCTGCCGGCGTCGGGGGACGCGCTCGACGTGACGTTCACGTACCACTGGAATTTCCACGAGGGGTTCACCGGCATCTCGGCCAGCGGCTACACGCTGATCTGGCCGTACTACTGCGGCAACATGTTCCCGTGTCACTCGCAGCCGAGTGACGGCACGCCGTTCACGGTCGCCGTCACCGGCGTCGCCGACGGCAAGATGGCGGTCTTCCCGGCCGCGATTCCCAGCGACGCGCCCAGCTACCAGGTCGCGTGGTCGATCGACGCGTACACGCAGCTCGACCTCGGTACGACGACCGCGGGCACGCTGATCACCGTGTGGTACCGCAGCGGCGAGCAGGCGGCGGCGACGACGGGCACGCAGCACCTGGTCGGCGCATTCGACTGGATGGAGAAGACGCTCGGCGCGTACCGGTTCGGCAACCACTACGGCAGCGTCAGCGTCGCGTGGCCGCGCGGCGCGTTCGGCGGCATGGAGCACCACCCGTTCTCGCACATCGCGAGCGCGGCGATCGGCGACGAGGAGACGAACGTCCACGAGGCCGCGCACGGCTGGTTCGGCGACGGCATCCGCATCCAGTGCTGGGAGGACTTCGTGCTCAGCGAAGGCACGGTCAGCTACCTCGCGGCGCGCGCACTCGATGTCGTCGCCCCCTCGGTCGGCGCGACCGTCTGGCAGGGCTACCAGAACCAGCTCAACCAGGTGTCCGCGCTCGACCCGGTCTGGCCGCAGTCGTGCGGCGTCGTCGACGTGATCAAGGACAACCTGTTCTCGCAGGCGCCCTACATGCGCGGCGCGTTCTTCTACAAGGCGGTCGCCGACAAGGTGGGCGCCGACAAGGTCGACACCGCGCTCGCGACGTTCTTCGCCGCGCACGGCGGCCGCACCGGCACGATGCAAGAGATGCTCGACACGATCAACGCGGTCACCGGCTACGACCCGACGACGTGCGCCCAGATGTGGCTCGAGCAGAAGACAAGCGTGCCGACTCCGGGCGC
>JAFAOG010000304.1 GCA_019237945.1 Deltaproteobacteria bacterium | reverse complement strand
TTCAGGCATGGATGTGGCGTGCTACCGGGTGTGCAACGTGAACACGTTTGCGCGTCGGGACTCAGGATCCAATCCATGTCTCCTCGCGTGGTATCGCCAGGACTGACCGCGGGACACGTCGTCGAAGATCCTGGTGACCCTGCGCATCGGCCGCCGATTCGGCACACACCAGAGCAGCAGTCTTCACCTTGGATGCAGTGCGCGCCTTGAGCGCCGCAGGTGTTCGTCGGCGGTGGCGTAACAGTGCCATTTAGGGTCTTCAGCGGATCGCAGACCTGATCATCGATTTCGCCGTTAGCGTTAAGCGGGCGGCACACGCGCAACTGCTCTTTCAGGGGCACGCGTCCGTTCCGCAATACCATGTGCTTGTCGACGGAGGCGGTGCTTGTTGTAACGATGTCGTCGATTACCGTGCTGTTAGGCCTCGCCAGTGTCTCGCCTCCGAAGACGAACGGGCGCGTCAGGCTCAGCGAGGGCGACGTGCCAGCACAACTCGGTGCCCACAGCTGGTTCGGGATGGCGTACTTGAGGTTCAACTCATCCTCAGACAGCACCGAACTGCTCCACGCGCGACCGCAGGCGAACCGACCGGCCGGTCCGCTCTGCGGCAGAGTCTCTTGTTCCGCCGCAAACTCGAGCATGCCCGTCGCGGGGTTTCGATAGACGAGCTGGTACCCATGCGGCCCGCGGCTCACGTGCACCGGCACGGCCTCCGAGTGTGCGGCGTCATCGTTCGAGACGCGACGATCGACGACGACAACGAATGAGGAGTCGTCTAGCGGATTGTAGTGCAAAACGGCGACGTCCTCGTTGCCAGGAAGCGACTGCGTCGTGTTGCGTGCCCACGACGCGAGCAAGATCGGCCCGTCGACGTCTCGGACGAGCGCCGGCCGGCTAAACGGCGTTTCGATGATGCCCGCGGGCGAGACGCCATCACCAGTGTAGCCACCGAGCGCAGGCGCCGCCTCTTCGTGATGGTACGCGGTGAACGTCACCGGTTGATTCCCTACTGGAACCCCGCCCGCAAGAACCTCCAGCGCTCGATGGTGCTCGAACGAAAAGTTTCCGTCGTCTTCCACCGACACATAGGCGACGCCGACTCCTTGATCGTCAACGACGATTCGAGGCGCCCATCCCTCGGTCAAGGGATTGCCGGTGCCGTAAGACTGTCCGATGCCCGGGCATTTGCGGAACGGCGGACAGACAACCTGCACGACGGGCGCCTGCCCCCCCGAATCAGTAGAGCCGATGAAGATGCTGCCTGGGGCGCCCGGAGTATCAGCGAGCTGCGCGTTCTGCGAGCGGTACGTGAACCAGATGCGATCGTTGAAGCCGACGACATCGAGGTCCCAGTACTGGAGTTGCGCGCCGGGGAACGCCGCGTTTGGAAGCGGCAGAGGCGCATGATCAATCGTGAGCGAGTCCCCGAAGCCCCAACGCGGACGTTGCTGCTCGATCCACCCGACGAGAATAGAGTTCCCTAGACTCGATAGCGAACACCCCAACGGCTGAACGCCGGGTCTAGCACTCAGCTCTGCCCACGCTCCGGTCGGATCTTGTTCCAACACGTGGAGCGTGCCGACCGCGTCGACGTCAGTCGCTGCGGCTGCACCCTGCACGAAGCAGACGACAGGGCGTCGAGTCACTGGATCCAGCGCTAAATCGATTCCTAGCCCAAAGGTCTCCCCAGCGCCCAGCTGCGCGACCGTCTGCGCATGACGTGACCATCGTCCTGTGTTCGCGCTCGGGGGCGCTTCGGGCTCCGCGTAACGCAATGCTGTGTCGCTGGTCCAGGCAACCAACGGTGTCCCATCATCGGCGGTTACGATCGCAGACCGACGTCCATCTGCAGCGACAAACTTTCCGAAGTCCCGGCATGTCGGCTCGGTGTGAACAGTTACCGGATCAGAGACGTTTCCTTGGTCATCGATCGCGCGAAACGTTACGTCGAGCGGGCCTTCAACAACATTGCTCGCCAGACCAAGCGACACATCGCTGAAACAATACTGAGCGCGACCGTTGCTACACGTGCTGACCGATGTCGCTTGGCTCCGCGAAATCACGCTCGCACACGTACCTGCGACACACACGCTTCCCGCTGCGCACTGATTGAACGGAATACGGCATCGCGGTGACTCGGCGGTAGACACGTCGAACGAAGCGACATCGCAATCTGAGGTCAAGCAGACCTGATCGAGAGCACCATCCGTGTACGTGTTCGTGACCGAAACATTGTTGTCGATCGTTGGAACAATATTGTCGTGGTGGATCTGAATCTTGTCGTGTCCGACGAGATCCGCGAGCGTCGGTCCGCTGAAGACGGCCATGTCGATATCAACAACATCGTCGAATGGTTCGGCCGGAAGTTGGATCGGCACTGCATGCGTCGTGACCCCGTTCGACCGAACGAAGCCATCCTGCTGGATCGTGTCTGCACTACCGGATGGAAAGCCCAACGAGGATGTGGTCGTTGCCAAGCCGTGCGGCGAGATTGTTATCGTCACAGTTGTCGGCGAGGGCAACGGATCCGATGGCCGCGCGAACTGCAGCTGCGCAGTAAACATGCCGTTCGGAGCTGTCGTCGCGTTCGTACCGCCATGGTGAACCGGTTGCGTGATTCGAAAGGGTCCAGTCCGAAATGTAAACTTGACGCTGTTCGCGAGTTGGTAATCCGTGTACCCGGCCCCTCTAAGGAACTGGTAGCGATCATCGTCGAAGTCGGGCATCAAGAAGCGGCCGATATCGCTCTCCGTTCCACGAAGCACAGGTGCGAATGCGACGTCCGATGACGATAGAACCTTCACCGTGTAGACCTGATCCGGGGCCATTCCCACGGCTGTGTCCGACGTCGCCTCTTGAAAGGGGGTTAGAAACGCGATCGTCGAGGCTCCAAGCTCGATCCCAAAGGGGGGAGTTATCTCTGGGACGCTTGGCCGCAACGCGATCGACACGACGACGTTCTCGATTGGCGCGTCGAACCTCATATCGATGCCGTTGTGGGGCGCGACACGCTGAAAGAGGTTCGCGCCGGTTCCCATTTCGTTCTGGTCGACGAGCGCGAGAACATCCGCGAGTTGCCGTCCTGCGAAGTCCTGCGCGTTGATAGGCCGCCCCCACCCCGGTAGCGGCGGAAAGGGGGACGGAGACATCGAAACGATTCGCGGAGGGACCGGTGACAGCGTCTGCCGAGCCAGCACGAACACGAACTCCGCGGGCTCGTTCGTAGGATCAAGCTGATCAAGCCCGATGTCGACCTTCACCGGCATCGGTGTCGTCGACAGGAAGGGCGTAACCAGATCGTCGTACAAGACGTAGGTGACGTCTTGCGTCGTGCCTGCCGTTTCGTGATCGGTGGGATCGTCGTTGAAGTAGACGTCGCTGACCCAAGGATGGCAGTCAGGTGAGTCGGGGTTGGGGCACGGGTCAAACAGGCTTGAGAACGTCAAGAAGCTGGGCGGGCACGTCGAGTTGGGATCGAGTGGATCAACGAGGCACGGAGGTGGCAGCAGCAACAACTGGCGCGACTCCGGCAGCATGAAGCGGATGCGAAGCGCCTTGCGAACGCCAGCTCGCGGATCGATCACGAATCCGCGCTCGTCGACGAACGACATGTTCGTGCCGTCCGTGAGCTCGCCATCGCCGTTGAGATCGGAGTAAGCCTCGATAGTATCGATCGTGGGGCCGAGCCGTTTTGCTTGCTCGGCAACGAACACAGCGTTCTGGCTGCAGTTGCCGTTGCATCCGACGATCGAAGCCAGCACCAACGGTAGAACTGGGATCCGTGTCCTCACTGGTGCGCAACCTTCTTGGCGTCGGCCATGACGGACTGCAAGCTATCGGCGCTCACCTGCTTCGTCCCTGTGAGGCGTGTCAGCGCTCGTCCGGCGAAGACACGCACCAGCCCGTCCTGCGTGCCGGAGTCGCGAATGGTTGCCAAGAAGCTCTCATCCGTCCCATGCACATACCCAAGCGCTTCAACACAACCGCGTCTCACCATCATCGGGTAGGAGACGGCGCAGTCGCGCAGCGCCTTCTTGGACCACTGCGGAATCGGGTCGTGCGGCTGCGGACAAGACCCGGAGGGAAACGTACACGGGAAGTCGCGCGCGATGACACCAAGCGCCAACGCAGCTGATGCCCGCGTGATGTCGTCCATTGCTGGGTCCTGCAGGGTGTCGGTCAACGGATGCAGCTGCGGACAATAGGGATGCGCAGCGATGACGGTGATCGCGCGCGCCACGACAGTCTGAGCCTGATGCGACCGATTCTTGAGTACCGCGAGCGCCGCAACACCCTTCTGGTCCTCGGTTCCCAGAACCAGCGCGCGATATAGATCCGCGGGCGGTGTTCCAGTGAGTTGACCGCCGCAACCTTCCTCCCCGTTGGAGCCAATTGGGTCGGCGCTCTTATCGATGACTACGGGTGGAACATCGTGCTGCTCGGACGTCGGCCCCGGGAGAACCGGCACAACGACGCCCTCCCCAGCCGGACGCACGACTGGCGAGCTGGGACGACGATCCACAACGCGCTGTTCGTCGGCTCTTTCGCATCCGGTCAGCAGGACGACTGCAACAACGAAGTGCTCGGCCCAGATGGACGTACCCATGTCACCCCCAGAAACCTAGTCGACCATTGTCTCAAATCACCTAGGTCACTGAACAGTGGGGTGTTAAGCGCACAGCTCAGGCATGTGTGCGCGACGCACGCAGCTTCCCGCCGAAGCCGTCCACAGACCAAGGCTGAACTTCGGCTCTGCACGTGGACCAAACGGTCACGCGCTACACGACACGGAACGGAACGCGCGCGTTGACTGCGGTCGCATTCGACCGCCGACGGAATCTCGACGCGCTACGCGAATAAACCATCCACATCGCAGCCCGGGACACGATTTCGATGACAGCCCTGGGGCGTAGGATGGCGCCATGTCGGAAGAGTCCAAGAAGCCCGAAGGCGGTGAAGGCGGCGGAGGCGGAACCGGGTGGAAGGGCAAGCTCGAAGCGGCGAAGGACGTAGCGCTCGAAGTCTATCGCGACGGGTTCAAGGAGTCGGTCCAGGTTCTCGGCCACGCGCTCGCGATGACCGTGCGGGTAGCAACGTCACCGATCGTCTTCGCTCTGTCGTACGCTGAGGATGCAACGAGACAGCTTTTCGAGCGCACGGATCGCAAGCTCAAGGATGTGCCACCCGAAGCGCGTCTCCTCGTCGATTCGAACATCAGTGCACCTATCATCCTGAATCATGCGATGCTCGGCGACCGCGAAGACGCCGAGGAGCTGCGGGACATGTACGCATCGCAGCTCGCGAGCGCGATCGATCCGGCTACCGCGAGCGGCGCGCACCCCGGCTACACGCAAATCATCGCGAGCTTGAGCAAGAGCGAAGCGCAGCTCGTCAAGGCGCTGGCCAACGACGAGCAAGCATCCTGGCCATATGTCGAAGCCCGCGTCCGGCTGTTGGGCGGGTCGAAGTTTCGCCCACGCGGCCCGTTCTACTGGGCGCCCGACCTCCGGCCGGTGCCGCTAGACATCGCCCATCAATTGCTCAACCTGCGACGCCTCGGGCTCATCGAGGAAGATCCGTCAACGATGATGCTCGATGACCTTTGGAAGTCACGGCTCGACCAGCTTCACGCACGCCTGAAGGAATGGCCGCACCTGCAAGGCGAGGAGCTCGAGTTCACGCCTGGGCTCTATCGCTTCACGTTCTTCGGTCAAGCCTTCATCCGCGTGTGCGTGCGCGAGGACAACCCCGCTCCGGTTCGCGTTGGCACTGATTTCTGGGTCAAGGCGTACCCGGAGATCGCTAAGTACGAGGCGGCGCTAAAAAGGTTGCAGCACGAGAAGCCGTCCGACCACGGCGATCCAGCCAACGAGTCAGAGCTACAGTTAATCCTCGACCTTTCGACGGAAGTGAACCGTTACGGTCGCAAATACTTCGGGGAGGACGCCGACCAGCATCGCCACGCGCTCGACACCCCAGTGAATGCGTACAACTACTATCGGACGCTAAACGACGAGGGCGAAGCGACGCTCGAAACCCTTACGGGCGTCGTCGTGCTTCTACACAACGTCGCCGCGGTCACGCGCGATCCCAAGCGACTGGCACAACTGCAGGACCACATCGATCTCCTTGGTCAGTTGCGCGATGGATACGAGAAGGCGATCAAGCTCGCGGCGATGGCGATCGAGCGCCTTGGTCCGTTGCAGCGGGGCTAGCTCCGCGCGTTTCAGCTTGCGCTAGGCGAGTCGACATGCGGCTACCGCTGGACACACCTACAGGCGCTCGAATGGTAGAGCTCGACCTCGCGCGCACAGTGCTGGTCCTGTCCGAGCAATCCGCGCTGGCACAGCACGCGTGCGCCGCGCCGAAGCACGTGTATGGCGTCATGCAGCGGTTCGCGGTTCCGTCCTTGTGTTCGCACTCGTCGAGCGACTCCTAGCAGGCCGTAGTGTTGTACTCCTTCGGGCAATGCCAGTGGTCGAAGCGCACGCAACGCGCGAAATCGGACCTGCATCGCCCTTTCCTACCACCGCTTCATGGTGACACGACGCAAAGACGCGGCGCGCGCGAACTCAACGGGGTAGCTATCCGGCGTCATCTTCCCGCCGCTCTTCTTGAACGCGGAACGCTGCGAATAGGTCGTCCTCGAATGAGAAGACGCCCTCAAAGCCCTTCTTCGCCTTCTCGATGAAAGCGGGCATGGCTGGCTCCCGCACGATGAACACGATCGAGTCAGGCAAGCCGACCTGCGGGTTTCGCCAGAACATCGTCATCTCCTCTCGCGACTCGAGCTGAATTTGCCCGTGCTCGTCGAGATAGCACTCGTACAGCGGCGCCGTGATGACGACAACAGGGAGCACGATCCGCACGATCTTGTAGAGACCGCTAGTGACATTCGTCTTCGCGTTTGCGGCGCTTAGTACCGAAGTGATCGCCTGGTGGGCACCGTCGTAGTTCTCTCGTGGCTTGGTTCCACCGCCGAACGACGGCTGCACGGCACCGTATCCGACGCGCCGAGGCGCGAAGAACTCGAGCGCGGTCGTCTCGTCAAACTCCCTGTCTGCCGTCACGCGGAACATCAGCTGCATGGCGAGCCCGCTCATCGGCAAGCCCATCATCAACGGAAAGTTCGTCGGCGCCGCGTGAATGTCGGTGAACACGAGCCACGGCCGGTCAGCACGCGCGTTGTTCTTGCACTCGCACGTGAAGAAGAAGTCACAGAAGAACTGAACCCCTTCCGTTGGCTTCAGCGGATGCGAGCCTTTGATCGTCCTCGCAACCTGTGCGGCAACATCGATCTCGCGCCAGATCGGTTCGCCTTTCTCGTTGGTCGTCTCGTAGAACTCCGACTGGACTACCTTCTTGCACTTCGCCGTACGGAACATGCGGGTGACACGCATCTCCAGCGGGTATCCGTTCTGCGCCAGCCAGTCTTTGATTTTTCCTACGAGCGGCGGGCTCGGCTCCTTAACGTCGCCCGGTGGCGGATTGTTCGCGTCCGACATGGCTACCGCTTCCAGCAGTCGCTGACTTCCTCGTTGGCCACCGGCTCGGTCCAGACCTCGCCGTGCACCTGCGGACTGTCCGGGGTGTGAGCGACCTGGAGCACGCGGTAGTGCGCCGGCTCTTCGCCCTTGGCGCCTTCGATGAAAATGATCTCGTCCACGCACGGAAGCCGCGTGACGTCGATGGTCAGCATCGTCCCCGGTTTCGAGCCAGGCTTGCGCAGGACATGGATCTTCAGCGTTCCGGTCATGGACGCCAGCCTACGCGCGCGCCCTGACACCCGGAGAGATCCCGGGCTGGACGAGCGGTTTGGGGCGCGACATCCTGAAGTCTCTCCGGGGACCACGCCTTGGCTTCCCATCGAAACTTCGTTCCCGGAGAACAACGTGTACATCCGCAGCAAGCGACCGTTCGCTGACGTCGTCACCGTGCTCGCCTTCCCGCCGACGATGCGCGTGGAGGGCAACGCGCTCCCCGCTGCCACCGCGGCGGTGTTTCTCGCCTGGGTGATCTCCCGGCGGAGGTAGGGTCCGCTCAGCGCCGTTTCTTCTTCGGCGGCGGGTCGATGTACCTGATACGGACGTCGCGGTCGCGGTCGAACTCGAGACCGCGCGCTGCTGCATCGTCGCGGATCGACCGCAGCGCTGCATCCAGCGCGAACAGACCGCCAGGGTCGTGGAAGATCTTTTCGCCGTACGCGTAGCCGCCCTTCACGCCCATCACCCGCCACTCCGAGTACGGCTCCTTGCCGCGCGCGAGCGTAATGTCGAGGTTGTATCGTGGCTCTGGTTTGTCCGGTTTCTTCGGTTCGTCCGCCATCGGCGACGCCTTCAGCCCATCGTCATCCGCCACGCCGCGAGTCTACCGCCGCCGGCTGACACGCGCGCGGTCATATGTCTCGCCAGCCATCCTCGGGGCTCCGCGGTCCGCCGGACTTCCTCAGCTCCGCGA
Organism: Deltaproteobacteria bacterium; assembly: GCA_019237945.1. Taxonomy (GTDB): domain Bacteria; phylum Myxococcota_A; class Polyangia; order Haliangiales; family Haliangiaceae; genus JABFXX01. Next base: position 3,961 of record JAFAOG010000304.1, on the reverse strand, counting down.
TTTCCGACGCCACGGCGTGAAGCGCGGCAAGCGCCCTACTCTGCTCGGCACTATCGGCGGCTAGGTAGACGGCCCGCTCGTGGGCTTGAAGGTTGCGGGACAGCTCGGACAGCGCTGCTGCTGGTGTTGTCGTTCATGTCGATCACCACAACCGCTCAAGGCCGAGGGCCATCCACGATCTGCCCCCTACAAACATGCCCGAGCGCGCCATCGCGGCTCGCTCTAGTCCGCCGCGGACGAATGTAAGAGCCCTCCGGCCAGCGGATGCACTCCCAGGGAGCGGTCGAGGAACCTGCGGCGCCTTCCACAGCTCGTAGGGCACGAGCTTGACTTCTGCCAACGACCAAAGATGGGCGCGTAACCAGACACGTTGTCCAAGAAGATCCCAACGCTCGTCGCGTTGTGTACCCGGAGCGCCTTCTCAAGCCCGGTCGTATCGGGTGTCGCGTGGGTGCGCTTGAATCGTGGATTATCGAGCCCGTAGTCGACATGTACGAATACACGTCGACGCAACCGGGCGGCCACGTCGGGCGGCCACGTCGTGAGTCCCGTCGGAGCTACCGTTCACGCACTACCGGAACGCTCCTTCACGATCAGCGTTGCGACAAACAGCAGGATGGCCGCCATCGTCCCGACGTAGAAGCCGATCATGTTTAGCTTCGCTGCCCGCACGCGACTATCCCCCCAGCAGGAATCGATAGCGGCAGGCTTCATGGTCAGATTTTCAATACATTCAGCGTCGGATTCTTGTGGCGCACACATCCTCTCGCATCGCGAGGGTCGGTCGCCAACGCCAACAATAAACGCCGCCGTATCGTTACCGCCGTTGTACTCGACGCGTACCACCCCGAGCACCACTTCACGCGCGAGCATTGCGAACGTGAACACGAATGCCGCGAGGAAGATCAAACCTAGAATGCGCAGAGTACGCTTAGCGAACTTCTCGTTTAGGTAGAACTGAGCTGCGACTGCGGCCACGGAGAGGACGACCGAGACGAGCGCAACTGTGAGGGGGCGCGCCGCCGGAGGAAATGCATCGATCAAAGGTACGTACTTCGGAACTGCGACAGAACCCAATACCGGCGCGAGGATCACAATAAACGTGACCAGGAATCTGACGATGTAACGGCCGAGGCGCCCCGGCGTGAGGAATGCTGTGGACATAATCTACTTCAGCACGCAGGGCCGACTTGTCGGCGCCTTGCCGTCGGAGCCGCTCCCCGCCGCCACGAGATCGCATGCAATTTCCGCCTTGTCCCCGTCCATCAGGACGATGAAGTCATGTACATCCACATATCCATCCTTCTTCACCCAATACTCGTATCGCCCACGCCAAAGATTCCGGATGGTGCTATTCGTCACCGTCTTATCGACGGATTCGCCGGGCGCTCGCGCGCTCGGGGCGTAGGAAAACGTCGCGCGGTCCGGTCCAGATGTGACCACGACTTGCGCAATGGTCGAAGCTTGATGTTGCAAGCGAGCAACGAAACGCTCGGCCTCACCTTGGGCCGCAAGAAGCGCATCCGGCGTGGCTAGCCGGAATTGCTGGCCGCCAGGATTGCGATAACACGGGTTCGTAGTTGAAGAGATGGCAGTCGGAAACGCTACCGCGACGTACCCGCTTAGAGCGCGGCCTTCTGGAACAGACGCGAGTTTCGCAGCAAGTTCATCTCGCGCGTGCGCCAGCCGGTCCATAGCAGCGTCAGCTTCGAAGACACTTCCGAGCGAACAGTGTTGCGTCATTGAAGCCACAGGGTCAGGCTCCAATAACCGTACGCCTTGGGTCAGCGATGGCGCCCTCGCCTCTTGAAGAATGCCGCGCAGCTTATCGGCCGAGCCCGCATTGGGCTGAGCCGACGCCACGTGCCCCAGGCCGAGTACGACGACAACTATCAGTATATGCCCGCGGATCCTGTGTGACACCAACGCCGCTCCTCCAGCGGGAAGCTCTTCTCGCGGCTCCCGCACTGAAATTTTGAGATCATCGTAGACCAAGCGCCGAGCGCGAGTCCACCGAGACGATTTCCCGTTCGAACGCGAGCCTTCGCGGATCGCAGTGCCGCATCTTGCTGCACGTCACATGCTTGACACGTAGATTCGACGTCGTAGTCAACGCTCGTGCAAGGCAGCGAGCACTTCCTTCGCTTTCGACTCGACCGGAGACGAGTCGACTGATTCCAACGCTTCCGTCACCGCGGTCCCTTCGATCAGGAGGAGACCAGCTCCCACTGTCTTGAGCTTTCGAGTCAGGACCTCGCGGTCCCAGTGACGAACGTTGCGAGCGTCTGCATGACGTTCGAGGTAGGCCGCTGCAAGTGCCGGCGTGCACGCGCGGCCATGAGGCGCTAGCAGTCACAGTGAGCATCTGCCTAAGCTCGGGTGTTCGCTCGTGCGCTACCGCGCGCTGCGCTCGCGTGCACACACGCGTCGCATCTGTGCAGACGAACTCCTGACGGCGCTTGCACGAATTGGCGTACCCGCAGCTCTGGAAGAAGCACGAGCAACGCACTGCGGCGTCGTTCCGGAACGCATGGTGCAGCGAGGCCAAGGAATATGGCACCTCTCGCTAGCGCTCAACATCTTGTTGCGCAAGACACTCACGCCGATGCGCACAGCTGGCGCCAGTGGCCGGACGTGGCGACGATCTGGTCTGCCCTCGCGGATAGCTCTCGGCATTCGATCTTCTTGCTGCCCGAGTCGGTTGAGGTGTGGCTTGAAACGTTCGGCGAGGAGTTGGATCCCACAATCCTGATCTTCCGTGAGCCGGACCGCACGCCGATAGGGGCGTGCCTTCTCATCCGGCGAACGATGCGCAAGGGTCCGTTCCTGCTTCGTCGCGTTTATCTCAACACCGCCGGCGAGGACGACGCGGACAGTGCGTGCATCGAGTTCAATGAATTCGTGTGCAAGCCCGGCCACGAGCCCGCGATCGCGCTGGCACTTCGTGCGTATCTCGATGACAACTCCGACGCCCACCCGTGGGACGAGCTCGTTGCCGCTGGCATGCTGGAAGGTCCCTCCTTGGACGCGTTGCGAATCGCGTTTTCCGACGGCCAGGAGGTCGAACAAGCAAAGAAGAGCTACTTCGTGGATCTCAATGCCGTCCGTTCCAGCGGCAAAGGCTTCGTAGAAACGCTTTCGAGTCGAGAACGAACCCGCTGCCGTCAGAACGTACGGAAGTACTCAGAGCTGGGAGACCTCGATCTACGCGAGGCAAGCACCGTCGAGGAGGCCGTCTTGTTCCTCGATGCGCTCGCGGCGCTTCATCAGAAAACATGGACATCGCGCGGGATGCCGGGATCGTTCGCGTCCAAACGCTTCTATGACTATCACCGGCGTCTCGTTCGGCGCTCGTTTCCGCTTGGGCGCATTCAACTCGTTCGTCTCAGCGCTGGCAACACGACCATCGGCTACCACTACGCCTTCGTCGTTGGCGACACGTCGTACTTCTATCAATGCGGCTACGACTATCATCTCGGCGAGAAGACAAGTCCCGGAGTGACGCTCCACGCCGCCGCGATCCAACATTCGCTCGCGCAAGGCCTTGCACGCTACGACTTCATGGCCGGCGACGTCGAATACAAGCGACGAATGGGAACTGGTTCCCGCTTGGTGCACTGGATCTCCTGGCAAGCGCCGACGATGAAGATGAAGAGCTTCGATTTCGTGCGCCAGGCTAAGCGCCTTATCCGAAGCCGCTCGCATGAAGTGCGAGCCGCCTTGACCAATTCGTTGAGGACACTCGCGGCCCCATACGCACGCAGGAGTGAGCGATGGGCCTGATCGGAAAGCTCGGATCGCGAATTCGTCGAGACGCTGGCATCAGCGTCGAGCGAACGCTTCTATACAAGCGCGACGCGAACGACGGCGCGCCCGTTGTGGTCCCCTGCGACCCAGACGTTCACATCGAACGCTTGCATGGGAATAGGATCCTGCGTGTGCTCGCAACCGTGGGCATCGA
>JAFAOG010000526.1 GCA_019237945.1 Deltaproteobacteria bacterium | reverse complement strand
TTCGCGAGATCCGCCTCCGCGATCTCGACCGGCGTCTTGCCGGCTGCGCCGTCCTCGGTATCCGCGGTGACGACGAGCTTGCCCGCCGGCACGTGCTCGAGCTTGAACGCACCGGTCTGCGGGTCCGCCTTCGCACGCACCATCACGACCTTCGCCATCTGGAACATGTTCGCGAGCCCGATCTCGCCGTCGAGCCGCAGCGCGATCTGCGCGGCCTGCGGTGGCTCGACGCGCCCGCTGATCGACACGCCGGTCTCGAGCTCGATCACGACGTCCTTGATGTCCTTGTCGACGACCTCGACCGTCTTGCCGATATCGGGGACCTTGCCCTCGCCGAACGCGGCGAGCGTGTACGCGGCGGGCCGCACGCCGACGATCTCGAAGCGGCCGTCCTTGTCGGTCGGCTCGTGCGCGAGCGCGACCTGCTGCGACGCGATCGAGAAGCCGCCGATCAGGATCGCGGGCACGCCCTTCGTCTTGTCGCGCTTGTCGACGACCTTGCCGCTGATCGTGTACGCGTGATCGACCTTGATCGTGATTCCGTCGACCTGCTCGCCGACGCCGAGCTCGACGACGGTCGGGCTGCTGCTCGCATACCCGGGCCCGGCCGCGCTCAGCGAGATCGCGCCGCTCGCGAGCGAGTGGAGCTGGAAGTTGCCCTCGTCGTCGCTGACTGCCTCGCCGACGCCGAACGAGTTCGATCGCTTGCCGCGCACGTCGATCCACGCGCCCGCCACCGGCTTGCCGCTCTCGCGCGCGATCACGCGCCCCTTGATCGAGCCGCCGGGCACGAGCGTGAAGTCGACGGTGATCGGCTTGCCCTTCACCTCGATCGACTTCTGCGCCTTCGTGTAGTCGTCGTGCGCCGCATGCACGCTGTAGTCGCCATCACGCACCTGCAGCTGATACGTGCCGTCCTGGCCGGTCAGCGTCGCGAAGTCCGGCTGCCCGGTGAGCGAGAAGTCCTCGCTGCGCTTCAGCGTGATGCGCGCGCCGGCGATCGGGCCGCCGCCGACGTCGGTCACCGTGCCCTTGACGAGCGTGCCGCCGGCCTCGAGCGCGAAGTCCAGCCCACCGCGCTGCTCGCCCTCACCGACGACGAGCTTCGGCAGCGCCTCGGGCAACAACCCCGGCGCCGTCGCCGCCAGGATGTACGTCCCGGGCGCGATCGGCTGCCGCCACTGGCCGCTCGCGTCGGTCTGCGTCACGAGCGTCGGCGCCTGCGACGGCAGGAACTCCGCGCCGAGCTCCGCGCGCGCGATCGACACGGTCGCATTCGCCACCGGCGCCCCGTCGGGCTTGCGCGTGACCCGGCCCGACAGTGTCGCAGGCGCCTGCGGCCCCTTGCGCGCGTGCGAATCGCCGCTGCTCTGTTGCGCGCTGTCTTGGTCGTGCGCGGTCTGCTTCGTGTCGCGGTGATGCGCACGAAGCCACCAAGCGATGATCACGACAAGGACCACAGCGACGACGGCGATGACCCGCTTCACGTCGGAACTCTACAGAAATTTGGCCCCAAAGAACCCAAAGAACCCAAAGGGTCGGAGTCCGGATCAGGTTCCGGAACTTTGGGCGCTTTGGGTTCTTTGGGGCTAGATCCTCTGGGTTGCGCGCGCGGCTAGCCGTGCGAGCGCCACGCCGCAATGACCTTCGCCTCGCGGTCGCGCGAGATGCCCGTCGAGGCGAGCTTCGGCCGGTCCGCCTCGGGGACCGTTTGCAGCCAGGCGAGCGTGTCCTTCGTGGTCTCGGCGAGCGGGCGGAACGTCAGGCCCTTGGCGACCGCGCGCGCGTTCGATTGCGTGCCGATGCCGGCGAAGTCGCCTGTCGGGGGGAGCCAGAGCGGCATGTCGGACCAGCCGTGGACGTCCTGCTTCTCGAGGAAGTCGGCGGGCACGTAGATGATCTGCGCGTGGTTGCCGGTCGCGGCGTTGATCTGCGCGAGGAAGTCCTTGATCGGCGTGATGTGCTCGGGGGCGAGGACGTTGTACGTGCCGACCGTGGTGTCGGCGACGACGCGCGCGACGAACGCGGCGAGATCGCGGACGTCGATGTACTGGACGGGCGTCGTGCCGTCGCCCGGCGCGAGCACGTCGCCGCCGTCTGCGATCCGCGAGGCCCAGTGCGTGAAGCGGCCGGTCGGATCGCCGGGGCCGACGATCACGCCGGGTCGGAGGATCGTCGCGCGGCCGGGGAGGGCAGCCTCGACGGTCTTCTCGCAGGCCGCCTTGAACGGGCCGTAGTAGCGCTTGTCCTCTTCCTTGGCGTCGGCGGGGAGCTCGTCGACGGCGGCCGTCTCGTCCATGCCCGGCTTGGCGATGTCCTTGTAGACGGAGATCGTCGAGATGAAGACGTACTGCTTGACGCTCGGCGCGAGCAGCTTCGCCGACTGCTCGACGATGCGCGGCACGAAGCCGGCGTCGTCGATCACGGCGTCCCACTTCCGGCCTTGCAGGGCCTCGAGGTGGCCGTCGCGATCGCCGTGCAGCTTCTCGAGGTCGGGGAACAGCTCGGTGTGTGTCTTGCCGCGGTTGAACAGCGTCACCGTGTGACCTGCCGCGACGAGCGCGCGCACGATGTGCGGGCCGATGTAGCCGGTGCCGCCGAGCACGAGGACCTTCTTCTTCGTCGGCGTGGTCGGTGTGGTCGGCATCGGCGTGCTCTTCGTGGCGGGGGCGGCGCAGGCGGCGAGCGTCGTAAGCAGGAACGTGCGGCGGTTCATGAAGTCTCCTTTGCGCGCCGGCGGAACGCGACGCCGAGCCAGGCCGCCAGGGCGAGCCACGCGAGCGTCAGCGGGAGCGCGGCGAGCGTCAAGACAGCGGGGCCGGCGGCGGCGAGCCCCTTGTTGAGCCAGCTCGAGCCGAAGTCGCCGAGCCGGTAGACCATCGTGTCGATCACGTTCTTCGCGCGGTACTTGTCGGCGCGCGGGATCACGGTGAACAGCAGCTCGCGCGACGGGCGCGTCAGGCCGTGCGTCGCCGAGCGACCGGCGATGGCGATCACGGCGAGCGCACCGAGGCTCGGCGCGTGCACGAGCCACGCGATGCCGATGCCCTGGATCAGCGGCAGCACGCAGAGCACGAGGCCCGGCCCGACGATCCGGATCAGCGGCCCCGCGATCGCGAGCTGCACGACGAACGTCACCGCGCTGACCCACAGATCGATCGTCGAGAAGAAGTCGGTGCGGTCCTCGCGGCTCGGCAGCGCGCTGTGGACGATCTTCGCCTGCGCGAGATAGACGAACGTCGCCGCGCACGCCGTGCACAGCACGTAGCCGACGATCGACGCGAGATACGGCGATCGCGCGACATGCTTGAGGCCGTCGAGCGCGCCGCCCTCGACCGGCGGATCCGCCTCCATCGTCTCGACGTCGCGCGCGACGCGCCGCAGCTGCGCCGTGCCGATCACGGCGAGCTCGAGCAGCACCGCGCTCATCACGAGCACGCCCGCGACGCCGATCGTACCGACGAGCTCCTTGGTCAGCAGCGGCCCGACGAACGCGCCGACCGTGCCGCCGGCCGCGATCGGCCCGTACAGCTTGCGCGCGACGCCCGGCCCGAGCAGGTCGGCGAGCAGCGACCAGAACACGCTGACGACGAACAGGTTGAAGACGGCGCTCCACACGTAGAACACGCGGCCGACCGTCACCGGCGCGGTGTTCGCGCGGATCACGGCGAAGAACGCGAGCGCGCACGCCGCGAACACGTGAAACGCGATCGGCACGACGCGCCGCGGACTCTTTGCGACCGCCGCGCCCCACAGCGGCGACACGACGCTGACCGCGATGAACGTCGCCGTGAACAGCCACGGCAGCTGATCGGGATCGCCGTCGAGGATCAGCGCATCGCGCACCGGGCGAAACGCGCTGTAGCTCGCGAGCAGTGCGCCGAACGTCGCGGCGCCCCAGGCTGCGACGGCGAGCTCCGACTTCGCACGCGACACGACCCCTCAACCAGTCGCACGGATCGCGCATGCCCGTCCATCCTGCGACGACATGCGACACGTCGCGCGCGCCGCCGGTACATCCTCAGAACGGCAATGACGCGTCACGCGCTCTGCGCGATGCGATCGGCGATCCGCGCCGCGGCATCGGCTTCGCCGGGACGGATGCGAAACGCGGGCGCGACCGGCGGCTCGTACTCGGTGCCGGCGCCCGGCGCAGCGGGCGTGCTCGTGGCGTAGAGCCCCTTGGTGTCGCGGCGGCGGCACTCGTCGAGCGGCGTGTCGACGAACACGTCGAAGAATGCCGGCGCGAGCGCACGCGCCGCATCGCGATAGGCGCGCCGGTGCGCGGTCGCGGGCACGAGCACGACATGGCCCTGGCGCGCGATGTGAGCGGCGAGGCGGGCGAGCAGCGCGTAGAGCTGGGTGCGGCCGGCATCGTCGTAGCCGAGCGAAGGCAGCATCGCGCGAATGTCGTCGCTGTCGAGCGTGACCGCGGGGATGTCGCGACGGCGCAGCTCGCCGGCGACGCTGGCCGCGAGCGTCGACTTGCCCGACGACGGCAGCCCGGTGAACCACACGACGATGCCGCTCACATTGCCTCCACGCCCCACGCGGGATCGAACCGGTCGGCGGCGAGCGCACGCTCCGCGAAGCCGAGGATGCGGTCGCGATCCTCGGCGGCGAGGTGCGGGTACCACAGCGGCGACGCGAGCACGAGCGCGCGCCACGCGTAGAACGGCGCGACCGCCGCGAGCACGTCGCACGTATCTCCGGCGAGGTACGTGCGCCAGAACGCGTCCCACAGCGCGGGCGTGCGGAAGAACAGATAGTTGATCGTCAGGCACGCGACGTCGTCGGCGGGATCGCCCTCGCTGCCGCGCGACGCATCGAGCAGCACGACGCCGCGATCGCCGAACACGATGTTGAACGGATGGAAGTCGCCGTGCGTGCGGCGCAGCCGGCGCGTCTGATCGCGCAGCTTCCAGCGCCACGCGAGCGCGGCCTCCTCGAGTGCGCGCAGCCGAGCGGCGGGCACGACGTCCGCGGGATACGAGTCGACGAGCCCGAAGATGCCCTCGCCGTGGCCGAGCAGATCGCGGACCGCCCGCGTGTACGCGCCGGCGTGCGTGCCGGGGACCGCATGGATCTCGAGCAGCGTCTTCGCGAGCGTCTCGGCGCGCGCGACGTCGGCGGGCGTGGCGGTGCCGCTGCTGACGCGACGCAGATCATCGGCGTAGAGCGTGCCCGGCGCGAACGAGGTGATCAGGTACGGCTCGCCCGTGTCGGCGAGCGTGGACAGCGAGCCGTCGCCGCGCACGAGGCCCATGTCGATCGCGGCGACGTGATGCGGCAGCTTGCCGAACGTGTCGAATGCGAGCAGCAGATTTGCGGTGCGGTCGCTGCGGCGGTCGTGCCCGAAGTCGTCGGGGCGCGCGGTGTGGAACACGATCGTGCGGCCGCCGGCGAGCTCGACCTGCAGCGGGCGGCCGTAGCCGAGCGCCTTCATCGCCGCGCCCGAGGTGCCGTCGTCGCCGAGCGGCGTGACGCGAACGACCTCGGCGCCGGGATACAGCTCGGCGAGGCGAGCGCGCAGCCCGTCGGGCAGGCTCACGAGTACTTGACCGCGAGCGCTTCTTCGGCGAGCTCGTCGAAGCTCATGCGCTCGGTGCGCGCGAGCTCTTCCTTCGTGAACAGGATGCGTGCGGCGCGATCCTCCGCGCCGAGCAAGCGCAGCAGCACGCGGCCGAGGACCTTGCCGATGACCGGGTGGTTGTAGAGGTCCTGGAAGCCGATCATCATCTTCGACCACGGCGTGCGCGCGACCGTCGGCTTGCGCAGCACGAGCTGGATGCGCTTGAACGCTTCCTGTACGCGGCGGCCCGAGGGATCCGTGCGGTCCATCGGCGCGAGGAACACCTGCTGGAGGAACGGCTTGGCGTGCCACATCATGCGCGCGAGCGCGGCGACGCCGGCGGCCATCTCGCGCACCGGCGGGCGCGGGCGGCTGCGGATCTCCGCGAGGTGCTCGTCGGAGCAGTAGTGCTCCGTCATGTGGAAGTCGATCGCGATGTGGCGCGACTCGTCGCGGTTGATCAGGTGCATCGCGCGCGCGGACATGTCGTCGGCGACATAGTCGTCGAGCGAGCGGAGCAGCGCGACGTCGAGGATCAATTCGCCCGACGTGATGTACGCGTTCGCGATCTCCGGCGAGGCCTTCTCGACGAGCGCGAGGAAGTGCGGGCGGAAATCGGTCAGCGCGGGAGACTCGGTGTACGTGCGGTAGTGGTGGACGTCGTAGTGCTGGGCGAGGCGCGCGGCGACCGCCGAGTGGCGCTTCTCGTCGGCGACGAACGTCGAGAAGATCTTGCGCAACGTCGGGTCTGCGGTCTTCTTGCGCTGCACATCGAACAGCGCGCCGGCGAGCAGCTCGATGCCGGCCATGTCGACGAACGCCTGGACGACCGCCTCCTCCTTGTCGCGCGGCATCTTCGGCGGCGGGATCGTCCAGTCGAGGTCGTCGATCGACCACTGGTCGCGGACGCATTTGTCGAGCATGCGCGCCAGGTCCATGTGGGTATTTTACTGCATACTCGCGCCGTGAGCCGCGCGTTGCTTGCGCTGTGGATCGTGCTCGCTGCCTGCAGTGGCGACGAGCACGGGAGCACGCTTGCCCACATCAAGCAGCGTGGCGAGATCACGTGGGGCGCCGACGTCCAAGGTGGGGAGCCTTACCTGTACGAGGACCCGCAGAACCCCAGTCACCTGATCGGGTTCGAGGTCGACATCATGGATGCGCTCGCGCGCCGGCTCGGCGTGAAGGCCAAGATGGTCCAGTACAACTGGAGCAACCTGGTCCCCAGCCTCGAGCGCGGCGACTTCGACATCGCGATGAACGGCCTCGAGGCGACGAAGGATCGCGCCGATCGGATCCTGCTGTCGGCGCCGTACTTCATCTATGCGGAGACGCTCGCGGTGCGAAAGGGCGCGCCGTACACGTCCCTCGCCGATCTCAAGAACAAGCGCGTCGGCACGCTCAACCAGACGTACGCCCACGACCTGCTGCGCGCGGCGGGCTTCGAGCCGGTGCTCTACGAGGGCAACGAGGAGCCGTACCTCGATCTCGAGCAGGGCCGGCTCGACGGCGTGCTGCTCGACAACATCATCGCCGACCGCTACGGCTGTCCGCGCGCGGGGATCACGTGCCTGCCGGCGGAGGTCGCGCGCGGCACGTACGTGATCGGTATCCGCCGGAGCGATCCGGATCTCAAGCGCGCGATCGATTCGGCGCTCGATGCGATGCGCGCCGACGGCGAGCTGCAGCGGATCCTCGAGAAGAACAAGCTGTGGGACAAGCGGCAGACCGACGCGCCGCCGGCGATCGCCGATGTCACGCGGTCGCGCACCGTCGATGCGGCGATGGTGTGGCAGTTCGTCGATGCCGCGCTCGTCACGTTGAAGCTGAGCGTGCTCGCGTTCTTGCTCGCGGTGCCGATCGGGATCCTGCTCGCGGTCGCGCGCGTGTTCTGCGGGCCGGTGTGGGGCGGGCTCGCGCGCGTGTACATCGAGCTGTTCCGCGGCACGCCGGTGCTGCTGCAGCTGTTCGTCCTCTACTACGGGCTCGCGCCGTACTACTCGCTCGCGCCGGTGACGGCGGCCGTGCTCGGGCTCGGGTTGAACTACGGCGCGTACGAGGCCGAGGTCTATCGCGGGGCCCTCCTGGCGATCCCGCGCGGCCAGACCGAGGCGGCGAAGGCGCTCGGCATGTCGCCGGTGCAGACGCTGCAACACATCCTGCTGCCGCAGGCGCTGCGGCTCGCGCTGCCGCCGATGACGAACGACTTCGTCTCGTTGCTGAAGGACTCGTCGCTGGTCAGCGTGATCACGGTGATCGAGCTGACGAAGCGAATGACGATCGCGGCGGTCGATCTGCGCGGCTGGCTCGTGCCGGGCCTTCTGTGCGCGGGGCTCTATCTCGCGCTGAGCTTCCCGCTGTCGGAACTGGCGCGGCGGCTCGAGAGGAGGCTGGCGCGTGATCAGCGTCCGCAAGCTCTCTAAGCGGCACGGCACGCGCGAGGTGCTGCGCGATGTGTCGGCGGAGGTTGCCAAGGGCGAGACGATCGCGATCGTCGGCCCCAGCGGCGGCGGCAAGTCGACGCTGCTGCGCTGCCTCAACTACCTCGAGTCGTTCGATGCGGGCGAGGTCGTGATCGCGGGCGCGACGCTCGCGCCGGGCAAGCGCGACGCCGATCTACGCGGCCTGCGCACCAAGGTCGGCATGGTGTTCCAGCAGTTCAACCTGTTCCCGCACCTGACGGCGCTCGAGAACATCGCGCTCGCGCCTCAGATCGTGCGGCGCGTCGAGCGCGGTGCGGCGGCCCGGCGGGGGCGCGAGCTGCTCGAGCGGGTGGGGCTCGGCGATCGCCACGGCGCGTATCCGCACGAGCTCAGCGGCGGGCAGCAGCAGCGCGTCGCGATCGCGCGGGCGCTCGCGCAGGACCCCGAGGTGCTGCTGTTCGACGAGCCGACGAGCGCGCTCGATCCGGAGATGCGCGACGAGGTGATGGCCGTGATCAAGGACCTCGCGACGCGCGGCATGACGATGCTCGTCGTCACCCACGAGATGCAGTTCGCGACCGATATCGCGAGCCGCGTGTGGGTGATCGATCGCGGCACGATCGCGGAGGACGGGCCGCCGGCGGAGGTCGTCGCGAATCCGAAGACCGACGTCGCGCGCGAGTACTTCCGGCGGCAGCGACGGTAGACAGTTCGTCAACCGGCGGGATCATGCGCGTGCGCGCAACTACGCGACGGCATTGCTCGGATCGCGTGGCACATCCGCTGCACTAGCGACCGAGTGTTCGACAACCGAATGGGCTGGCTGGAGACGGCTGGTTCGGGGCGGCACGTGATGGTGGATGCGCAAAGAACACGTGCCGCCCCATGTTTTTTCCAGCGGGCCTACGCGCCCGAGCCCTGCGCCTGCGGTCCGCAGGTGTGGGCCGTCGGATCGCAGACCGAGCCCTGCGCCGAGCAGTCGTAGTCGACGACGCACGCCCCACCGTCGGCGATCGTGCCGACGAGCGCGGTATCGCACGCGGCCGGGAACGTCGGTCCGTTCGTCCAGAACGCGCTGCACGTGCCGAACGAGATGCCGCCGACGCAGCTGGCCGCGGCCGTGGCGTCGAAGTGGATCTTGCCGGCGCTGATCTCGCTCTCGACCTGCGCGGGCATGTCGTACGCGGCGTAGTCGGAGTAGCAGACGCTCGCGCTGGCGCCGAACTCGTCGGCGAACGTCACGCCCTGGTTCGCGGGGAAGCTCGACTGGCACGTGAATGCCTCGTCGCACATCTTCATCTCCATCTGCGTCAGGAACTGCGTCGCGGTCATTCCGCCGCCGCCGCCGTTGCTGCCGCCGCCACCGTTGCTGCCGCCGCCGCCGCCGCCGCCACCGCCGCCGCCGGCACCGCCGCCGCCTTGCCCGCCGCCGCCTCCGCCGTTACCGCCGCCCGTGGGTGACAGCTGTCCCGCGCACGCGGTGAGAACACAGAGCAGGATCGCGCCGATGAGCTTCGTGGTTGTCATGTCGCCGCGACGTTGCAATCAGGTGGCCATCGCCCCAGGGTGCGGTTTCGCGGCGCGCGGTGATCACGGCGCGATCGGTGCTGCCTCGTTCGTGCAAACGGCTGCGCGAAAACCGGCTGCGACACCGGGATTCGGTTCCCCGCGGCCACTCCCCACGTGCGATACCCGACGCGATGACGTTGCCTACTGCGGTAGCCAGTGGCGTCGAGCCGAAACCCGACGACGAATTCGTGCCGGTGCGTCCGCTGCGGGCGGGCGTCATCGGAGGGCTGCTCGCGGCCGTGTACCTCGTCGTCGTGTACTGGGCGCAGCCGGTGCCCGGGCGATTCGTGCGGTTCGCCGGCGGGCGCGGGGACGCGGTCGGTCGGTATGGGGGTGCGCGCCTCGTCTGGCAGCCACCGCCGGGCTACGACCTGCGCCGCGTCACGGACGAGCTCGATGCGCACGGCACGACGACCGTGCTGCGCAGCGACGGGACGGTCGAGATCCTGCTCGGCGGCGTCACCGCGGACGAGATCCACGCCGTCGCCGAGGGCCTCACGCAGAAGCGCCTCGAGTTCCACGAGGTGCTCGAGACCGACGAGATGAAGCGCCTGGTCTCGCTGCTGGCTCTGCCGATGAAAGATCAGTGGCCGCTCGACGCCGAGGTCGACCAGTGGCGCCCCGAAGGCGGCGGCGGCGTGCACACCGACTACTACCTGCGCGCGCGCACGACCGACGAGCTCGGCGCGGCGCTCGACAAGGCACGCTCGCTCGGCTGGTCACCGCCCCCGGCGGCGCACGTCGGCTACGAGCGCGTCGAGACCGAGAACGGCACGTACTGGCGCACGTACATGCTCGCGGATGCGGTCGGCTTCGATGGCGAGGGCGTCGCGAACGCGGTCGGAACCTACGATCCGAACACGAACCGGCCGGTCGTCTCGGTCGACATGACGCGCGAGGGCGCGCAGATCTTCGGCGACCTGACGACGCGCATCGTCGGCAAGAAGCTCGCGATCTGCAGCGGCGACGAGGTGCGCTCGGCACCGGTGATCAACGGTACGATCCGCGGCGGTCGCGCCGTGATCACGATGGGCGGCGGCGATCCGGCGAAGCAGGAGCGCGATCGCGACGTGCTGGTCAAGGTGCTCAAGGCGGGGTCGCTGCCGGCGGGGGGCGCGCTGGTGTCGCAAGACGTGATGGCGCCGACCGACACGACGCTGCAGATGTGGCTCGGCCGCGCACTGCTCGGGCTCGCCGGCGGCGTCGGCATCGGCGCGTTCGTGTGGTGGATCGTGCGCGCGCTGCGTCCGGTGCGGCGTCGCATCCCGGCGATCGCGCCGGGGCCGCTGCCGGTCTCGCGAGTACTCGTGACGCTGCTCGCGCCGGCGGCCGTGCTCGCACTGTCGTACCTGCCGATCCCGACGGTGTCGAAGGAGGCGCTCGCCCGCGATCACCTGAACCTCGGCGCGATCGGCCTGACCCCGCTGATCGGCGCGTACCTGCTCGCCGAGCTGCTCGCGGTCACCGTGTGGCGCAAGCGCCGGCACGCGGGCTCGGAGGCGCGGCGTCCGATCCGCGACGCGTTCGTCGTGCTCGCGATCCTGCTCACCGCGCTGCAGGCGTGGACGCTGACGACATATCTGCAATCGATCACGTACGACGATCTGATGGAGCCGTCAGCGATGGCGCGCCTCGAGGTCGTGGTCGCGTTCGGGGCCGCGACGGCGTTCCTCGCGGGCGTCGCGACGATCATTCGCAACTGGGGCCTCGGCAACGGCTACGCGGCGCTGATCGCCGGCGGCTGGGCGGTGCTCGTCGTCAAAGGCTTCGCGCACGTGCCGAACGCGTCGATGGCGTTCCTCGTGTTCCAGGCGATCTCGCTCGCGGTGCCCGTCGCGATCTTTCTGCGCTGGCGGATCTACGGCGTCGGCGAGCGCCGGCTGCGCGTCCCGACCTCGGGCATCATCCCGCTCGCGCAGGGGGCGGGCGTCGTGCTCGTGTTCGGCGCGCTCGCCTGGATCAATGACAACCCGGTCGTGTCGCGGACGTGGGATGCCGTCGAGTACCTCCACGCGCACGCCGGCGCGGCCGATGCCGTTGCGGCGGTGTTCGTCGTGCTGTGGTCGGCGGCATTCGCGTGGCCGCCGTCGACGGGCGTGTCGTGGCGCTCGTGGGGCCGTGCGACGATGCTCTCGCTCGCCGCGCTCGCGGTCGTCAGCGGCATGGTCGCGCTCGGCTCGAAGTCGCCGACGATCGTCGATCCGATCACGATGGCGATCATCGCGGCGTTTGCGCTCGACGCGTTCGACGACTGGCGCGCCCGCCGCATCGAGCTCGATCCGGTGTGGACGGTGCACTCGGCGCAGCGCGCGGAGGCGGTCGAGCGCCAGCTCCGCGATGCCGGCATCCCGTGTCACCTCGCGAGCGCGCACGTCCGCACGATCCTCGGCGGCTTCGGTGCGTTTGCGGCGATCGATGTCCTCGTGCCGACCGAGCACGTGCCGGCCGCACGCACGCTGCTCAATTCAAATTGACGCCGACGCCGAGCGAACCGAACGCGACGCCCGGCCCCCCGCACACATCCGCGTAGACATCGAGCGCGAGCGTGCCGACCTTGATCGCGGCGTAGCTCGCGCCCACGCTCGCACCGGGCTTCAGCGCGAAGTCCGTCAGGCCCGGCTTCGACGCGAGGATCAGCGCGGGTCCCGCGCGCAGCGCGATGCGCGTCGCCGGCCAGTACTGCGCCGCGATGCCGGCTGCCTGATCGATCACCGCGCCCGCGTCGCCCGTCGCCGACACGAACGAGTAGCTGCCGACGAGACCCATCGTCGGCGTCAGCATGCCGCCGACATAGACGTGGCCCGACGGCAGCGGCGTCGCCGCGCTGCCCGCGACGCCCATGCCGACGTGCGCGCCGAGCAGCGTGCCCCAGTGAATGTTCGCGTCGTTCGGTGGGCCCCAGTGCAGCGCCTCGCCCTGCATGTCGATGACGGTCGGCCCGTCGAGCAGCGCCGCCGCCGAGTGATGCACGCGCAGCAGCTCGCCCGGATGCCACGCGACATCGAGCTGCGTGCCCTGCGCGACCGCGGTGCCGCTGATACCGGGGCCGTCGACGTGCGCGACCGCCGCGACCGGGTGCAGCTGCGCCGCGAAGTCGGGCAGCTCGATGTGCTCGGTCTGGAACGTCCACACGCGCACCGGGCCTTGCTGCTGCGCCGGCGCGCCCCAGCGATCGTCGAGCTCGGCGGCGGGGCGCCCGCGCCAGGCGATCGAGACGTCGCGATTCGCGCGCGCACCCGTGTAGCAGGCTCCCAGCAGGAGCAACGCCCCGATCCTCATGCCTCGACGCTACAGCAAGGCGCATGCCCTCGCGAAATCGCGTGGATGCGACGCGCTCGCGTGAACGCGCGGTCACGGCCTACATGCGCGCAGTATCAGAACAGCGAGCCCTGGGCGGGCGCACCGGTCGGTGCGATGCACGTCGGGTCATCGTGGTCGGCGGCGTTCACCCACGGCGACACCGGCTCGACGCGCCAGCCATCCTTCGGCGGCGTGATCAGGAGCGCGCGCGCTTGCTCCGTGGTCGTTGCGGGGTCGAACCACGCGCCCCACGCGCTGCGGTCGAGGATCACCGGCATTCGATCGTGCACCGGGCGCACGAGCTCGTTCGGCGGCCCCGTCACGATCGCATAGCTGTGCAGCTCGCCGGCCTCGACCTTCGCCTTCGCCCACAGCCCCGCGAACGCGAACCGTCCGCGCGCCGCCGGATGGAACCACATCGGCTGCTTCGCCTTGCCCTCGCGCTTCCACTCGAAGAATCCATCGGCGGGCACGAGACAGCGCCGGCGCTCGAGCGCATCGCGAAACACGGCCTTGCTCGCGATCCCCTCGACGCGCGCGTTGATCATCAGCGGCGGCTTCGCGCCGGACTTGCCGCCCCAGAACGGCACGAGCCCCCATCGCATCATCTCGATCACACGCATGCCCTCGCGCAGTCGCACGATCGGCGCGTCCTGCGTCGGCGCGACGTTGAATCGCGGCTTGAACCACGGGTTCTTCGGCGCCTCGCTATCGAGCGCCGCCTCGAAGTCCTCGACGAGCCCTTCCTGCGACGTCAGCGTGTACCGGCCGCACATCCTAGAGGAGTCGTAGCACCAACACCTGGAGGTAGCGATCCTGCGGCTGCGCGACGACCGTCGGATATTCGGGCGGCAAGCCCGCCTGCTCGACGATCACGCTCGCGCGCCCGCGCAACCCCTTGCCGGCCAGCTTCGCGAGCGGCCCGAGCTCGACGGTATTGCTCGCGAGCCACAGCAACCCACCCTCCGGAATCACCGCAGACGCCGCCGCGATCAGCTCGGGATAATCGCGCCCGGTCGCCCACCCGACGCCCGCGCTCGGCGGATCGACGATCACCAGGTCGTACCGTTCCTTGTCGCGCGCCGCCCGCTGCAGATACCGGCGCGCATCGCCGGCCTCGTACCGCCCCGCCTGCTGGTTGCGATCGAAGTTGCCCTTCGCCCACGCGAGCACGCCCTGCGAGGTATCGACGTTCGTCACGCTCGCCGCGCCCGCGCGCGCACATGCGAGCCCGAGCGCCCCCGTGTACGAGAACAGATTCAGCACGCGCTGCCCGGGCGCAAACCGCGGCAGCCCGAGCCGCTGCTCGCGCATGTCGGTGAACAGCCCGACGTTGAGCCCGGCGAGCGGATGGACCTCGTACGCCACGCCGTGCTCGCGCACGATCGCCTTCTCGTCGACGCGCCCGATCACATCCTGCGGCACGTCGTCGCTCCCACCCTTGCTCCGCCGCTTGATCACCGCACCCTCGAGCTGCGCGAACCCGACGACCGCCTCCGCGAGCTGCTTCCCGAGCGCGCGCAGTCCCTCGCCGTACGCATACACGACCGCCGCGCGTCCCATCACATCGCACGCGAACCCGGGCAGACCATCGCCCGCGCCATGCACGAGCCGATACGCATTCTCGGCGCCGGGCAAGCCGAGCCGCTTGCGCCACGCGAGCGCGCGCTCGACACGCAACCCGAGCAGCGCGGCGTCGAGCTTCGTGAATCCGTCGGCGGGTACTGCGAGCACGCGCAGCTTCGCGTTGTCGGGATCCGCGACCGCGATGCCAACCTCCTCACCGGCCGCACCGACCAGCTGCACGTGCGCCCCCGCCTCGAGCGCCGGCAACCCGGGCACGCGCGCGGTATCGATGTCCCGGCCGCCTCCGGCGACGAACGTCGCGGCGGCTGCGCTGAGCGAGACGGTGATCACAACGCGCGCAGCGTACCAGCGTCACGGCCCGCTCGCGTCCCCTCGCTGCAGCGCGCGCACGATCGCGTGATGCCGCCGCCCGGGCGCGGCCGCGCTCTCGTACACCTGCCACGCGCGCGAGCCGATGAATCCGAGCACGCCGATCCAGAACGCGACGAGCGCGGGCGGCTCGCACGTCACGTGCGCCGGCTGGGCGATACAGCCGAACCCACGGAGCCCGTACACGGTCGAGCCGATGAACACGCTGTCGAGCACGGCGCCCTCCCACGCGGCCGGCCACGCGCCGTCGATCGCCTGGCCGGCACCGAATGCGACGACGGCGCTCGCGACGACGCCCGCCACCGCGCGCAGCGTCGAGAAGCTGCGGCCGGGCCCGGGCTGTGCGCTGAGGCAACCGGCCATGGCGAGGACGGCGAACGCACGTCGCATGCAGCGATGACACGCGAACGCCCGCGCGTGGAACCTCGGCGCGAAGCTACGCGGCTAGCTACAAGCGGCCCGGAACCTCGCCGCGGGGCGTGCGTGAACGGCCGTGAAGCTGCGCGCCTACGACAAGCGGCCCGGAACCTCGAACGCACTGATCGGTCCGTGCGGCTCCCACCCGACGCGCAGCAGCCACGTCTCCGGCTCTGCGGCGGGCAGCGGTTCGTAGCCGGCCAACCGTTCGCAGTCGGGCGGGATCGCGAACACGCCCTGGCGCCAGCCGCGGAAGGCGAGGGCCGTGGAGTACGGGTCGAGCGCAGCGCGGTGCGCGGCTTCACAGCTCTCGTCCTCGTCGTGGCGGCGCCAGTTGTTGAGCACGTACGACAGCGCGTTGCGCATCTGGCGCGGGCTCGAGATCGCCGTCGCGTGATAGCGATACGCGAACACCCGGCCGGTCCGGCCGAGCACGCGGTTGATCGCGCGCGCGGCCATGATCGCGAGCGAACGCATCCCGTGGCTGAGCGCGCCCTTGTCGTTCGCCTCGATCAGGAAGTGCAGGTGGTTGCGCTGGATCGAGGTGTGGCAGACGCGAAAGGTGCTCTCGCCGAGCGTCTTGCGCAGCGCGCGTGCGATCGCCTGATACGTCTTGCCGCGCCGCAGCCGCGGCAGGCCTTTGCACGTGCGCAGCACGACGTGCTGGACGTCGTACTTGCGGACGACGGGGCGCGCCCGATGCGGTGCATCGCTCGTATGGCCAGGCTTGCGACCCGCGCCCTCGCGCCGGCCGCCCCAGGTGCGGGGCCACAGGTCGAGCGCGAGCTGCTGCTCCTCAATGCGCCACCTTATCGTCATCTTGAAAAAGGCTATAATGTAGATCGGGATGTGTCAAGCGTTGCAGAACGCACCCGTGCGCGCGGCGTGCATGCTCGCGGTGGAGACGGCGCCGCATACGCGGTGTGCAACCCGCTTGGCCACTAACCCGGGCGCTCGAGCGAGCGGTCGGCAGAGCGCGTGGTGGCGCTGGTGGACTTGTGGAGGGCGCGCGCTGGCGCACCGCTACTCGTACGCGCCCTCAACAGGGTCCACAGCGCCTGACCCTCGAGCGAGCGCTCCCCTTCGGAGTTTTACAAACAAGAGAGAGAAGAGCGCCTGCGCGCGGGGAGCGGGAGAACGCGCGCGCGGAGAAGAGCCGCGCACGAACCGGCCGAAGACCGCGGCGGGAGAACGCGCGCGAGAGAGGAGAAGAGCCCGCACGAACAGGCCGATGACCGCGGGCGGGAGAACGCGCGCGAGACGCCAGAGAAGAGCGCCTGCGCGCGGGCGGGAGAACGCGCGCGAGACGCCAGAGAAGAGCGCCTGCGCGCGGGCGGGAAAACGCGCGCGAGACGCCAGAGAAGAGCGCCTGCGCGCGTGGGGCGGGAGAACGCGCGCGAGCGGGTCGAAGAGTGCGGGCGCGCGTCGCGCCGCGGATGCGCGCTACTGGATCACGATCGGGGCGCAGGTCGAGACGCCGGCGCCAACGATCGTGTAGCCGCTGGCGGCCGTCATGCCCTTGATCGAGCCGTTCGAGCCGTCGATCTGATAGACGGTCGTCGACGTCTCGAGATCCTTTTGCAGGAAGATCCAGAAGTCGCCGCCCCAGAAGGCGAATGCCCAGGCGGTCGGCATGCCCTTGAGCGTCGGGAGCATGTACGTGGTGACGGCGTGGCCGTTCGTCTTGTCGAGCTTCTGCACGCTCGGCGTCGTCTGGCCGTTCATGTCGGAGGGGAACCAGCCCCAGAGCTCGGCCGCGCCCGTGCCGGTGAGCTCCGGCCAGCCGTTGACCGAGCCGACGTTCATCGCGGTGAAGGCCGTCGTGTCGAGCTTCGCGAGGGTGGAGGTGGTGCCCGTGCCGACCGAGCTGCCGCCGGCGACGAAGAGGGTGTCGTCGGTGCCGCCCGAGGTATTCGTCGAGAAGCCCATGCCGAACTGGGTGAGGTTGGACGTCGAGTGCCAGTTGGTTTTCGTGCAGGCGAGGTTGCTCTGGATGTCGACGCGATAGAGCGAGCCGTCGCTGTAGAGCACCCACGCGATCGTGTTGCGATCGACGCCCATCGAGAACGGGGTCGCGCCGAAGCCCGCCGGGCAGCTCAGCGTGCCGAGGTCGTGGAACGTTTTTGTCGACGGATCGAACTGCGAGAACTTGTTGTTCTGGTCGACCGTGTAGACGAGCTTGGCGGCGTCCGAGCAGCCGTCGCTGCCGCTGCCACCGCCGCCTCCGCCGCCTCCGCCGCCACCGTTGGCGTCGGGGCCGTTGCCGCCGCCGGGGCGGGTTTTGTCGGAGGGACCGCAGGCCGCGATCGCGAGCAGGGCAAGGGCGACATACTTGGTGCTCATCGCGCGTGACGCTACCAAAGCTTGCGCGGCGCTGGATCGGGAAAACGCTGGGGCGGAGGCGGTTTGCACGTGATGTGCAACGCGGCGGCGTGGGTTAGCATGGTTACCGCGTGGGGGCTCCGCGGTCTGATGACCCGTCGACGGAGATCTTGCCGGCGTCGCCGGTCGAGCGGGCGACAGCTGCGCCTGAGCTGATCGGTCGGTCGCTCGGCAAGTTCATGCTGCTCGAGCGGCTGGGGAAGGGCGGCAGCGGCGAGGTGTTTCGCGCGGAGCAAGCGCAGCTCGGGCGCAGCGCGGTGATCAAGGTTCTGCGTCACGACGTCGCGACGGCGCCCAATCGCGTCGAGCGGTTCTTGCGCGAGGCGAAGCTCGCGAGCCGGCTCGACCATCCGTATGCGGCGCACGTGTACGCGTTCGGCGCGGAGCCGGATGGCGTGCTGTGGATCGCAATGGAGCACGTGCGCGGCATGACGCTCGACGAGCTGATCGCGCGGCGTGGCGCGATGCCGGCGAGCATCTTCGGGCCGCTGTTCGCGCGGCTGTGCGAGGTCGTGCACACGGCGCACGAGATGGGCATGGTCCATCGCGACATCAAGGGCGCGAACGTGATGGTGATCGAGCGCGCCGGGCAGCTGCTGCCGAAGCTGCTCGACTTCGGCATCGCGAAGGCCGAGGACGTGCTGAGCGCGCCTGGTGTCGACGAAGGTGGGCTCACCGGGCACGGCACGACGCTCGGCTCGCCGCACTACATGTCGCCCGAGCAGTGGGACTCGGCGGCCGAGGTCGACGCGCGCAGCGACATCTACGCGCTCGGCGTGCTCGCGTATCGCTGCGTGTGCGGGCAGCTGCCGTTTCACGCGGAGCAGCGCGCGGAGCTCGTCGAGATGCATCGCGCGGCGGCGGTCCCGGAACCGCCGGACTTCGTGCCGAAGACGCTCGCGGAGTCGATCGTGCGTGCGCTCGCGAAGCGCCCGGAAGACCGCTGGCAGACCGCGCTCGCGTTCGGTGATGCGATCCGGCGCGGCGCGGGGACCGGGGCACCCGAGAACGTGCCCGTGTTCGATCCGGCGACGCGCGACGCGTGGCTGCGCGCCGGCCCGCAACCGATCGCTGATGCGATCGCGCGACTGACCGGCGCGACGACGACCGTCGAGGCGGATGCGGCGCTGCGAGAGCTCGTCGCGATCACGTGTCGGTGGCTCGCCGTGATCGCACTGTCGAACCTGACGACGCTCGATGCGACGGTGCGCGAGCGGGCGCGTGCGGTCGTGGGACGCGATGATGGCGCGCCGTGGATCGAGCTCGCGCGCGCCAGCGTGCTCGCGTGCACCCAGCCGTTGCCCGGGCTGGCGGCGGCGCTCGCGGGGGCGGATGGGCTCGAGAAGCTTGCCGAGCGCGTCGATGGTCGCGATCGCGCGCGCACCGCGGCGGCGCTGGCGGCGGATGTCGAGGCGGCGGCGGAGGCCCTGAAGCCGCTCGAGCCGCTGCTCGCGTATCACCTTGTCGTCGGTGGTGCGGGCGCGGCGGCCGAGAGCTGGCAGGGACCGCGGCGGCGCGATCGCGAGCGCGTGCTCGTGTGGGGCGAGCCGCTGCGCGATGGCGAGGTCGCGCTGCTCGATGCGAGCGGTCACGTCGTGGTGCGGCTGTCGCCGCTCGCGCAGGTGATCGCGCCGCTGCCCTCGAGCGAGCCGGAGCTGTTCCTGCTGTGGCGCAGCGGGCGCGGCGCAGCGCGGCTGATGGCGGCGCCGTGGGGCTTCGAGCGCGATGACGATGCGGCCGGGCAGCGGCTCGCGGCGCTGTCGACCGAGGACAGCGACACGCAGCACGAGCCCGACGACGCCTCGCCGTATCCGGGGCTCGCCGCGTACCGCGAGCGCGATGCCGATCACTTCGTCGGGCGCGAGCGCGAGGTCGAGAACCTGGCGAACCGGCTCGTGCGCGCGCCGCTGCTCGCGGTGCTGGGGCCCAGCGGCGTCGGCAAGAGCTCGTTCATTCACGCCGGCGTGGTGCCGCGGCTCGGCGAGCAGCACCGCATCCTGACGATGCGGCCGGGTCGCCACCCGATGCACGTGCTCGCGTCGCTGCCGCCGGTGTCGAGCGACTCGCAGGACGAGAGCGCGCTCGTGACGCGGCTGCGCGAGCTCGGCGAGAGTGCGCAGCGCGGGCTCGTGATCGTCGTCGATCAGCTCGAGGAGCTCGTCACGCTGTGCGCCGACGAGAACGAGCGCCGCCGGTTCGCCGAGACGCTCGCCGCCGCCGCCGATGGGCCCGGTGCGCCCGTGCGCGTCGTCGCCACCCTGCGCGATGACTTCGCGACGGTGATCGAAGCGGAGGCGGCGTTCCGCGGTCGCTTCGAGGTGTTCGTGCTCGCGACGCCGCCGCCCGAGGCGCTGCGCCGCATCGTCGTCGAGCCGGCGCGCCGCGCCGCCGTCACCGTCGAGCCGCAGGTCGTCGACGACATGGTCGCCGAGGTCGCGGGCCGGCCCGCGTCGCTGCCGCTGCTGTCGTTCACGGCGTCGCAGCTGTGGCAGACGCGCGACAAGCAGGCGCGCAAGATCACGCACGATGCCTACCTCGCGCTCGGCGGCGTCGCCGGTGCACTCGCGACGTACGCGGATCAGCTCTACGCCTCGCTCGCGCGCCGCGATCAGGACACCGTGCGCGACTTGTTCGCGCGCCTCGTCGCCGCCGACGGCACGCGCATCCCATCGGCGCGCGCCGAGCTCGAGCAGCTGCCCGGTGCTCGCGGCGTGCTCGCGCACCTGATCGACGCCCGCCTGCTCGTCGTGCGCGACGACGAAGGCCCAAGGGGGGGTGGGGGCCCTACCGGCTTTGCCGGTGGGGAGGGGGGGCTCCCCCCTGGGGAAGCCGTCGTCGAGATCGTCCACGAGTGTCTCGCCGAGCGCTGGCCGCGACTCGCGCGCTGGCGCAGCGAAGACGCCGCCGATCGCGCGTTGATGGGTGACGTCCATGCCGCCGCGCGGCGCTGGCACGAAGCCGGCCGCCGCCCCGACCTGCTGTGGCGCGGCGAAGCGCTCGCCGAGTTGCGCCGGCTCGCCGCGCGTTCGACCGCGCTGACCGAGCAGGAGCGCGCGTTCGCCGATGCCGCCGTCGCCGCACAGCAGCGCGCCCGCCGCATTCGCCGCGGCATCGTCGCGGCCGTGATGGTCGCGCTCACCGGCATCGCGGGCGTGATGGCGTATCTGTCGCTCGCCGCGACCGAGTCCAAGCATCAGGCCGAGGCGAGCGCGACGCAGGCGAAGCAAGCCGCCACGCTCGCCGAAGATCGCCTGACGCAGAGCCTGATCGGCTACGGCCACGGCGAGCTGACGAACAACCGGCCGCTCGCGGCGCTCGCGTACTTCCGTGCGGCGCTCGAGCGCGGCGCCGACACGCGCGGCCTGCGCCAGATGATCTCGATCGCGAACCGCGGGCGCGGCGCCGAACGCCACGTCTCGATCGGCCACGGCACCGAGATGCTCGTCGCCGGCAACGGCTGGTTCGCCACCGGCGATCAGCAAGGCCACATCCGCACGTACGACGGCAAGGGCGCGCTGCTCGCCGACCTCGACACCCAGCAGCCATTCGTCAGCGAGCTGCACCCGACGCCCGACGGCGGCCTCATCACGCCCGTGTCGAAGGCGATCCTCGTGATCGACGCGCACCACAAGATCGCGCACACGATCCAGACCAAGGAGCAGCCGTGGCTCGCGGCACTTGGCCCCAACGCCGACGAGGTCGTCGCGCTCGACCGCAGTGGCTTCCACATCCTCGGCTTCGACGGAAGCGACCACAAGACGCTCCGCGGCCCGACCGAGCAATCCGCCGGCGAGCCGGTCGTTGCGCCCGATGGCCGCTCCGCGCTCTACATGGAAGGCAACACGGTCACGCGCCTCGACCTGCAGACCGGCGCGACCAGGGTCCTCGCCACCGACGCGCGCAACGAGATCGCGGCGAGCGCCGACTGGCAGTTCGCGGGCTTCATCGACAAGAGCGACAAGGTCCACGTGCTGCGCAGCGACGGCACCGAGCGCTTCACGTTCAAGCCGGAGATCCGCCCGCAGCTGATCGCGCTGGGAGCCGACGGCGAGGTCGGCGTCGCGAACGAACGCGAGCTCGCGCTCTACGACGTGGCCGGCAAGTCGATCCTGACGTTCTCGATCGCGCAGGAGCAGTATCAGTTCGTCATGCAAGGCGACGAGGTGTGGTCGTCGGGCAACGACGGCATCGTCCATCACTACAAGCACGGCCTGCTCGTCGGCGAGCGCCCCGCGCACGTCACGCCCACGCGCTACCTCGTGCGCACCGGCGATGCGATCGCCTCGCTCGGCGAGGACAGCTCGTTCGTGATCGCGGCCGCCGCCGACGACCAGCTCCTGTTCGATCCCGACATCTGCGCGCACCCGAGCTTCGGCCCCACCGGCGCGCTCGACGCGTACATGTGCCCCGGCGAGCCCGTGAAGCTCTACGACGGCCGCTCGTTCCTCGGCACGCTCCCCGAGAACGACGAGCTGTACAGCGCCGATCGCGATCGCGTCTCCGGCCGCACGATCGTCAACGACGCCGACGGCATGACCGTGCTCGCCGACGGCAAGCCACTCGCCCATCTCCCCCACGGCGACCGCCACCTCGGCAACCCGAGCTTCCTCGACGCCGACCACGTCTACATCTGCGAGGAGAAGACCGCGCTCTGGCAGTGGACGATCTCGACGAACCAGCTGACCAAGCTGATGGACCTGCCCGACGTCTACGCGGTCGCGCCGATTGCGGGCGGCGCGCTCGTCGGCACCGGCGCGGGCAAGGTCCTTCGCCTGCAGAACGGCAAGGTCGTGCACGAGGTCGATGTCCACGATCGCGTCGAGTACATGGCGATCTCGCCCGACCAGCACTGGGCGCTCGCCCAGATGACGAACGGCGCGGTCGCGATCCTCGACACGACCACCGGCGACGTCACCCGCAACCTCGAGAGCGCCGAGCAATCGGGCGGCGTCCCCGTCTTCGACGCCACCGGCTCCCTCATCCTCCGGCTCGCCCGCGGCCAGCTCACGATCTGGGACCGCGCCACCGGCGAGGACCTCGTCTACAACTTCAAGGTCCTCGACGGCATGATGGGCGGTCGCTTCCTGCCCGACGGCCGGATCGAAGCCGCCTCGCGCTCGCCGGCCCTCCTCGACATCCCACTCGACACGCGACCGGCTGCGTCACTCATCCGCGAAATCGCCTGTCGTGTCCCGCTGATCGCCAGCGGCGGCCGCCTGGAGGCGTCGACGCCGAAGTGCGACTGAGATACGCTATGTAGGTGATCGATGACGAAGGCGTCACCACCGAACAGATCGACCGGCAAGCTCCGTTCGGCGATCGGGTGCTCCTCGTCATCGACGGCGCATCGCTCCAGGTCGTCCCACTCCCGGGCGCCGGCACGCTGACGATCGGCCGCTCGCAGAAGTGTGACGTCGCGATCGACTCGGGCTCCGTCTCGCGC
Source organism: Deltaproteobacteria bacterium (assembly GCA_019237945.1). GTDB lineage: Bacteria > Myxococcota_A > Polyangia > Haliangiales > Haliangiaceae > JABFXX01. Next base: position 24,264 of record JAFAOG010000526.1, on the reverse strand, counting down.
CACCACGCCAACCTCCTGATCGGCCCCGAGGTCGAGATCGAGGACGTCGGCTCGTCGAACGGCACGTTCGTCGACGGCGCGCGCCTCGACACCAACCAGCGCGTTCGCCTCGGCATCGGCATCCCGTTCCTCGTCGGTGGCGTCACGCTCATGGTCCAGACGCGCGCCGGCTCGCGCCGCGAGACCACGCCGTCCGCCTCGCAGCTCGCCGCGCTCGAGCAATCCGCGTCGCGCATCGCCGTCGGCAAGCTGTCGATCCTCGTCCTCGGCGAGACCGGCGTCGGCAAGGAACGCTTCGCAGAGCGCATCCACGAGATGTCGCCGCGCCGCGCCGCCGCATTCGTCCGCATCAACTGCGCCGCGATCAGCGAGCCCGTCCTCGAAGCCGAGCTGTTCGGCAACGAAGCGACCCACAAGCCCGGCCTGATCGAGCACGCCGACGGCGGCACCGCGTTCCTCAACGACGTCGCCGAGCTCCCGACCTCGCTCCAGGTGAAGCTGCTGCGCGTCCTCGAAGACGGGGCAGTTCGCCGCATCGGCTCCGCCACCCCGCGCCCGGTCGACGTCCGCTTCATCGCCGCGACGAACAAGGACCTCGCCGCCGAGGTCGACGCCGGCCGCTTCCGCCGTGATCTCTACTTCCGCCTCGCGGGCGCGTCCTTCACGATCCCGCCGCTGCGCTCGCGCAAGGACGAGATCCTCCCGCTCGCCGAGCAGTTCGTCGCCTCGGCCGCCGGCCCGCTCGGCCGCGCGTTCATCCTCTCGGAAGATGCCAAGACATACCTGATGGCCCACGACTGGCCGGGCAACATCCGCGAGCTGCGCAACGCCTGCGAGCGCGCGGTCCTCCTCGCGACGGGCGCGATGATCGAGCGCCAGCACCTCTCGATCGAAGAGCCGAAACGCCAGCCCGGCCGCTACCGCTCTCCGACCACGCCGCCGCCCGGCTCGATGCTCTCCGCCGACATGCCATCGCAGGTCCGCGCGACGGTCGCCGAGCTCGAGAAGCAGCGCATCCTCGAAGCGCTCGAGAAGTGCGCCGGCAACCAGACGCGCGCCGCCGAGCTGCTCGGCATCTCGCGCCGCACGCTGATCAACCGGCTCGACGAGTACGGGATCGCGCGCCCGCGCAAGCGCGACGAGTAACGGCTACTTACGGTTCGCGACCCGCGGCAGCGCGATCGGCACGCCCTCCGCGAGCTCGTCGGCGAACAGCGTCGACGGATCCTCGAACGTGATCTGCGGAGCCGCCCCGGCGCGGCCCTTCACGATGCCTTCGCCGCCGGGGTTGTGGATCGTGACGGCCTCGGCGAGCAGCCTGTCGCTCGCATCGACGCGAATCACCGCCGAGCCGCCGGGACCGCCCGCCGCACCGCTGCCACCGACGCCGCCGGTCAGATCGACGGCGAGCGTGCCGGCGCCCGGCTCGAGCAGGTAGTTGTTGCGACCGAGGGCCGAGTCGACGCTCACGAGCACGATGTCGCCATGGGCACGCGTCGCGAGGTGGCCGATGCGGATCTCGACCTGACCGCCGACACCGCCGGGCTTGCCGGGCGCACCCAGCGCCCCGTGCACTGCGAGCGACTGCGCGCAGTCGAAATCGACCGGCACCTGGGCGTCGGCGATGTTGCGCGGGTTCGCGCGATCGATCGCCTGGATCCCGATCGTGCGGGTCTCGGCGAGCGCGACGATCGACGACGGCGGCACGTAGAGCGCCGAGGGCGTCAGGCTGCCGACCGATGCGGAGAGCTCGAAGCGATCCCACGGCAGACCGTGGTCCTCGACCCAGGGCAGGCCGCCGTGGAACGACGTCGGCGTCGCGAGCTGGCGGCCATCGGTGGTCGTGCCCGAGACGATCACCTGGAACGGCACGCCGGGACAGATCGCGGTCGCACCGTCGACGGCCGCGAGCGAGATGCCGCGCAGCGACGCGCCGTGATGCGCCTGCGGAGGCGCGGGATGGTAGCCACCGGACGTGCACGCAGCGAACAGCAGCACGGAGAGGCGCTTCATAGATCGCCGTTATCACCGGCGATCCGCGTGCGCCAGTTTTTGACCTACTTGCGCTCGAGAATGATCAGCTCGACGCGCTCGTTGATCGCGGCGGAGCCCTTCGTATCCGGCGGAACGAGCGGCTTGGTGCCGCCAAAGCCGCGCGGCTCGAGGCGCTTGGCATCGATGCCGTACTGGACGAGCCAGTCCTTGAGCACCTGCGCGCGCTTCTGCGACAGCTCCATGTCCTTGTCGGAATCCTTCGTCGGCTGGACGTGAACGGTCAGGCGGAGGCGCCAGATCTCGGTGTGCGCGCGCAGCGTGGCGCCGATCTGGCCGAGCACGTTGAGCGACTGCTTCTGGATCGTCGTGCCCTTGAACGTGATCGCGTCGAGCAGGTCGAGGCGATCGGGAGACATGATGACGAGCGGATCGCCGCGATCGGGGCAGCCGTCGTCGTCCTGGTTGCCGTTGATCGTCTCCGGCTCGTTCGGGCACTTGTCGATCGCGTCGGGGATGCCGTCGCCGTCGTTGTCGGGATCGGGGCAGCCGTCCAGATCCTGGAAGCCGTCCTTGTCCTCGGGCTCGTTCGGGCACTTGTCCTGCGCGTCGGGGATGCCGTCGCCGTCGTTGTCGGGATCAGGACAACCGTCGTCGTCCTGAAACATGTCCTTGTCCTCGGGCTCGTTCGGGCACTTGTCGAGCGAGTCGGGGATGCCGTCGCCGTCGCTGTCGCGATCGACCGGCGGTGGAGGAGGCGGGCCTTCGCTGCCACCGCCGCCGCTCGCACCGGGCACCCACTGCACGCCGATCATCAGCTCGCCGTAGCCGTCGTTGAGCGTGTACGGATCGTCGATCGACGGGCCGCGCAGGTAGCGGAAGTCCGCGCGCACCGCGACTTGATCGGCGACGAAGAACCGCGCTCCGACGCCGATGTGGAGCGGCCAGTCCGTGTCGCTGCCGAGGTAGTCGGAGCTCGTCTGCCACACGCCCGCGCCGATCGCGGCGAACGGCACGAGCTTCAGATCGGGCAGCGGGTACTGGTAGATCGCCTGGACATGCCCGCTGTAGATCTTCGCGCTCTGATCGGTGCCGGTGCCGGCGGCGTCCATGCCCTGCGTCGTCGCGATCACCATCGAGCCTTCGGCTTCGACGCCGAAGTTCGGCAGGAAGAAGTAGGCGAAGCGAAGTCCGAGCTCGGGGCTCAGCACCTGCAACGGCGGACGGTTCGCATCGGGGAACTTCCCGTACTGATAGAACTGGCTGTGATCGTTCGACAGCAGGCCGCCGCCGAACAGGCCGACTTCCATCGTGTCATCCGCGTGTGCGCGCGACGCTGACGCGAGCACGCATGCCAGTACAGCAAGTCTCCGCACCCAGCTTCTATTGTACGCCGGGTCGGGCCTGGCTGCGCAGCCGTCTCACACTTCAATAAGCTTCAGGCCCGCAGTGCCTCGCGCGCCTTGGCCAGCTGCTGCGCCTTCATGACCACATACGCCGTCATGTTGACGATGTCGTCGGTCGAGGCCTCGGTCTGCAGCGCGGCGACGGGGCGATTGAGCCCGAGGATGATCGGTCCGACCGCCGATGCGCCGCCCATCACCTTCGCCGTCTGGTACGCCGCATTTCCGGCGCCGAGCGACGAGAACACGAGGACGTTCGCCGCGCGCGCGAGCCGCGAGAAGCCGTAGTACTGCTGCCGGCGCTCCGGATCGAGCGCCATCTCGGGCTGCATCTCGCCGTCGATCGCGAGGTCGGGGCGGCGGCGGCGCACGATGTCGAGCGCCTGCTGGACGCGCGTGACCTCGGCGTGCCGCACGGAGCCGAAGTTCGAGTAGCTGATCATCGCGACGTGCGGCGTGATGCCAAAGCCCTGCACCGCATCGGCCATCTGCATCGTGATGTCGGCGAGCGTGTCGGCATCGGGGTCGATGTTGAACACCGTGTCGCCGAAGAAGCGCACCGCGTTCTGCTGGACCATCATGTACATGCCGACCGCGACCTTCTTGCCGGGCTCGAGGCCGAAGATCTCGAGCGGCGGGCGCACGGTGTCGGGATAGTTGAGGCGCAGGCCGGTGACCATGCCGTCGGCATCGCCGCGCTCGACCATCAGTGCTGCGTAGTAGTCGCTCTTCTGGATCTGCGCCTGCGCCGCGAACAGCGTCATGCCCTTGCGCGCGCGCAGGTGATAGAAGCGCTCGACGTACTTCTGATTCTTCTCGACGCGCGGGTCGATGACCTCGGCGCCGTGCGAGAGCATGTCGAGCGACATCTCCTCGCACATCTGCGCGATCTCCTGCTTGCGCCCGAGCAGCACCGGCTTTGCGATGCCCTCGTCGACGATCTGCTGGACCGCGCGCAACAGCCGCGGGTTACCGGCGTGCGGGAACACGATGCGCTTCGGCTCGCGCCGCGCCTCGCGACCGATCGCGCGCATCAGCGCGTACGCCGCGTTGCTGCCCTTGCTCTGCAGCCGCTCGCGGTAGTCGTCGATGTCGAACTTGATGCGCGCGACGCCCGACTCCATCGCCGCCTTCGCGACGGCCGGAGCGACCCACCACAGCGCGCGCGGATCGAACGGCTTGGGGATGAAGTAGTCGGGGCCCATGCGCAGCGGCTTGCCGCCATATGCGGTGATCACGGTGTCGGGCACCGGCTCGCGCGTCAATTCGGCCAGCGAGCGCGCAGCGGCGAGCTTCATCGCCTCCGAGACCGCACTGGCGCGGCAGTCGAGCGCGCCGCGGAAGATGTACGGGAAGCCGAGGACGTTGTTGACCTGGTTCGGATAGTCGCTGCGGCCGGTCGCGACGAGCGCATCGGGGCGCGCCGCGATCGCCTCGGGATAGCTGATCTCCGGATCGGGGTTCGCGAGCGCGAAGATGATCGGGCGCTCGGCCATGCCCTTGAGCATCTCGGGCTTCACCGTGCCGGCCACGCTGAGGCCCATGAACATGTCGGCGCCCTGGAGCGCATCGGCGAGCGTGCGCCGGCCGTCGTCACGGATCGCGAACTTCGCCTTGTGCCGGTTGAGGTCGGTGCGCCCCTGGTGGATGACGCCCTTGCTGTCGACGAGCACGACGTTCTCGGCGCGCATGCCGAGCTGACAGAAGAACTCGACGCACGCGATCGCGCCGGCGCCCGCGCCCGACACGACGAGCTTGATGTCGGCGAGCTGCTTCTTCGCGAGCTGCGCGGCGTTGAGCAGGCCGGCGCCCGAGATGATCGCGGTGCCGTGCTGATCGTCGTGGAACACCGGGATGCGCATCCGCTTGCGCAGCTTCTCCTCGATCTCGAAGCACGCCGGCGCCGCGACGTCCTCCAGGTTGATCCCGCCGAACGTCGGCTCGAGCGCGGCGACGATGTCGCAGAACTTGTCGACGTCTTTCTCGTTCACCTCGAGATCGAAGACATCGATGTCGGCGAACTTCTTGAACAGGCACGCCTTGCCCTCCATCACCGGCTTGCCGGCGGCGGGCCCGATGTCGCCGAGCCCGAGCACGGCGGTGCCATTCGAGATCACCGCGACGAGGTTGCCGCGAGCGGTGTACTCCCAGCTCTTCTCCTCGTCGGCGTGAATCTCGAGACACGGCTCGGCGACGCCCGGCGTGTAGGCGTTCGACAGATCGATCTGGCTGACCAGCGGCTTGGTCGGGACGACCTCGAGCTTTCCCTTGCGCCCCCGCGAGTGATAGTCGAGCGCGTCTTCCTTCCGACCCATATGGGCGATCGTAGCACCGTCAGCCGTCGATCAGCACCGGCACCTCGAGACGCGCAGCAACTGCGAGCACGCGCAGGAATGCGGCGAGCTGCTCGATCTCCGGGTCGGATTCAGTCGGCACGTGCGCCTGCGCCAGCACGCGGCGGCGGCCGGCCTCATCCTTCAGGTCGTGCAGGCTCGTGTCGTGGGGAATGACGCCGCAGAACAGGGCGAGCATCAGCGCGTGGGTCGGCGCGACCGGCCCGACGAGGAACAGCATCTGGAACAGCTGGTCGGAGCTGATCTCGATCGAGCCGTCCTTGCTCTCCCAGCGAACGCCATGCGCGACGCGGCTCTCGAAGAACGTATCGCCGGACGCGCGCAGCTTCGCGGTCGGTGCGCCATCCCAGCCGAGCTCGCCGAGCGCGCGCACGAGCATCGCGCCCGCGGTGCAGCCGAGGTTCTCCGGCAAGCGCGACAGCAGCCACTGCTCGACGCGCTCGGGAATCGGATAGCGAATGCGGCGATGACACGCGAACTCGCGACCGAGATCCGCGGGGCACTGCTTGCAATGCTCGGCGACGATATCGAGGCCGTCGCTGTCATCGAGCAGATCCTGCAGCGTGACACCGCGCGCGGAATCGCCGCCCTGCGTGCGCATCGTCAGCTGGATCTCGATCTCCTTCGGCGCGCGCTGGTCGCCGTCCTCGCGCATCTGGGCGAGCGCGGTGCGCGCGAGGATGCGGGTGCGGTTCATCTGAACCAGGCGCTCGACGCCGAGCCGCTCCTGCGGTTCGCAGCCAACTCCCAGCACATAGTCGATCGCCACCGCCTGACGCTACCAATGGGGCCTGACATGGAGTGAGCCAGCGAACGCTGGCGAACGGGGAAGACATAGGGTAACCATTGGCCCGCCTGCACCCGTAGCTCAGCTGGATAGAGCGTTGGCCTCCGGAGCCAAAGGTCAGAGGTTCGAATCCTCTCGGGTGCGCTGCTGACATGAAGACGTTGGCCGAGATCGCGATCGAGGCGGGGCTCGTGACCAAGGACAACGCGGTCAAGGCGGGCCGCATCGCCGCGCAGCGTCAGGAACCGCTCGTTCACGTGCTGATCCGCGAGCTTGGCGTCGACGAGGTCGCCCTGATCGGCGCGCTGCGCAAGCAGACCCGGGTACCGCTGATCGACCCCGCCGACGTCCAGGTCGACCCCGACGCGCTGCGCGCCGTGTCCAAGGACGTCTGCTACCGGCTGCGCGTGCTGCCGCTCCAGGTCGCGACCGAGGGCCAGACCCGCGTGCTGCGGATCGCGATGGCGGATCCGACCGATGCGTCGGCGATCCTCGAGCTCGAGCACATCACGCACTGCGAGATCGAGGTCACGGCGCTGCCGCTGTCGGCGATCGAGGAGCTCGTCGAGAAGGGCTACAAGGCGATCTCGACGGCAGTCGTCCCGCGCCCGCGCCCGAAGTCGGTCGTGACGCGCAAGACACCACTGGCGATCGACGTGGCGACGCTCACGGAGTCGGAGATCTCGGTGACCGCCCAGATTCCGCTGACCTCGATGGCGCCGGACCCCGGCGTCGAGGCGAAGTTCGCCGCGCTTTGCCAGCTGCTCGTGAAGAAGGGCGTCGTGACCGAAGCCGAGCTGCTGGAAGCCCTCAAGAAGTCGGATTCCTAGATATTTCGTAACGGGCGCCCCGCCGGGCGGTGCGCTACCATCAGGGCTCTTGGTCGTCCGTCAGGCGCGACCGAATGTCCCGACATGACATGACCCAGATGGCCTCGATCACCTGCGCCGGCTGCAAGCACCAGTACGCCGACACCGCACTGTTCTGCCCGAACTGCGGACGGCCGAAGGCGCGGCAAGAGGTCAGCGATCCTCTGATCGGCAAGGTGCTCGGCGAGCGGTTCCAGATCATCGAGCCGCTCGGCCAGGGCGGGTCCGGAACGATCTATCGTGCCGAGCACGTCACGCTGCGCCGCAAGGTCGCGATCAAGGTGCTGCACACCGAGCTGTCGCGCGATGACCTCGCGGTCGAGCGGTTCCGCCGCGAGGCGACGACGGTCGCCGAGATCGACAACGAGCACATCGTCGAGATCCACGACTTCGGCCGCACCGCCGATGGCCGGCTCTACCTCGCGATGGAGCTGCTCGAAGGCGAGACGCTCGATTCCGTGCTCGCGCGCGAGCATCAGCTGAGCGTCGAGCGTGTCGCCGATATCCTGATCCAGGTCGGCGAGGCGCTGATGGAGGCGCACGCGATCGGCTACGTCCATCGCGACCTTCGCCCGCGCAACATCTACCTCGCGGTGCGCCGCGGCCGCGCGAACTTCGTCAAGCTACTCGACTTCGGTCTCGCGAAGCTCGTCGAGACGGATGCGCAGGCCGCGTCGACGTCGCTCGGCATGACGTTCGGCGATCCGCGCTACATGTCGCCCGAGCAGGCGCGCGGTGACCGCATCGACCGCCGCGCCGACATCTATCAGCTGGGCTGCGTCGCGTACGAGATGCTGACCGGCTCGCCGCCGTTCACCGGCTCGCGCGTGTTCGACATCCTGACGAAGCAGGTCACCGAGGTGCCCGCGCCGCTGCCCACGAAGCGCCCCGGCGTACCGCTGTGGATGGAAGCGGCAGTCGCGAAGATGCTCGCGAAGGATCCGGAGAACCGGTTCGCGACGACGACGCGCATGGTCGAGGCGCTCCGCCGCGGCATCGAGACGGGCGAGGTGATGGAAGATACGATCGCGCGGCGCCGCGAGAGCATTCCGCCGCCGAGCGTGTCGCGCGTGATGCAGAAGATGGGCATCGCGTCGCCGGCCGATCAACCGGTGCAGTCGCAGAAGGCGGCCGAGCTGCCGAAGCTGCCGCCATCGCCGGTGCCGCCGGCTCCCGCGCCTGCCCCTGCGCCGCAGAATCTCGCGCGCACGGTCTCCGGCTACGAGAGCGCCTCGCCGGGCTTCGCCGCGGTCGCGCAGAGTGCGCCGGGGTTCGCACCGCATAATGCGCCGGCCTTCGCGCCGGGCGGGCAAGGTGGCGCGCCCGCGATGCCGCCGCCGCTCGAGGCCGCGCCCGCGCATGCCGCGCCCGCGTCGGAGCGCCGTCGCACCGGTACGCCCGAGGTCGGCGTGCCCACCGTCGACGTACAGGCGCCGGTCACCGGCGTGATCGATGCGCCGGTCGGCCGCGCGAAGCGTGCATCGCAAGGTCCGACGCAGGACCCGAGTGTCTCGCAGGTCTGGTACGAGGACGACGACGTCGACCCGCGCGCGAAGAAGAGCTCGCGCGATCCGGGGACGACCGACCTGTCGCTCTACGACGAGCCGGTGCGCGGCAAGCGCTGGCCGCTGCTGATCGGCGTGCTCGCGTTCCTCGCGGTCGGCGGCACGATCGCGTTCGCGCTGACGCACAAGAGCGAGCCGTCGAAGTCCGTGCCGCCGGTCGCGACGGCACCGGTCGCCGCGCCGCCGCCGACGGATGTCCCGCCGTCGACGGTGATCGACAACGGCTCCGCTGCGGCCGCGACGGGCTCCGGCGCGTCGGCGATCGTCGCGAAGGGCGACAAGCATCCCGCGCCGACCACCACGCATACGGGTGGCGGCACGGCGACGAACACGGGCGGCGGCACGACGACAAAGGTGCCCGACAAGATCGACTTCTCGTCGAGTGACGACCTCGCGAAGCGCCGCCCGGGCGGCCCGAACACGACGACCACCACGACGACGAACCCGACGAATCCGACGAATCCGACGAACGTCGTCGTCACAAACCCGCCGCCGAAGGATCCGAAGTCCAGCGATCCGTCGGGCGCCGATGGCCCGCAGGATCCGTACGGCGGCGGCAACACGACCGTCAGCGATCCGGGCGACGGCGCTGCGCCCGACAAGAAGGCGGAGTTCTACGCGAACCTCGGCCAGCAGCAGCTGGCCTCCGGCGACACCGCGGGTGCCGCCGCCTCGTTCAAGAAGGCGAACGAGCTCGACGCCAAGAACGTCGCGAGCGTGATCGGCATGGGCCAGATCGCACTGCGCCAGGGCCTGTTCGGCGATGCGATCGCACACCTTCGCAAGGCGGCCAAGCTGTCGCCGCGCAGCTCGCAGGTGTTCACGCTGCTCGGTGACGCCTACCTCGGCGCCGGCCAGAACGCGACGGCCGCCGACAACTACAAGAAGGCGCTGCAGCTCGATCCCGACAACGCGCGTGCACGCGACGGCTTCAACGAGGCGTCGTCGCGGGTGCCGCCGCCGTCCGACGACAACTGACGACCCGCGATCCTTGGGTCGCCGCGCGCAGATTCATGCGGCGCGATCCGGGCTGGCGCGCGCGTAGATCGCGGCCGCGCGCTGTGCGTTGGATTCGCAGATGCGGGTCCATCTGCTGCTGTCGTTGCTGATCGCGGCCGCCTGCGAGCGCGCCGGCCAGGAGCCGCCGACCGAGGCGCCGCTGCCGACGCTCGAGGCCGAGCCGCTCGTGCCCGAGGTCATCGAAGCGCAGCGCTCGCGCGTCGAGCATCCGCCGCCGCTGCCGCCGGGCGCGGCGTGGTTTCACCGGCTGACCGCGCGCGAGCAGCAAGGCGTCGAGTGGGTCTGCCGCGCCGAGCGCAACGACCCGTGCTGGGGCCCGCACGGCCGGGGCTTGCGCGTGACGACGGCGGAGGAGGACGCGCGCTACGACGCCGTCGCGCCGCTGCTCGGCCGCGACTTCGAGCGCCACTGCACGCAGGAGCTCGGTCCGCGGCGCGGCTGCAACACGCCGCTCGTCGTCGCGTTCGACGGAGAGGCGATCGCATTCCGCCAGGACGCGCGCGCATTCGCGTTTCGCGGCGAGCCGGTGATCAGCGACTGGCCGACCGCGAAGACGCCGTGGCTCGCCCTCGACCGCGACGGCGACGGCATGATCACGCGCGGCGACGAGCTGTTCGGCGATGGCGTCCCCGGCGCGCGCAACGGCTACGAAGCGCTCGCGCAGCTCGACGCCAACGGCGACGGTATCATCGACGCGAACGACCCCGCGTTCGCCTCGCTCGTGCTGTGGGCCGATCGCGACGGCGATCGCCGCGGCGAGCCCGACGAGCTCACCCCGCTCGCCGATCTCGTCGTCGCGATTCCCCTCGCTCACGCACGCGACGTCCGTTGCACCGCTCGCGGAAACTGCGAAGGCGAGCGCGGCGCGCTGGTGCGCCGTGATGGTGCGCGCGGGGCCGTCGTCGACGTGTACCTGCCCGAGCGCTAACCCGCGAATCACCTGCCACGAGCCGAGGATCGCCGAGCAGCTTGTGCGAGCGCGAGGAGACGCCTCGAAGCGCTCCCGGGCGGAACGCGAGCCGGCGGCGACGAAGCGATCGCGCAAGCTGCCGCGGCGAGACCGGCGCGTGGCAGGTGATTCGCGGGTTCGCTACCGCCGCTTCTTGTTCTTCTGGCTACGCTCCGTCGGGTCGGGCTTCGCGGGCGCGATCCAGGACGACGGCGTCCCGCTGTTGGCGACGCCGAGGCGCAGCCGACGCGACGACCATCCGATTCCCAGCTTCAAGCGCTTGGTGCCGAGGTGCATGATCGAGGCTAGGGGCACCGGATCGCGGTTCGCAAGTTTTCCGGCGGGGGAGGGATCTGCACCTGTGAGATGATGTCCGTGATGTTTCACGTGTTCGTCGAGGGGGCAGTGGACCGATCTCCGGGCGGCACGGCGCGCCTCGCCGAGGCGATCGCGAAGCACTACGGCCTGCCCGTCGAGGAGCTCGAGAAGCGTCTCGATGCCGGTCGCTTTCGCGTCAAGGGCAACGTCGACCGCGCGACGGCCGACACGTACGTACGCGACCTCGAACGACTCGGCGCATGCTGCTCGGTCGAAGACGCGGAGACGTCGCCGTCGCGCGCCACGCCGCTGCCGGTACGCCCGGCCACGCCGCCCGCGGGCCTGCCGGTCGCGCGCCCCACGACGCCGCCCGCCGCTGCGCAGCCGCCGCCGCGGCCGTCGGGCTCGATCCTCGGCGACCAGCCACCGTCGCGGCCGTCGGCACCACCGAGCGCGCTCGCGAGCATGCCGCGCCCGTCGACGCCGCCGCCCGTCGCAGGTGCCTACACGAGCGGTCTCGCGGCGGGATTCGGCGAGGCGGCGCACTCTGGCCTCGGCGCGCTCGAGCGCGAAGACGCGACGTTCTCGCTCGGCTCCGTCGACGGCACCGACGCGGAGGAGGCGGCGATCGAGAAGTCGCCCGAGCCGATGTTCGCTCCGCCGCCGGCAAAGGACGCGGGCGGCCCGACGAAGAAGGCGAAGCCGAAGGACGAGCCGGTCGACATGTTCGCGCCGCCCGATGCGGAGAGCGACAACTTCAAGGTCGACCTCGCCGAGGAAGACAAGAAGTTCGATCGCAAGCGCACGACGACGCCGCCCGCCGCCGCTCCGGTCGTGCCGCCGACGCGCGCGAGCCAGCCGAACATCGCCGCCCAGGCGCCGGTCACGTCGGTGAAGAGCAAGCTCGGCCCGCTCGCCGACGAGAAGGTCCGCATGATCGCCGGCGCGCTGCTCGCCGTGCTGCTCGGCTTTTTGCCCGCGCACCTCTACGCGAGCTCGCGCGAGAAGGCGGCGTACGCCGAGATCGATCAGAAGCTGCAGTCGATCCAGATCGCGGCTGACTCGCCCGAGGCGTACTCCGCGCTCGACAAGACGCGTTCCGACTTCCTCGAGCGCAAGCGCGACGAGCGTCGCAACATCGCCGTCATCGCGCTCGTGATCTGGGCGCTCGTCGGCGGCGGCCTCGCATACGGCTGGTTCCGTCGCGTGCCCTGGGACGACCTCTAGCTCTGCTCCATCTCTTTCTGTTTGCGCTCGCGCTTCACGGTGACGCGCCACGCGAACAGGATCGAGATGTTGTAGAGGACGATCATCGGCGTCGCCATCATGAACTGCGACACGACATCGGGGCCGGGCGTCAGGACCGCGCCGATGATGAACGCGAGCACGATGAACCACCGGCTGAACTTCCACAGCGAGCGGTGCGTGACGACGCCGATCATCGCGAGGAAGTAGATGAGCAGCGGCAGCTCGAAGATCGCGCCGAACGCGAGCATCATGTCGCGCGTCAGGTCGAGATACTCCTGGAGATTGGGCAGCGACAGCAGCGTGCGCGAGTTGTACGAGAGCAGGAAGTCGTAGAGCTTGGGCAGCGCGAAGTAGAAGCAGAAGAGCGCGCCGCACACGAAGAAGATCGCGCTGACGACGGCGAACGTGACGCCGATGCGCCGCTCCTTCTTGTAGAGGCCGGGCGCGATGAACTGCCACAGCTGATAGAAGATCATCGGCGACGCGACGAAGATGCCGGCCCACATGCCGACGCTCATGTCGACGCAGAACGGCTGGGTCAGGCCCGTGTAGATCAGCTTGGGTGGGCCCCAGCTCGTGCCCGCCTTGACGAGCCCGTGGCCGAGGCAGGTCACCTGCTCGGCGACGTCGCAGTGCTGGTTCCAGATGTCGAGCAGCGGCTTCTCGAGCCACGCCAGGATCTCTTTCGAGAAGTACCAGCAGACGAGGAACGCGAGAACGAACGCGATCGCCGCATTGCGCACGCGGTCTCGCAGCTCCGCCAGGTGCTGCAGGAACGGCATGCGACCGGCTTCGAGCTCGGTCTCGCGATCGACGCTCTCCTTCGCCATGAGCTACGACTTCGCGACCGTCCCGGCAGCAGGCTTGATCAGCTTCGCGAGCTCCTGCGCCGTCTCGTCATCGACAGCCTTCGCACCCTCGCCCGCTGCGACCGGCAGCGTGATCGGCGGCTTCGCAGGCGGCTCGGCCGCGACGTCGGGCGCGCTTGCCGCGGGCTCGGGAGCGCCGGCGATCGGTGCGGCCGGAGCAGACGCGGGCGGCGCCGCAGCGGGAGACTCCGCGGCCGGCAACGCGCCACCGGGCGACTCCGCGGCAGCCTCGGTCGGCGGCAGGATCTGATTCTCGACGGCGCCGTCGGGCAGCTTCGCGGGGGTGGCCGGCTTGCGCACGACCGGCCGCGGCTCCGGCTCGCCGTTGAGCGCGCTCTTGAGGTCGCGGATCGCCCCGCCGATGTGCTCGTCGTTCTCGATCGTCTCCTGGAGCACCCGCGTCTGCTTCTTCAGGTCGCGGATCCCCTTTGAGATCGTCTTGGCGGCATCGGGCAGCTTGTCAGGCCCCAGAAACAGGAGCGCGACGATCAAGATCACGAGGATCTCGCTGCCGCCCATGCCAAACATGTCGGCAGCATAGCACCCGATCCGGGGGTGTGAGGCCCGCTACTGGAACGCAGCAAACGTGAAGGTCACCTGAAGGCTGGCTTCGGCATTTCCAGCCGCGAAACTCGTAGCCGCCGGCGCGCGCAGCACGACCTTGAAGCTGCCTCCGAGCATCTCGGTGCGATCCGCAGCCGCGACCTTCGACCAGTCGAAGATGGTCGACATGTCGACCGGCCCGACGCCGGTCGGTGAGGTGACGTGCCCCGCGTCGTACCTGTTGTTCGAGTTGTTCACGACAAACGCGACGTCGACGTCGACGGTGACCACCTGTTCGAGCGCGTTGACGCCGCTGGACTGGCCGCCGAGCGTCAGCGTGAGCTGATCGAGACCGATCGAAGACGGCGCCTTGCCTCCGAGCTTCTGGGTCGCGGCGTTCGTGAACGCGCCGTACGGGTTGCCGCTCTCGGTCGTGATGTCCTTCTGTTCGGTGATCGAGCTCGCGGATGCATCACCGGACTTCGCCTTGAGCTCGATGCCGACCGGCGCCGAGTAGTTGACCGGATCCGAACCGCACGCAGCGACGAGACACAGCAAAGGAAGTTTCGTCATGGTTGCGAGTTTGACGACGCAGCCGCGCGATCTCGATGTAGGTGCCAAACGATGCCGACCAGCGTCCGGAACGGGGCATGGCGGCGATGTCAGAACTGCCGCGTCGCTGCGCCGAAGTCCGTTGGAGACGTGCCCGGCTGTCCGGAAACTTCGGTCGGTGCGGTGCCCGCGCGGAACCACAGCGAGAGGCCCGGCGCTCCAGGCGCGGAGAGCAAACCCGTCTCGCGATCGATCGACGCGCGCTCCATGCCCGCGGGCGCCGCACCCGGCACCGCGACCTTCGGACGATCGCCTTCCGCCGCGCGCATCGCCTTCATCCACAGCGGCAGCGCCGCGTGCGCGCCATCGCCCTGCGCACCGAGCTTCGTGCTCGGATCGTCGAAGCCGATCCACACGGCGGCGAGCGCACGGCCGGTGAAGCCGATGAACCACGCGTCGGTGTTGTCGTTCGTCGTGCCGGTCTTGCCGGCGGCGGGACGGCCGAGCGTGCCGGCGGCGGCGGCGGTGCCGCGATCGACAACGGCTGCCATCATGTCCTGCAGCTGAAACGCGGTGCGCTCGTCGAGGAGCTGGCCGCCGTCGGCGGAGACGCGCTCCGAGGGGTCCGCGCCGGTGAGCGCGACGATTCGATCGAAGCGATGCGCCGCATCGAGCGCCGGATCCTCGGGGACACTGCCGTCGAACAGCACGTCATCACCGCGCCGCACGCGCACCGCGAGCCGCGGCGAGATGCTCCAGCCGCGCCGCGCGACGATCGCGAACACGCGCGCCAGCTCGATCGGACGCACGCAGCTCGCGCCGAGCGCCAGCGGCCTGACGGGCGCGAGCGGCGACGTGATGCCGAGCTTCTTCGCGAGCGCGACGACCGCCGGCGCCCCGACGCGGTCGAACACGTCGATCGCCGGCGCGTTGAGCGACGCCGCGAACGCATCCTGCGCGAGCACGACACCGCGAAAGTGACCGCCGGATTTCGGCTTCCAGTGGACATTCGTCACCTCGTCGTACTCGCTGATCGGCGCGTCGCGCAGCGCGGTGCCCGGCGTGATCGCGCCCGCATCGAGCGCGGCTCCGTAGACGAGCGGCTTGAACGCGGAGCCGGGCTGGCGACACGACAGCACCATCCGATCGAACTTGTCGTGGCCCCACTGCGTGCCGCCGACGAGCGCCTCGACATATCCCGTCGTGTGATCCCACACGAGCGCACCGACCTGCGCGCCGTTCCAGGCCTTCGCGTGCGCCACCGCGTCGTGCTCGAGCTGCGTGCCGAGCGCCGGCAGCGCCGCCGTCTCGATCACGAGCCCGCCGCGCGCGAAGTCCTCCGGAAACGCACCGGCGACGAGCTGGCGCACCTGCTCGGTGTACCAGGGCACGCGCGTGCCATAGCTCGCGTGCGGCCGGTGCAGCACGATCGGCTCGGCCGCTGCCTTCGCGCGCGTCGGCTCGTCGATCAGCTTCGCGCGCGTCATGCGGGCGAGCACCTCGTCGCGGCGCGCCTTCGCGGTCTCGGGATGGTGAAACGGATCGAGCCGCCCCGGCGACTGGATCAACCCCGCGAGCAGCGCCGATTGCGCGAGATCGAGCGCACCGACATCGCGATCGAAGTACGCGCGCGCGGCCGCCTGCATACCGTACGCGCCCTCGCCGAGGAACACGAAGTCCATGTAGACCTCGAGCACCTCGCGCTTGCTCCACCGCTTCTCGATCATCCGCGCGAGCAGCGCCTCGCGGACCTTGCGCCGCACGCTGCGCTCGGTTCCGATCTCCGCCGGCAACAGATTGCGCGCGACCTGCTGCGTGATCGTCGACGCGCCCTCGACGACGCGCCCCGCCTGATAGTTCATCCACGCCGCGCGCACGATCGCCGGATAGTCGACGCCGCGATGCTGGAAGAACCGCACATCCTCCGCCGCGAGCACCGCCTCGACGAGCTGCGGCGGCAACGCATCGAGCGGCACCAGCGTGCGATGCCCGACGACGGCGCCGTCGCGAAACGGCAGCTCCGCGAGGTGGCTGCCATCCGCCGCGAGCACCAGCGACGTCTGCGCCGCCTGCGCGCGCCACGCCGCGAGATCCGGCACGTCGGGCAGATCGCGCGCCCACCGCCGCAGCGTCGATGCGACGACGAGCGCCGCCACGATCGGCGCTGCGATCGCGAGCCAGATCAGCGCGAGGACCGGTAGTCGCCACCACCAGCCGCCGTCGCGCCGGTTCGTGACGACGACGCGCATCACAATGCGAGGCTCATCTGCGTCGGTGGACCGAGCCGCTTCGCGCGCGCGCCGATCGCATCGACGATCCGCTGCGCACCCGCGCCGGTGACGAACACCTGCTTCGCGCGCGTCTGCTCGATCCACGCGAGCAGCTCGCGATCGCTCGACACGAACGGCCAGCTCCGCGCCGTCACGCGCTGGATCGCGGCGCCGGGCGGCGGCTTCGTGCGATCGCCCTCGACCTTGACGAACACCGGCCCCTTCGGCGCCGGCTCCGCCAGCCCCGCCGCGAGCTTCGCCTCGCGCAGCGCGCGCGTCGCCGCGACCTCGATGCCGAGCGAGCGCAGCCAGCCGATGATCTCGATGCCGTCGACGATCGTATCGACGACGATCACGCTCGCCGCATGCTCGCGCACCCACGCCGCCAGCTGCTCCGCCGCCTGGGGCAGCGCCGGCAGCTCGACCTCCTCGGCCAGCGGCGACGCGACAACGACCGCATCCGCCGCTCGCACGTCCGCACCCTCGAGCGCCGGCTGCGCGGTCGTGCGAATCGCGCCGGCATACAGCACGCTGCGCTCGCCCGCCTCGACGTGCAGCGCGGCTGCGCCGACGCCGCGTCCACTCGGGATCAGCTCCAGCCGCAACGTCCCGAGCGTGAACGGTCGCCGCAGCGGCACGCCCAGCTGATCCTTCGCACCGATCAGCGACAGCGTCAGCGGCGTCGCGATCAGCTGCCCATGCCCGGGCCCGATCCGATCCGCGCTCGAAACGAAACACACATCGCGCCGCCGCCGCGCGTCGCACCAGATCGGCGTCCCCGTCAGATGCACGCCATCACGCCACGTCACCGGCGCTTCGGCCGGACGTGCGCGGGAAGCTCGGCGTGCCACGCCACACCCTTGCACCCCCACGCCAAGCGCGCAACTTCGCTAACTTACTCGACGACCGGCACGGGCAGCACGCCCTTCTCGAGCGCGTCCTCGATCTCCTTGATCACCGCCGCCAGCTGCTCGCGCGTCGCATCGTCGAGGTCGAACACGATCCCCATCCCGGGCGCCTCTTCGTCGTGCGCGAGGATCGTATGCGACACCTTGCCGACCAGGCTCAGCGGCTGCGCCTTGCCCGGCACCGTCACCAGCATGTGCACCTGGCTGGTCTCGGGCAGCGGCTTGTCGGTGAACAGGAACACGCCTTCTTCGTTGATGTCCTTCGTCACCGTCGTCGCCGGCCCCTCGACCGCGCCATACGTCACCTGCAGCTTTACCGGCAGCCGGCGCTTCTCGCGCAGGTTCAGGAGCCCACCGCGCACGAACCCGTTTAGGTAGTTGATCTTCTCGCGCTCCGTCCCACCCAGCGCGACCACGATCCCGGGCGGCTCCTCGCGCGTCCCGACCACCGTCCCGCGCAACGTCACCAGCCAGCCACCGACGTTGAGGTCGATCCGCAGCTGCGTGCCGTTGTCGATCGGCTCGCTCGTCGGCACGAACACGGTCCAATCGCGCGGATCAAAGATCTTGATCCACTCCGATTGGCTACCTAACCGGAGCTCGAGCCGGACCACTCCCACACCCCGATCCTAAACCAGCGCAGCCGCGCGCGAAACTACTGGATGGCCACGCGAAGCGTCATCGGCTTGCCGCTGCGCATCACGGACGCGCTCACGACCTTGGCCGTCCCCGCCCGCGCATACAGATCCGCCGCATCGTCGAGCGACCGCAGCGGCGCGCCGTCGACGGCGCTGACGACATCCCCGGCCTGCAACCCCGCCTTCGCGAACAGCGACCCGGCCGCGACGCTGTCGACGCGCACGCCGACGGGCGTGAACGAGCCGCGGATCGAACCGGCGAGCGTACCGAAGCTGGCGAGGGCCGCCTTGACGTCGGCGCGCGCCAGGACGGTGGTGCCGGCGGCGCCGGCCGCGGGGGCAGGCGCGGGCGCACCGGTCAGAGCGGCTGCGAGGGCGTCCACGCCCGCGTTGTAGTGGTCGATCTTCGCGGCGTCGGTGCCGGCGGCAGGAGCGGGAACGGAAGCGGGAACGGTTGCGGGAGCGGAAGCGGTTGCGGGAACGGAAGCGGGAACGGAAGCGGGAACGGTTGCGGTTGCAGCTTCGGTTGCGGTTACGGTTGCGGTTGCGGTTGCCGGGACGGTTGCGGCTGCGGTTACCGGAGCGGTTGCGGTTGCCGGAGCCGTGACGGTTGCGGTTGCCGGAGCGCCCGGCGCCTCGACGACGCGCACGCCATCCGCACCGGTTCCAATCGCCGGCGCGGTCGTTGTCGACGTCGGCGCCATTGCCGGCGCATCCGGCGCCTCGACGACGCGCACGCCGTCCGCGCCGGTGCCGAGCTCGCCACCGACCGCGAGATCCGCGTACGGATCCGCCGGCTGCGGCTCGCCACTCTTCGCCGTTGTCGCCGCCGTTGCGGGCTTCGCAGCGGGCTTCGCGGCCGGCTTGCCGGCGTCTGCCGTGCTCTCGCCATCGCGGCGGTGCCGCCACGCCGGGTCGGGGGCGGCGAGCACGACCGTGGCGCCGCTATCCGACAGCAGCGTCACCTCGTCGTCGTCGATCGAATCGACGAGGTAGCCCTCGACCGCCTGGCCGGACTCGACCACGACATGGGTGCCCTTGGTCCGGTCGAACAGCAGCGCCTGCTTCGTCTCCGGCAGCATGCGAACGACGCGGAGCGGGACCTTCGCGCGCGTCGGGGCGGCGGGCGCCGCGGCGTCGGCGGGATGTGGGTCCGCCGGCTTGGCGTCATCGGCGTGGGCGACCGCACCCGACAGGGCAAGAAACAGCAGGACTCGCACGGCGCGCATGCGCGCGAGCTGTGCAAGCACCGATCCGCGGGTAGATCCGCGATTTGGTGGGCGCGGTTGGCCGCGTTGTGGTCGGCGATTCACGGTCGCCGACGTGCGGCGTCACAGGGGCGCCGCGGCTTCACGGTTTCGAAAGGTTCTCGACGGAGAATCGTGTCGAAACGTGTCCGGAAATCGGCGACCGGACGTGGTCACCGGGCCGCGCGAGCTACGCCTTCTTGGCGTCGCCCTTCTCGATCTCGGAGAGGTCGAGGTCTTCCAGCTCTTTGAGGTCCTCGGGCGAGAGGCCGACCGGGCCGGACTGGTCCTTCTTGCCGTGGTCGCCATCGTCCTTGCCGCCGCCCGCGCCTGCGCCGAGCTGCTTGGCGGACTCGCCCTTGGGGGCTTCGAGCAGGCCCATCTTGGCCTTGAGCTCGTTGAGCGCGTCGTCCTCGGTGCCCGCGCCGCCGGCCTCGAGCTGCATGAACTTGGACTCGAGCGTGTCGCCGGAGAGCTCGCCCGCGAGCTCGGCGCCGGCCTCGGCCTCGGCCTCCATCAGCTGGATGCGCTCGGCCATGCGGTCGAACGTGTCGAACGCCGACGTATCGCCCAGGCCCTGCATCGTGTTGGCGATCTGCTGCTGGGCCTCTGCGCGCTTCTTGCGCGCGATCAGGATGTTCTTCTTGCGCTTCGCTTCCTCGATCTTGTTGTTGAGGAGGCGGAGGGCGTCCTTGAGCTTCTCGACGGCCTGCTTCTGCGCGATCCACTGCTGCTGGAACTGGTTCGAGATCGTCTCGTGCTCCTGCTTGCGTGCGAGCGCCTGACGCGCGAGGTTGTCGTCGCCCGCGCGCACCGCGACCATCGCCTTGCGCTCCCACTCCTTCGACTTGTCGGTCTCGGCCGTGTACTGCTTCTGGAGCTTCTTCTCGTCGGCGATCGCGATCGCGACGGCCTTCTTGGCCTCGACGAGCTGCTGCTGCATCTCGATGAGGACCTGGGACAGCATCTTCTCGGGATCTTCGGCCTTCGTGATGAGGTCGTTGATGTTCGACTTGATCAGCGTGCCGAGTCTGGAAAAGATGCCCATGGCTTCCATCGAGCGTACGAGATCAATGGGGCAGCCGCAACGATGACCACCAGCAGTCTGCCTCGACACCTCGGCATCATCATGGACGGCAACGGCCGCTGGGCGCAGACGCGTGGTTTGCCGAGGCTGGAAGGCCATCGCGCCGGTGCGGAGAGCGTCCGCGACATCACGCGGGCAGCGCGCCAGCTCGGCATCGAGGCGCTGACCTTGTACGCCTTCTCGTCGCAGAACTGGGCGCGCCCGGCCGACGAGGTCAAAGGCCTGATGGAGCTGCTGCGCGACTACCTGCGCGACGAGCGCGCCGAGATCATGGACAACGGCATCCGGCTCGAGGCGCTCGGCGATACGGAGCGGCTGCCGAACTTCGTGCGCGACCCGCTCGATGAGCTACGCGCGGCGAGCCGCGGAAATTCCGGCATGGTGCTGACGCTCGCTCTCAGCTACGGCGGCCGCGAGTCGATCGCGCGCGCCGCACGCCAGGCCGCCAACGACATCGCCGCCGGCACGCTGCGCGTAGAGGACCTCGACTGCAATCGCCTCGGCAGCTACCTGCCGACCGCGCACCTGCCCGCGCTCGACCTGTTGATCCGCACGAGCGGCGAACAGCGCGTGTCGAACTTCATGCTGTGGGAGGTCGCGTACGCCGAGCTGATGTTCGTCGACGTGATGTGGCCCGACTTCCGCCGCGAGCACCTCGCCAAGTGCCTCGAGTCCTACGGCGAGCGCGAGCGGCGCTTCGGCTTGACCAGCGCGCAGCTTGCCGAACAGTCGGACGTGTAGTTAGCTCCGAGCACTTTGGCCCTAGGCAATCTCGCGCAGCGGTTTCTGGTCGCGGTCGTCGCCGTCCCGATCCTGCTGCTGATCCTGCACTACCACCGGCCCGAGCCGACCTGGGCGCTGATCTTCGCGGCGTCGCTGCTCGCGATGCGCGAGCTGTTCGGCATGCTGCTGCCGCCCGAGGATCGCAACCCCGCGCTCGTCATGGGCGCGCTCGCGTGCCTCGCGTTCTACTGGCTCGATCCGATCGCGCTCTATCGCTATCACGATCTGCCGCACGCGCTCGATCGCATCTCCGTCGAGGGTGGCTCGATCGCGGCCGCGTTCGCGGTGGTCGTGCCGGCGCTCTACTACCTGTTCCGCTTCCGCGACATCCCGAGCGTCGCGTCGCGCATCGCGGGCACGATCACCGGCATCGTCTACGCGGGCTTCCTGACGACGTACCTCGCGAAGCTCAAGCTGATCGATCCCAAGCAGGCGGGCGATACGGTCGTGATCGTGCTCGTCGTCGCGTGGCTCGCCGATACCGGCGGCTACTTCGCGGGCCGCTTCCTCGGCAAGGCGAAGCTCTACGAGGCGGTCTCGCCGAAGAAGACGTGGGCGGGCGCGATCGGCGGCCTTGCCGGCTCGCTCGTCGGTGTGATCGTGATGAAGCTGGCGTTCGCGACGTACCTCGAGTGGATCGACGTCGTGCTGATCGCGATCCCGGGCGGCATCCTCGGCCAGCTCGGCGACCTCGCCGAGTCGCTGATCAAGCGCAGCGTCGGCGTGAAGGACTCCGGCGCACTATTGCCCGGCCACGGCGGCATCCTCGATCGCATCGACGCCGTGCTGTTCATCGCGCCGTACGTCTACACGTACCTGCTCGCGCGCGGCATTCACGGCTGAGGGCAGCCGGCGCCGACCCCGAGCCGCGCGTGCACGCCGATGCACGACGTCGACGGATCGTCGTTGACGCCGGCGACCACCGCGCCGCAGCCCGCCCACGCGGGCTTCCACGCCGGCGCGCCCGTCGATGCGAGCGTGCGGATGTCGGCGCCCAGATTCGTGCCGCCGACGCCCGCGCCGATCATCGGGCTGCCCGGCGGCAAAACCGCGGTGCAGTTGCCGAGCTGCGGATCGAGCGTCATGCCGCCGCTGATGTGGTTGTCGTTCGGCGAGAACGCGGTCATCGTCTGAAACGCATCGACCTGTGCGAAGCTCCAGTTCGTCTGCGAGACCGCGAGGAAGCCGACCTTGCCGTCGACCGCGAGCGTGCTGCCGACCATCGCCGACGCGGTTGCGAGGGCCGCCGGCGTCTCGACGTCGAGCTGGATTGCGTTGCCGGTGACCCCGATCGACGTGAGGTGATCGAGCGTGTTGTTGACGCCTTGCACGTGGAAACCGTTCGAGGTGCCGAACGCGACGCTGTTCGAGATCCGGTTGTTGCTGCAATAACGATCGGGCGTCGAGCAGGGTTGCGCGGTGTTGCAGTGGCTCGCGATCAGGAGGCCGTCCGCGCTCGGCCCGAGCGTGATCACATTCGTGATCGAGTGATTATCGCCGACGCCGGTATCGCCGGTTGCGACGCTGCCCGCCGTGATGGCGAGACCCGCATCGCAAGCGTCCTCGAAGATGGCGTCTTCGATCGTCGCAGCGCGCGAGTAATACGACAACAGCCCGGTGTCGCCGCCGGGACACGTCGATGTGTAGCCGCCGACCGCATCGGCGATCCCGCGGCCGTTGCTGTAGATGCGGTGATAGATGCTGCCCGTCGAGTCATAGTCGGAAAACCCGCCGCGAAAGCACTCGTAGGTCTCGACGTCCTCGACGAGCATGTTGGTCGAGTGCCCGACATCGACGCAGTAGTTGTTGTTGTAGCGGTTCGCGTGCCGCACGAGGAGGCCGCGCACGGTCACGTGGTCGTCGTTGTAGAGCGTCGCGACATCGCCGAGCGTGTTCGTCATGTCGTCCTGCCCGTCGAGGAACAGGTCGTCGAATTCCCAGTATGCACAGTGCTGGAGATCGATCATCCGACCCCCGTTGAACAGCCGCGCTCGCCGCGGATGATCCGCGCGCACGACGATCGGCGCGGCCGCGGTGCCATTCATGACGGTCATGCAGTCGACGTCGAACAGACCGACCGCGCGGATATCGTAATCGCCGTCGAGTAGCGTGAGCCGATCGCCGGGCACCAGCCGCGGAACCGCAGCCGTGATCGTTCGCCACGGGGCGTGCCGCGTGCCGGGGTTCGCGTCGTCACCGCCCGGGCCGATGAAGTAGCCGACGTCCGGCGCATCCGGCCCGGCGCCATCGCCGCCGCCGTCGCCATGTGCATCGAAGCCGAGCCGGCCACAGCCGACGACCGCGAGCAACCACACCACACGCACGCCTCCAGTATGCCGGAAGTCTCAGGCGGCGAACGTGCCCAGATACTGGCGCGCATGCGAGGCCCACTCGCTGCCGCCGTCGAGCTCGAGGTAGCGCTCGAGGTACTGCTTGGCCTGCGCCGAGCCGCCGACCTGCGCGAGCATGAGGCCGAGGTTGTAGTGCGCGTCGGCGAAGTCGGGCGCGGCGGCGCAGACCTTCCGTAGCTCCGCGATCGCGAGCTCGGTCTCGCCGACGTCGTCGAGCAGGTTCGCGAGGTTGTAGCGGGCCTCCGCTTGCTGCGGGTCGTGCTCGAGCGCGCGCTCGTAGAGACGGCGGGCTTCGTCGGACTCGCCCTGGCGGTAGACGAGGTTGCCGAGGTTGGTCAGCGCGGCCGCCATCGACGGCTCGAGATCGATCGCCTGGCGGAACAGGTGCTCCGCGCTCTCCGTGTCGCCGCGGTCCATCGCCGCGCAGCCTTCGACGAAGTGGCGGTAGGCCGTCGTGCCGCCGTTCGCTTCGGTCGGCGAGTCGGTGACCTCCTGCGGCGCGCTCGGATCG
>JAFAOG010000377.1 GCA_019237945.1 Deltaproteobacteria bacterium | reverse complement strand
CCGGGGACGCCCGAGCCCGCGAGCACGCCGATCGCGGCGAGCGACGGATCGGTCGCGCCGACGACGAGCGCGATCAGGCCGCCCTCGCTGTGCCCGACGACGCCGACGCGCTTCGGATCGATACCCGGCTGCTTCTTCAGCCACGCGAGCTCGGTGCGGACGTCGTCGGCCTCGTCGAAGCTGGTCGCCTTGTCGAAGTCGCCGGTCGAGGCGCCGACGCCGCGGTCGTCGACTCGCAGCACCGCGATCCCGGCGCGGCCGAGCACGTCGGCGATGTCGCGGAACGGCGTGAACGGCGGGTTGCCCTCGTTGCGCTCGTGCTTGCTGATGCCGGTGATCAACACGACCGCAGGCACGCGCGTGCCGCGCCTCGGCCGCGTCAACGTGCCGGCGAGCGTGTGGCCCTGCGGCGCCGTGATCTTGACGTCGGTCGCCGTGTAGGGCGCGCCCTTCGGAGCGGTGTAGGCGCCTTCGAGCGGGTAGGCATCGGGCGCGAGGTCGCGACGCTCGAACGTGACGCCGTAGGGCGCGAGCGTCGCGGCGAGCAGGCACCCCTGGTCGTCGGTGACGACGTCGTACGTGCGCGTGCCGACGGTGATCGTGAAATCGGTCGCATCGATCGCCTCGACGCGCGCCTCGGTCGGCACGTCCTTCGACGTCGAGACGAGCTTGACCGTCTTCGCGCCGGCGCGCGCCTTGGCAACGATGCGCTCGAGCGAGCTCGGTAGCTTGTCAGACCACAGCACGCCGTCGGCGGGGATCGTCAGCTTCGCGCTCGCTGGCTTGCTGCCCTCGGCGTGCGCGGCGAGCTCGCCGTCGTCGGTGTACGTCGTCTCGAGCGTCGCGTTCGTGATCGCGCGCTTCTGCGCGGGCCACTCGGCGTTGACGATCACGCCGTCCTCGAGCGTGACGATCGCGTTGCCGGGACAGTCGGCGTGCGCGACGCGCGCGACGAGCAACAGGACGAACAGCGCCTTCATGTGCGCATGATGCCGCGGCGCGGGCCGCGCGAGCGCACGCAACACACCGTCCCGAGCGTACCTAGCGGCGTCGCCCGCCGACCGCGCGCTCGGGCGCCGGCACTTCCTCGATGTCGAGGATGCCGTCGAGCGAGCCCTGGCCCTGGCGGATCAGCTTGATGTCCTCGCCGTCGACCTCGATCACCGTCGAGGGCTCGGCGGGCGTCTGCTCGGCGTCGATCAGCACGTCGATGAACTTGCCGAATGCCTCGAGGATCTCGTCGGCGTCGCGACACGGCTCGTGCGTGCCGGGCACGACCGCGGAGCTCGTCAGCAGCGGACGCCCGAGGCCCTGCGCGAGCGCCTGCGCGATCGGATGCGACGTGACGCGAATGCCGACGGTGCGCCGCTTCGCATCGGTGAGCGTGCGCGGGACCTCGCGCGTCGCGGGCACGACGAGCGTGAACGGGCCCGGGAACAGCCGCTGCGCGAGCGCGAACGCGGTCTGCGAGAAGATGCCGTAGTGCGACGCGGTCGAGAGATCCGGACAGATCAGCGCGAGCCGCTGGTTCTTGTGCATGTTCTTCGCGCGATAGATCTTCTCGATCGCGTCGCGCGCCTCGATCGCGCAGCCGAGTGCGTAGATCGAGTCGGTCGGGTAGGCGGCGACGCCGCCGCTGTGCAGCACGTCGATCGCCTGCTGGATCTTGCGCGGCGACGGCGTGCCCCACGGCTCGATGGCGAGGCGCAGCGTCACTTGCGGAAGCCTTTCCCGATCACGTACTGCTCGATCGAGATCTGGCGGCTCGATGCCGGCTTCGCCGACTTCGCCTGGTCGAAGCGGCTGCGCACCGCCTCGATCAGCTTCTTGAAGTCCGGACCCTGGAACAGCTTGCCGGCGAAGTTGCCGCCCGGCGCGAGCACGCCGGTCGCGATCTCGAGCGCGCGCTCGAACAGCGCCTCGGAACGTGCCTGATCGAGCGAGCGAACGCCGCTGGTGTCGGGAGCCATATCCGACAGCACGACATCAAATGCAGGAAGCTCGCCGAGCAACTCCTTGACGTCGATCGTCAGGACATCTCCGACGACAATCCGTGCGCCAGCGACATCGCCGCGCAGCGGGCCTCGATCGAGACCGACGAGCATGCCGCGGTCGCCGACGCGCGAGCGCGCGTACTGCAGCCACGACCCGGGCGCGCAGCCGAGGTCGAGCACGCGCTGCCCGGGCTTGAACAGCGCGAACTTCTCGTCGAGCTCCTGGAGCTTGTAGACCGCGCGCGCGAGGAAGCCTTCCTTCTTCGCCTTCTGGTGAAAGCGATCGTGGCGCGTGCTGCGGTCGTCGAGACGGTTGCGAGACATAAAAGCAAACGCCCGGTCGCCGAAGCGCCGGGCGTCTCCACACTGCAAGCTGCGGCTTAGCCGCGGCCAGCAGCCGCCTTCTTCGAGGCCTTGAGCGGGTTCTTCGAGCGAACCTCTTCCTTGCCCATGCCCTTGCGCTTGTACGCCGTGCGCGTCGCGGCCTTCGTCACGATGACGTAGTCGTTCGCCGCGCCCGGGACCGAGCCGCGGACGAGGATGACGTTCTCATCGGCGAGGATGCGGAAGAGCTGCAGGTTCTGCTGCGTCTTCTTCTCCGCGCCCATGTGACCGCTCATGCGCTTGCCCTTGTGGACGCGCTGCGGGGTCAGACGGCAGCCGATCGATCCGCCGTGGCGAAAGTACTCGTGCGTACCGTGGGAGTTCTTCATGCCCTTCATGTGGTGCTTCTTGATCACACCCTGAAAGCCCTTGCCCTTCGACGTACCCTCGACGTCGACCGGCGCGCCGTCGGTGAACACGTCCTTGGGACCGATCACCTGGCCGACCGTGTACTTCTCGACTTCCTTCGCGTCGAGACG
>JAFAOG010000371.1 GCA_019237945.1 Deltaproteobacteria bacterium | reverse complement strand
CGCGCACGATCGCGCCCTGCTTCTGCGCCATCGCGTAACCGCGATCGAGCACGGCGAGCGGAGACAGGGCAGCCATCTGCGCGCCGAGCCGCCCGAGCTCGCCGCGGCGCTCGTCGAGCATGTCGTGCATCGCGGCATCGCGGCGCGCGATCAGCGTCTCGATCTCGTGCGCGCCCTTGACGATGCGTCGGCCGGGGTGGGCCGCGAGCAGCCGGCGCTCGAGCTCGCCGAGCGTGTGACGGTGCGCGAGGATCTGGGCGCGCGGATGGAGCCCGGCGAGGCGGTGGGCGAGCTGGTGCAGCTGCGTGCGCGCGGTGCCGACGGCGCGTTCGCCTCGCGCGTGGAGTGCCATCGCCGCGCGATCGAGGTCCTGGCGCGCGCGCGCGACGACGTGATGCATCTCGCGATCGAGGCGGCGGCGCTCCTTGCCGAGCATCTCCTCGAGCGCGATGCCGTCGGGGACGCACAGCTCTGCGGCGGCGGTCGGCGTCGACGCGCGCGCATCGGCGGCGAGATCGGCGAGCGATAGATCGACCTCGTGACCGACGGCCGAGATCACGGGCACCGGGCAGCGCGCGATCGTGCGAACGACGCGCTCGTGGTTGAAGGCGGTCAGATCCGTCACCGCGCCGCCGCCGCGGCCGATGATCAGCACGTCGACGCCCGCGCGCACGACCATCGCCATGCCCATGACGAGCTGATGCGGCGCCATCGGACCTTGCACCGCGGCGTCCGCGATCAGGATCGGCGTCGGGAACCGGCGCTGAACGGTGCGGATGATGTCGTGGACCGCGGCGCCGGTCGCGCTCGTCACGACGCCGATGCGCTTCGGAAAGCGCGGCAGCGGCCGCTTCTTGCCCGGCGCGAAGAGGCCCTCGGCCGCGAGCTTCCGCTTGAGTTGCTCGAGCAACAGGGCTTCCGCCCCGAGGCCCGCCGGCTCCGCGAAATCGGCGTAGAGCTGCATCTTGCCGTCGCGGTCGTAGACGCCGAGCCGGCCGCGCACGCGCACGCGCATGCCCGCTTCCATGCGGAACTTGCTGCGCTGCGCATCGCGTCCCCACATCACTGCCGACAGCACGCAGTCCTTGTCGCGCAGCGCGAAGTAGAGATGGCCGGAGCCAGGTTTGCTGACCTGCGTGACCTCGCCCTCGAGCCAGACGAGGCCGAGCGAGTCGAGCGTGCGACCGGCGAGGCGGACGACCTCCGCGACGCTGATCGGCGCTTCTCGGCTGCTGACCGGTGTGGCCACAGCCAACGGTAACCACAGGACATCTTCGTCGCAACCGAGGCAGGTGGCGCGGTGTCTTTTAGGCAGGTAGGATGAGCCCCGTTTTCATGGCCGATGCTCCGAAGGATGAGAACGAGGGCGCTCCGATCCCCAAGGACGCGATCGATCCCGACCTCATCAAGCTGACCCGGCCCCGGCCGAAAGTCGGCGTGATCACCGCGGCAGGACTCGTGTTCCTGTCGATCTTGTTCCTGCTGCGCCTCAACCCGGACCGCCGGTTCTCGGGCAAGGCCGCGCCGCCGGAGCGGGTGGCGGTCGCCGACATCCTCGGCGGCAAGGTCGCGGCCGATAGCTTCGTCTCCGTCGAGGCGGAGCCGCTGGTCTCGCACGCGGTGCGCGCGACGGCGTCGAAGGGCGCGCTCGGTCTGCGCGTCGTCCCGGCGCGCGGCAGCGGCGAGCGGCTGTGGCTCGTGCTGTCGGGCGATGGTTGGTCGGCGCCGACGCTCGGCCCGTACACCGGGCGGCTGCGCGCGCTCGCGGACCTCCCGTTCGCCGATGCGATCCGCGACTACGCGAAGGCGAATCCGCGGCCGGTGTTCGCGGCGGCGTCCGCGGTGCGCGCGGGCTTCGCGACCGGCAAGGTGACGACGGTCGGCGGCGAGACCGTCGACGTCAAGGATGGCGATCGCGTCGCGTTCGAGCTGATCGAGCCGAACACCGTCGCGATCGTCGCGACGCTCGAGGACAAGCTGCCGAACGCGGCCGCGTGGACGACTGCGCTTGCGGGCGCCGGTATCACGCCGCTCGGCGCGCCGTCGGCGACGCAGGAGCAAGCGCGGTTCGAGGTCGCCGGCACGCCCGACGAGGTGTCGGCGAAGCTGCAGGCGGGCAAGCTGTTCGCGGCGAACGTCGAGCGTGTCACGCGCCACTACGAGACGACGTGGGGCGAGCTCAAGCAGTCGTCGCCCGCGGGGCTCGCCGTCAAGGGCGCGAGCGTGCCCGATGGCGAGGTCGATCTCGTCGGCCTCTACGTCGCGCGCGGGATCCCGAGCGATGCGTTCGCGCTGCTCGTCGGCGAGCAGCCGGAGAGCTACTGGTACGTGCTGCCGGTGACGATCGCGCTCGCCGTGATCGCGCTGATCTTCGCGTGGGCGCTGGTCCGCGCGGTCAAGCGCGACCTGCTCGACGCACGCGCGTAAGCGGCGCTCGTGTAAGCTGCGCTCGTGGGGGACAAGCCCGACGAGCCGTTGCCGACGATGCAGCTGCCGGCGGGCGTCGTGCCCGACAGCGCGGCCGCGCCGGTGATGCCGACGATGCAGCCGACGACCGCGTCGCCGCTGCCGGCGACGGCGCCGCCCGCGATGCCGCAGGACTGGCGCTACACCGAAGGGCGCGAGATCGCGCGCGGCGGCATGGGGCGTGTCGTCGAAGCGACCGACACGGTGCTCGGGCGAACCGTCGCGATGAAGGAGGCGCTGTCGCACGATCCGGAGGCGCTGCGGCGGTTCGCGCGCGAGACGCGGATCACGGCGCGGCTCGAGCATCCGGCGATCGTCCCGGTGCACGACGCCGGGTTCTCGCCGAACGGCGCGCCGTTCTACGTGATGCGCAAGATCGGCGGGCGGCCGCTCGAGGAGCTCGTCGCGATGCACGGCCAGCTCGAGGATCGGCTCGCGCTCGTGCCGCATATCGTCGCGGCGGCGAACGCGGTCGCGCACGCGCATGCGCGCGGGATCGTGCATCGCGACATCAAGCCGTCGAACATCCTCGTCGGCGAGCTCGGCGAGACGATCGTGATCGACTGGGGCCTCGCGAAGGCGATCGGCGAGGCGGACGAGGTCTCGGCGACCCCGCGCGTCGTCGATCCCGACGACCACACGATCAAGACGCGCGCCGGCATCGTGTTCGGCACGCCGGGCTTCATGGCGCCCGAGCAGCTGCGCGGCAGCCCCGTCGACGAGAAGTGCGATGTCTACGCGCTCGGCGCGACGCTCTATCACCTGCTCGCGCGCAAGCCGCCGCATCACAGCAAGGATCCGGATCAGATGATGCGCGCCGCGGTGAAAGGTCCGCCGCAGCCGCTGCGCGAGATCGTCGCCGGCGTGCCGCCGGATCTCGAGACGATCATCGACAAGGCGCTCGCCCACGACGCGACGAAGCGCTACCAGAACGCCGGCGAGCTCGCCGAGGAGCTCCAGCGCTTCCTGACCGGGCGTCTCGTCGCCGCGCACCACTACACGGCGAAGGAGAAGCTGCTGCGCTTCGTGCGGCGCAACCGCGCGCTCGTCATGGTCAGCGCGGGCGCCGCGCTCGCGATGATCGTCGGCGGCACGATCGCGATCAAGCGCGTCGTCGACGAGCGCGACCGCGCCGACGAGCAGGCCCACGTCGCGCGCGAGCAGCAGCACATCGCCGAGGTCGAGAAGCAGAAGGTGATCGACGGCTACCAGCAGCTGACGCTCGCCGAGGCTCGCCATCGCGCCGAGGACGATCCGACGCGCGCGGCGGCGATGGTGCGGCCGCTGCTCTCCGGCTCGCAGTGGCAGAGCGCGCGCGACGTGATCGCGGCGGCCCGTGCGCACGGCATCGCCTACGGCCTGCCCGCTTCGCCGAAGACGCTGTCGCTCGAGCCGAGCCGCGACGGCATGCGGTTGCTCGCAGCTGGCGACGACGGCCTCGTGCGCATCCACGATCTCGCCCATCGCACGACGCGCGAGGTCGCCGACGTGAAGGTGCCGGTGCGCGCGCGCTTCGGCGATGGTGAGCGCACGCTCGTCTTGTACGGCGCCGGCAAGGTGATCGTCGTCGATGCGAGCTCCGGCACGCGCCGCGAGATCGCCGGCGATGCGCAGCAGCTCGTCGTGTCGGGGCCGATCGCGTACTGGGTCGATCGCAACGGAGCGCTGTGGAAGCTCGACCTCGCCGGCAACGCGCCGATGCAGGTACCGCTCGACGAGGCGGTCCGCGATCTCGCGGCGTCGCCCGACGGGCGATGGATCGCGCTCGCCGGCCGCGATCACCTGCTCGCGCTCGATCGCGTGCATCCGAGCGATCCGCCGCATGCCGTCCTGCCGGGCGCGACGCACCTGATGGCGTGGTCCGCGGACTCGCATGACCTCGGCGTGCTGATCGACGACAAGGTCGCGCACGTGCGCGTCGACGACGTCCCCGACGCGGTGTGGCGCCGCGAGGTCGGCACGCGCAACGCGGTCGCGGCGACGCGCACCGGCATCTACGTCAGCGGCGTCACCGGGATCATCGCGCGCGCGGATGGCCCGACGATGCGGCGCGTCGCCGGCGGCTACACGCTCGCGCTGCGCGAGGCGCGCGGAGGCACGATGATCGCCGCCGATCCGCACGGCGCCTTGCTCGCGCTCTCCGACGACGGGGACCATCCACTCGCGAGCCCGGTCGGGGCGATCACCGAGATCGCGGCGTCTCCTGCCTCGCCGTATGTCGCGGCGGCTGGCGACCACGTCGTGCTCGTGTGGAACCTCGACGAGATCGAGCCGCAGCACGTCGCCGATGCCGCACCGGGGGCCGCGCTCGTCTCGCACGATGCGGCATTGCTCGCGTCGCTCGACGATGCGGGGCAGTGGCTCGATCTCGTCAAGGGCACGCGCACGGCGGTCGGCCCGCTGACCGGCATCGCGAGCGTGTCGACCGATGGCCAGCGCGCGCTCGTCGTCGATGGCGAGCATCACGCGCGGCTGATCGCGCCCGGCGACGTCCGAGATCTCGACGGCGACATCGCCGCCGCGGCGCTGATCGATGCAAGACGCTTCATCGTCGCGACCCCGACGGAGCTGCGCCTCCACGACGGCGATCGCGAGACCACGCTCTACGCCCACGCGAATTGCACGTGGCTCGCCGCGACGCCCGATGGCCTCATCGCCGCCGCGTGCGACGACGGCACGCTGTGGCGCGGCTCGGTGACCGATTCCAAGGGCACGTCGCTTCACCTCGATGCGCCGGTGACAGCCGGCTCGCTCGCGCGCGATGGACACCTGCTCGTCGTCGCGGGCGGCGAGCTGCAGGCGTGGGCGCCCAACGACGTCAAGCTGCAGGGCAGCGAGCAGCTCGCGCCGATCGCGGCGCTGACCCCGTCGCTGGCCGCCTACGTCGCGACGAGCGGTGAGCTGCAGCTCGCGGACCTCACGGGCGATGACCACGACCGCTGGACGCTCGCGGTCGGCAAGCCCTACCGCCAGGTGCGGATGTCCCCCGACGGCCGCGCCGTGCTCGCGGTGACCCCCGACGCCGTGCTGCTCTGGCACATCGACCTGCCCGACACTCCCGAGGCTGCGAAGAAGCAGCTCGACGAGCTGACGAATGCATCCGCCGAGGCCGGGCCGACCGCGCCCTTGTCCTGGCGCTAGTGCTACAAACCAAGGCAGTGACGCCGTTTCGCCTCTACGATTCGATGCGACGCGCCAAGTGCGCGTTCGAGCCGCTGGTGCCCGGCAAGGTCGGCATGTACGTGTGCGGTCCGACGACCTACGCTCCCGCGCACATCGGTCATGCGTACTCGGCGATCGCGTTCGATACCGTGCGGCGCAGCCTGACGTTCCTCGGCTGGGACGTCACGTACGTCCGCAACGTCACCGACATCGACGACAAGATCATCAAGCGCGCGCACGAGACGAACCAGGATCCGCTCGCGATGAGCGCGCACTTCGCCGCCGAGTACAACCGCGACATGGCGCGCTTCAACGTGATGACGCCGTCGATCGAGCCGAAGGTGACGACGCACATCCGCGAGGTGATCGCGATCGTCGAGCGGCTGATCGCGAACGGCCACGCGTACGCGGTCGATGGCGACGTCTACTACGAGGTCCGCAAGTTCCCGCCGTACGGCAAGCTCTCTGGCCAGACGATCGACGAGCTCGAGGACGGCGCTCGCGTCGAGGTCGATACGCGCAAGAAGGATCCGATCGACTTCGCGTTGTGGAAGAGGGCGAAGCCCGGCGAGCCGTCGTGGGACTCGCCGTGGGGCAAGGGCCGCCCGGGCTGGCACATCGAGTGCTCGGCGATGACCGTCACGCACCTCGGCGCGACGTTCGACATCCACGCCGGCGGCAAGGATCTGATCTTCCCGCACCACGAGAACGAGATCGCGCAGTCGCAGGGCGCCGACGGCGAGGGCACGTTCGCGCGCTACTGGCTGCACAACGGCTTCCTCAACTTCGCCGGCGAGAAGATGAGCAAGTCGCTCGGCAACGTCTTCAACTGCGATCAGATCGCGGAGGCGGTTGGCGGCGAGGCGCTGCGCTTCTTCTGCGTGTCGCATCACTACCGCTCGCCGGTCGACTTCGACGTCCAGGTGATCGACGGGGCACCGCGCTTCTTCAGCCTCGAGGCCGCGGATCGTTCGCTGAGCGGCTTCTACACGACGCTGCAGCGCATCGACCAGTTCGTCGGTGACAACACCGCCGGCGAGGGCGCCGTGCTGCCCGAGGCCGAGAAGCTCGTCCCCGACGCCAAGCAGGCGCTCGCCGAGGACTTCAACGCACCCGAGGTCGTCGCCGCGATGCACGCCGCCGGCAAGCTCGCGAACAAGCTGCTCGACGAGGGCAAGGGCATCGACAAGCAGGTGCGGCGTCGCACGCTCGCGCGGCTCGGCAAGGACCTGCGCGCGGTCGGCGGCGCGATCGGCGTGCTGACGCAGGATCCCGCGACGTACCTGCGCGAGCGCCGCGAGCGGCTCGTCAAGGCGAAGCAGATCGATGTCGCGGCCGTCGAGCACAAGCTCGGCGAGCGCAAGGCGGCCCGCGCGGAGAAGAACTTCACGCGCGCCGACGAGATCCGTCGCGAGCTCGCGGCGATGGGCGTCGAGCTGCTCGACACGCCGGCCGGCACCGACTGGCGGATCGCGGACGCAGACTGATGGCGGACGATCGCAAAGAGCTCGCGCTCGAGCGGCCGATGATCGCGACCGATCTCGACAAGGCCGGCAAGGGCCAGCTCGTCTATGTCGGCCGCGACGGCGAGGTGAAGCATCCGGCCGCCGTGCGCTCGCGCCAGATCGCGGCGTACGTGACGTTTGGCGGCGTCACGGCGGCGGGCATCGCGCTCGCCGCGACGTCGTTCCCCGTGCTCGTGCCGTTCTATCTCGCGATCGGCGGCCGGTTCTTCTCGACGGTGCGCGCGGTCAAGCGCGTCAACGAAGCGAGCGTCGCGCTGAGCAAGGGCGATGCGGCCACCGGCCGTGCGCTCGCCGAGCCGGTCGCGAAGGCGTGGTGGGCTCCCGGCCGCGTGCGTGCCCTCGCCGAGCTGCGCGTCGCGGTCGCCGATGCGCTCGAAGGCCAGGGTGACCGCGCGCTCGAACGCGTGCGCCACGCGCGCGCGAAGCTGTCGCCGCGCCTGATCCAGCACCAGTTCAGCTACTACACCGAGATGAATCTACTGATCGCGCTCGGCCGCACGAAGGAAGCGCGCGCGCTGCTCGAGTCGCGCGGGCCCGTGCCGACCGGCGAGGTGCTCAAGCTCTCGCACTGGATCGCGCAGATGCATCTGTGGGTCGCGGAGGCGCGCGCGCCGATCACATCCCCGCTCGATCGCCGCGAGCCGTACAAGCTCGAGATCGACGACATCGAGCTGCACGACCGCATGCGCAAGGGCCTGTCGATGACGGCCGGCGCCGATCTGCTGATGCTGTGCGCGTGGTGCTACGCGCAGCGCGGCGAGCTGGAGGACGCGAAGTTCTCGTACAAGCAGGCCCGCGACCGCGAGGGCTCGCACCGCCTCGACGTCTCGATGCCGCGCCTGCACGACTGGATCGAGGAGTTCCGCAAGGAACACCCCGACGTCGATCAGCCCGACGTCGAAGACGCGTGAGCGTCGCTGCCGGCGAGCAGCCGGTCGAGCTCGCCGCGTAGATCGAGCGCGCGGATATCGGTGTAGCCGCCGACGGAGCGGCCATCGATGAAGATCTGCGGCACCGTGTGCTGCCCGGTCGCCGTGACGAGCCAGCGACGCGTCTCCGGATCACCGGTCGCGTCGATGTGCTGGTACTTGACGCCCTTCGAGTCGAGCAGCCGGATCGCGGCCGTGCAGTACCCGCAGCCCTCGCGGGTATAGATCTTCACGTCGGCAGCCATGTTCCAGGCTAGCGCGGATTACTTGTCGTCGCCGTCTTCGGACAGGTACGCGAGGATCACCTCATCGAGGCTTTTCTCGGAGATCAGTCCCTGCCCGAAGCCGCGACCTTCGTCCTCGCGCGCCTTGCGCACGCGCGGTGGCGTCTGCGTCGCGCTCTTCGGAGGAGCTCCGACGATCACCGCGGGCCGCGTCATCACGACGCCCGAGCCGCTCGGCGTCGCGGAGCGACTCGAGATCGGCGCGGTGACATGCGGCGAGCGTCCGCTCGGATTCGGCTCGTTGCGCGGGATCGCGTTGCCGCTGTCCGCGCGCGCCGACTGTGGCTGCGGCACACGCACGTTGCCCGGCGTCGGTGGGCGCACCGGGCTGGGGTTATCCGACGGCGAGCGCGGCCGGCTGAGGCCCGCGGGCACCGGCTCCTTGCCGAGCGCGTTGATGCGGCCGGTCTTCTCGCGAATCGGTGCCTCGGAGTTGCGGCGGCTCACCGAATACTGACCCGGCCGCGCACTCGTATCGGCGCGCTCGCCCGGCGGCGGCTCGACCGACGGCGGCGCCGGCGCATAGATCTCGACGGCCCCGCTCTTGTCGTCGGCGCCGGTGATCGGACGCGCGCGCACCGACGGCGGCGTGATCGCGGGACGCGACGGCTTCTTCGCGGGCGGCAGCGTCGCCGCGTTCTGACTCGCGGTGCGCGTGCGCTGCTCGGCCGTGCGCGGCACGCCGTCGCTGTCGAGCGACAGGTTCTCGAACGGATTCTCGACGGCGGTGTCGCGCGGCACGCGATGGCGCGCGCTCTCGTCCGCTTCCATCTCGATCGAGATCTCGGGCGTGCTGTCGTGCGTCGCCTTCGCCCCGCGGTTCGCAGCGCGAATCG
>JAFAOG010000365.1 GCA_019237945.1 Deltaproteobacteria bacterium | reverse complement strand
CGGCTCTCGCTGATGGCCTGATCGACCACGGCGAGGTTCTTCTCGAGCGTGGCCGCGGTCTGCGGATCGAGCGAGCCCTTGCCGTCGTTCATGCTCTGCTGAAGCCGGGCGAACGCCTTCTGGTAGTGATCCTCGGCCTGGCCAAGTTCCGCGGCGACGTACTGCGCGGAGGCTGCGTCGGTTGCTTCCGCGGTCGCGCTGGCCGTCGCGCTCGCGGAGCGGATGGGCAAGACGCCGATCACGGTGAAGGACTCGCCGGGGTTCGCGTCGAGCCGGCTCGGGCTCGTGATCGGGCTCGAGGCGATGCGGATGGTCGAGGCGGGGGTCGCGAGCGCGGCCGATATCGATACGGCGATGAAGCTCGGGTACGGGCATCCGATGGGGCCGCTCGAGCTGACGGATCTCGTCGGGCTCGATGTGCGGCTCGGGATCGCGAAGTACCTGTCGGAGTCGATCGGGCCGGCCTTCAATCCGCCGCAGGTGCTCGCCGATCTCGTGCACGCCGGCAAGCTCGGCAAGAAGACCGGCGAGGGGTTCTATCG
Source organism: Deltaproteobacteria bacterium (assembly GCA_019237945.1). Taxonomy (GTDB): domain Bacteria; phylum Myxococcota_A; class Polyangia; order Haliangiales; family Haliangiaceae; genus JABFXX01. The sequence goes on along the minus strand of JAFAOG010000365.1, from coordinate 15,618 downwards.
CTGGTCGCCGGACGGCAAGAAGCTGTAGCGGGGCTAGCTCGGCGCCGGCGAGTAGTGCGCATTCTGTAGCGACGCGCCGCCGAGCAGACGGATCACGCCGAGCCCGCCGCCGCCGCCACCGCCGCCCGTGCCCGATGTTCCCGGCGAGGTCGGCGCTTGCGTCTGCGTCGCACCGTTGCCGCCCGCCGTCGAGCCGCCGCCGTTGGTAGCCGCGCCGGCGGCAGGCGTGTTGTACGCGGTCGCGTCCGCGCCCGGCTTGCCGTCGGTGCCCTGGCCCGCGCCGCCGCCGGCGCCACCGCCGTTCGCGAACAGGATGGCGTTCGTCGTCGCGGCGACGGTGCCGTGCAGCACGATCATGCCGCCCGATCCGCCGCCGCCGCCGCCGCCTTTCGCGCTGTGGCCGCCGACGCCGCCCGCGCCCGACACGTCGATCGTGCCGTCGATCATGATCGTGCCGCGCGCGACGAGCATCACCGCGCCGCCGCCCGAGCCGCCAGTCGCTGCGGCCGCGGCACCGGGCGCGCCACTGCCACCCGCGCAACCGCCGCGCAGCTGACTCACCGGCGCCTGCACGATCGCAGCGGCCGCGCCTCCGGCCGCAGCGCCGTTGTTGCCCGCCGCACCCGGCGCGCCCTGCGTGCCGAAGCTGCCGCCGGCCCCGCCGCCGCCCATATTGCCGCTCGTCGCGCCCGCGTTCAGCGTCGCGCATGCCGCATCGTTCGCAGCCGGCCCATCGGATCGCCCGGTCGCGCTCGACGCATCGAGGTAGCCGGTCTCGTTGATGTCGCCGGTCGCCGCGATCACGAGCGGCCGCGAGCCATGCACGACCGTATCGCCGATATCGACGCTCGCGCCCGCGAACACGCACACCGGCGTCGTCGCCATCATCGCCGGGTGGAAGCCGGTGCCGGAGCACGCGGTCGTGTCGACATCCGAGGGCAGCGACTGCGCGCCCGTCGGGGTCGCCGCGAGGCAGACGTAGAACGCGCCGCCGCCGAAGCACTTGTCGTCGAATGCGTCGGGCGGCGCATCGCGCGCGGAGTCGACGTGTGCATCGCGCATGGCGGAGCCGTCGGGCGTCCCCATGTTGTTGCCGGGCTTCGCGGAGAAGCTACAGCCGGCGAGTACCGCGACCAGCGCCCAGCGCATCTCCCCCAGTGTACAACGGCTACGCGGCGCCGCGGCGTTCACGTGCAGTGGCGGCCGGAACGTCGGAAGCTGGCTCGCTGCGCCGGTTTCCGATGGCGAGCAGGGCGGGGACGAGCACGAGCGCGGTCAACAGGCAGGTGACTTCGCCGATCAGCGAGGCGGTGCCGAACCCGCGGATGGCGAGGTTTTCGCTGACGAGCAGCGAGCCGTAGCCGATCATCGTCGTCAGCGAGCAGACGAAGACCGCGCTGCCGCTCGTGCGCAGCGTCGTGATCGGATCGGGGACTTCCTCGGTCTCGTGGCGGTGCGCGATGTTGATCGCGTAGTCGATGCCGAGGCCGAGCGTGATCGGCAGCGCGACGAAGTCGAGGAAGTTGACGCGCAGGCCGAGCAACGCGCACGCGGCGACCATCAGCAGCGAGCCCGACGCGGTACCCGCGAGCACGGCGACCGAGCGGCGGTTGCGCCCGACGAGCAGCACGACCATCAGGATCAGGCCGGCGCCCGCGATCGCGGTGACGAGCGGACCATCGCGCTCGATCGAGTACACGATGTCGGCGAAGATCACGCTGGCGCCCGACGTCGTGACGGTCTCGCCATCCGGCAGGTGGAGCTCGCGGACCGCATTCGCGAAGCGGATCAGATCGTGGCCGTTCCACTCGTCGAGGCGGTTCGCGGGACGGATCGATATTAAATATCCGACGCGGCCGTCCTTCTCGGTGAACTTGTCGAGCAGGCTCTTCGGCAGGTCCTGCGCCGTCACCGGCTTGAGATCATCGGGCGGCCGCAGCTCGAGCAGCTGCTGCTTCTCCTTGTCGTCGAGATCCTGCAGCGCCGGATCGTCGAGCAAGTCGCGGATCCGATCGATCACGGCGACGCGCTCCTGCTGATCGGGCGGCACGAACATCTGGATCGATTCGATCGAGCCGATCGTCTGCTGCGGCTCGGGTTTGCCCTTGTCGAGCGCGTGCAGCGCCTCCGCGATCAGCGGCACCTGCTCGAGCCGGTCGGCCGCGATGATCGTGCGACCGGCGTAGCCGCGGCCGAAGTTCTTATCGGAGACCGCCATCCAGTGGCGCGCGACCTGCGCGTCGTCGCCTTCGGAGCGGAGCTTCTTGATGTCGTACTCGAACGGGTCGGCGATCACGTACTTCGTGACGACCGCGATCGCCAAGACGCCGATCACGGCCGCGACCGCGACGACCGCCTTGCTGTTCTTGAAGCCGAGCAGCTTGACCAGCGTCTTGCCGACGAGCGGATCGCCGTTGTAGATGCGCGTCTCGCGGCCGAACCGCAGCATCAGCGCGGGGAGCAGCGTGTAGCTCGCGATCCAGCACAGCATCATGCCGATCGCACCGATCACGGCGAAGTCGGCGAAGCCCTTGAAGCTGGTCGCGGCGAGCGAGCCATAGGCGATCGAAGCGCCGAGCGACGCGACGGCAGTTGGCCGCAACGTCCCGACGATCGCGGCCGCGATCGCCTCGTCGACGTCGCGCTTGCGCCGCTCCTCGAGGTAGCGCGCGATCAACAGGATGCCGTAGTTGATGCCGTTGCCGGCGATGATCGCGCCGAGGAACGCGGTCGCCGCGTTGAGGTGACCGACGGTGATCGCGGCCGCGCCGAACGCCGCTGCCGTCGCGATGCCGACCGTGCCGACGAGCAGGATCAACAGCGTCGCGCTGCGGAAGTACAACGCGAGCACGAGGCCGACGAGCAGCGTCGTGACGAGGCTCGACAGCAGGATGCCCTTCGAGATCGCGCTGTGCTCCGAGAGCGCCGTGATCGCGCCGCCGGTGAACCCGATCGTCACGCCGGGATGCGCGGCCGTGACGCCCTTGCCGATCCGATCGAGCTCCCCGAGCAGATCGCGGCCGTGATCGACATCGGTCTCGCGGAACGCGATGCGCACCTGGAGTAGTGCCGTCTTGCCGTCCTTGCTGACGTTCGTCGGATGCTCGAGCTTGTCCTTCGCGTCGGCGATCTTCTGGCGAAGATCGTCGATCTCCGCCTTGTCCTTCTTCGCATCTTCCTCGCTGTGATCCTCGAGGTCGATGTAGAGCGGATTCGCATGGAGCTTCGCCTGATCCATGCGGTGCTGCAGCGCCTGCTCGCCCTTCTTGAGGTCATCGAGCGGGAAGTAGAGATCGAAGTGCGCCTTGACGAATTCGCGCGCCTCGCGCTCATCACCATCGACGCGCGCGACGAGCGAACGCGGCAACAGCTTGACCTGATCGAGCATCTCCTGCGTCGCGGTCGCGCGGACCTCGGGCGTCGGTGCCTGAATGACGACGAGCGCGGTGTCGGTCGCCTTGACGCGCGCCTCGAGCTTGCGCAGGTCCTTCACGGCCGGGACGTCCTGCGGGAGCAGGTACGAAAAGTCCGCGTACAGCGGCAGCTTGAATGCGATCAGGTAGACGGCGCCCGCGAGCAGCGCCAGAGATCCGATGATCACCGCGAGCGCTCGTCGGCGTAGCCACGCTACGTAGCGGGCGGCGAGCACATCGGGAGATGCCACCGAGCGAGACTAGCGCTTGTGGAGCGTGCTCACCACAGGACCTGCGCCCGCTTAACACGGCCCTTACGGTCGGGCCGCGACGCGTGATGTGGCTCGGATCGCTCGGTTTCGTCGTGGACCTTGGACTGGATCTCGGGAACCAGCGCGTACGCGGCGAGCTTGCCCATTTCCGGGGATTGCCGCTCGAGGTCGGCAACCTGCATCGCGGTCACGGGGTCGACGGCGCGGCCGTCGAGGCGCACCTCGAAGTGGAGGTGGGGCCCGGTCGCCCGGCCGGTCGAGCCGACCTGACCGATGCGCTCGCCGGCGGTGACCGGCGCGTCCTTCTTGGTCTCGATGCGGCGCAGGTGCGCGTAGCGCGTGACGACGCCCCCGCCATGATCGACATAGACGACGTTGCCGTAGCCGCTCTGGCGTCCCGCGAACACGACGACGCCGTCGCCGGCGGCGAGCACCGGCGTGCCGGGCTTCGCGCGGAAGTCGGCGCCGCGGTGGTAGCGCGCGTTGTGTCGGAACGGATCGTCGCGCCAGCCAAAGCCCGAGCTCTCGGTGTTCGCGACCGGGTCGGTCGTCAGCACGCTGAGGTCGGGGATCGTGACGCCGGCCTGCACCGCGAGCGCGGCGAGCCGGTTCGTCGCGTCGTGCAGCGCATCGCGCAGGCTGAGCTCCCAGCGCAGGAAGCGATCGACGCCCGGGATGTGCGGCACCGGAAGATCGAAGTGCGCGGCGACATGCGCGAGCGTCGCGGCGAATTCATCCGGCGAATGCGGCTGCACGGGATCGGCGACGGCCGGTGCGGAGACCAGCAGGGCGACAAGGACAGCAGCGCGATGCATTCCCGGGACACCCAGTGTTTTCGCCCGGGCCCCGGACGGTCAATGTAGGTATGCCGGTTTCAGCTTTTTGTGAGGCCGTGCCAGAAACTGCTTGCGATTCAAAGCATCGGTCTCCAACATGCGCGCCGCCAATGCGAACCCGGTGGATCGCGCTCGCTCTTGCGCTCGTCGGAGCCGCAGCTCTTGCGCTGTCGTCGATCGAGCCGTGGTGGTACGCCGGTGAGGCGACAATAGGCCCCTACGGCACACATCACTGCTTTGGCGGTGACTGTCAGTCCACCGGCCTGACGTGGCTCGGCGGAACGGACCTGTGGATGCGCACCGCGATCGCGACGCGAGCCGCCGCGATCCTCGCGACGATCATTCTCGTCGTGCTGGCCGGTGCACTTGCCGCGGGTCGCGTGCCGAAGCTCGTCGCGAAGACGGTGCTGTCGACGGCGCTCTGCGCGGTCCTCGCCGGCGGCTACTTCGTCGCGAAGTTTCCACCGCTCGGCGGCGAGAGCATCGGCGTCGGCCCGATCCTGTTTGCAGGTGGGCTCGTCGCCGCGCTCGTCGCGGCCGTGCTGGTGCTTCGACTGCCGGCGACTACAGGCGACCGGTCAGCGCGAGCAGGACGAGGATCAGCAGGATGAGGCCAGCCGGGCCGAGGCCCGCGGCACCCCAGCTGCTGTAACCAAAACCGCCACCGAGGACCGCAAGAACGAGCAGGATAATGAGGAGAGTCAGCATGACTCTCGGTATAGCGACCCGCGTGCCAGCGCCCTAAGTCGCGGAAGCGCGTGCGGCCAGTGTGGCGTCAGCGTCATCGAGCCGGAGTGCGGTGCGCGCCATCGACCGCAATACGAAAAACGCCAAGAGCGTCAGCGCCACGAGTGCGGGCATGACGAGGCGCGCGAGCCAATCGTAGCCCTCGTAATGAAGCGGCATCTGCAGGAACACGCAAAAGTCGTAGGCGCCGTGGAACGCGACCGCGAGCAGGTAGCCGCCGGCGAGCCCGAGGCCACGCCGATCGAAGCGGCGTCGCGCTGCCATCGCGCCGATCATGCCGGTCCACATCGCGTGCCCGGGCACCGCGAGCACCGCGCGCATGATCCACACCTGGAGCTGCCCACCGAGCGACGCCTCGCGCAGCAGGTAGAGCACGTTCTCGACGAGCGCGAACCCGAGGCCGGCGCGGCTCGCGTAGACGATGCCGTCGAGGCGCTCGTCGAACTCGGGCCGCCGCCACACGATGCGGTAGACGACGTAGATCTTGCACGCCTCCTCGACGAACGCGGCGACGACAAACGCGTGAAAGCTCGCGCCCTGATACGTCAGCGGCGGAGGCACGCGCTCGCCGAACGTCCCCATGAGCACCATCTCGAGCACGAGCGCCGGGATCACGCTGAGCATCCCCATGAACGTCACGAGGCGGCGCAGCCGGGGTGGCTCGGGGCGCTTCGCATCGAGCCGATCGACGACCCACATCGCGACGAGCGCCGGAATCGCACCGGACGCTGCGATCTGCCACGACGCGTTTGCCACCGCGGCGAGTATCGCAGGTTCCGACGACGATGTAGGTGTGCCCCGGTCGCTTGACACACCCTGGCGCTGGCTTGATCCTGTGCGTCGTGGTGCCGCCGGAGCCCACTCCAGGCGCCCCTATGCGGGTCGGCCGCTACGAGGTGATCAGTCATCTCGCGACCGGAGGCATGGCGCAGATTTATCTCGCGCGTCAGACCGGGCTCGGCGCGTTCGAGCGCCACGTCGTGCTCAAGACGATCCTGCGCGAGCGCGCGACCGACCAGCGCTTCATCACGATGTTCCTCGATGAAGCGAAGCTCGCCGCCACGTTGAATCACCAGAACATCGCCCAGGTGTACGAGGTCGATCAGGCGGACGGCGCGTACTTCATGGCGATGGAGTACGTCCACGGCGAGAACGCGCGCGCGATCCTCGAGACGACGCTGCGCCGCGGCTGGACGATCCCGCTCGAGCTCGCGGTGATGATCGTCAGCGGCGCCGCGGCTGGCCTGCACCACGCGCACGAGCGCAAGGGCAAGAACGGCGCGCCGCTCAACATCGTGCACCGCGACGTGTCGCCGGCGAACGTCATGGTCGGCTACGACGGCAGCGTGAAGGTGCTCGACTTCGGCATCGCGAAGGCCGAGGAGCGCGCGACCAAGACGGTCGGCGGCACGATCAAGGGCAAGTACGGCTACATGTCGCCCGAGCAGTGCAAGGGCAAGCCGATCGATCGCCGCAGCGACATCTTCGCGCTCGGTATCTGCCTCTACGAGATGACGACGCTGCGCCGCGCGTTCAAGGGCAACGATGACTTCGAGACGATGAAGCGCATCGTCGCCGGCGACGTGATCCTGCCGAGCGTGGCGGTGCCGGGCTACCCGCGCGAGCTCGAGGCGATCGTGCTGACCGCGATGGCGAACGATCCGAACGCGCGGTTTCAGACGGCGGCCGAGATGATCGAGGCGCTCGATGCGTTCGCGCAGCGCGCGAAGCTCGTCGGTAGCAACACGGCGATGGGCCGGTTCATGATCCAGCTGTTCGGCAGCAAGAAGGAGCCGTGGGTCGAAGGCGCGGACGTCGCCGACCGCACGCAGATCACCGAGACGAGCGGCGAGGGCGAGCCGAACACCGATGACATCGACAACGAGAGGACGCTCGTCGTCGAGAACAGCCGCGCGCAGCAGCAGCTCGCGCAGCAACCGCTGCCCGATGCGGCCGCGTGGCAAGGCGCCGAGGTGCGTCGCCCGGCGATGCCGTTCGAGCAGCGCACGCCGCCCGGCGGCAACATGCGCCAGGCAATCACCTCGACGATGACCGGCGCGGCCGTGCCACCGGTCCGGCTACCGTCGCCGCCGTCGTTCGATGGCCAGCCGATCAGCGAGGTCGGCGCGCGGCCGCTGATCGACGAGCGCCTCGGCTGGAGCACGAACGTCAACCAGCCGATGCACGTCCCGCAAGGCGGGGCGACTCGCCTGCAGACGACGCCGGGCATGGGGCCCGACCTCAAGATCCGTAGCAATCGCGGCTGGATCGTGCTCGCGCTCCTCGTGATCGCAGGCCTCGGCACCGGCATCGTGCTCGCGTACTACTTCTGAACGGCGCCCAGTAACCGTTTCAGGCTTGGGACGCGTGGCACCGCCGTGGCATGGTCGCGTCATGGCGACCGCGACGCAGAGCACCGACCGTCTGTCCAGCACCAATCCCGCGACCGGCGAGGTGATCGGCACGGTGCCGATCATGACGGCGGCCGAGGTCGACGCGGCGGTCGCGCGCGCGCGTGTGGCGGCCGAGACGTGGTCGACACGCTCGTTCGCGGCGCGCACCGAGGAGCTCGTCGCGTTCCGCAAGGCGATCGCAGCCGAGGCGACCGAGATCGCCGATCTGCTCCATCGCGAGAACGGCAAGCCGGAGCTCGAAGCGCTGACCGAGGTGATGATGGCGCTCGGTCACGTCCAGCACGCGACCGCGATCGCGGAGAAGGCGATGGCACCGCGCAAGGTCGGCGCGGGCATCCTCGCGAACTTCCGCGCGTCGATCTCGTATCACCCGCTCGGCGTGATCGGCGTGATCGGCCCGTGGAACTACCCGCTGTTCACGCCGATGGGCTCGATCGCGTACGCGCTCGCCGCGGGCAACGCGGTCGTGTGGAAGCCGTCGGAGCTGACGCCGCTCGTCGCCCTCGAGATCGAGCGCATCGCGAAGCGCACGTTCGCGCTGCCCGACCTGCTCCAGGTCGTCACCGGCGCGGGCGCGACGGGCGCGGCGCTCGCGAAGGCCGCCGTCGACAAGATCGCGTTCACCGGCTCCGCCGCGACGGGCAAGCGCGTGATGCAGGCCGCCTCCGAGCGCCTGACGCCCGTGCTGCTCGAGCTCGGCGGCAAGGACCCGATGATCGTCGACGCCGACGCCGACATCGCGAAGGCAGCCGAGGCCGCGGTCTACGGCGCGCTGACCAACGCGGGCCAGGCCTGCATCTCGGTCGAGCGCGTCTACGTCAACGAGGCGGTCCACGATCAGTTCGTCGAGGAAGTCGTCCGCCAGGTCCGCGACCTCAAGGTCGGCGGCGACGACGGCCACCTCGGCGCGATGACGTCGCCGGCGCAGGTCACGATCGTGCGCGATCACCTCGAGGACGCGGTCGCCAAGGGCGCCAAGGTCCTCACCGGCGGCCCCGACGCGATCGCCGGCAACTACATCCAGCCGACGGTGCTCACCAACGTCGATCACCGCATGAAGGTGATGACCGAGGAGACGTTCGGCCCGGTCCTCCCGATCGCGAAGGTCCGCTCGGTCGACGAGGCCGTCAAGCTCGCCAACGACTCCAACTACGGCCTCGGCTCGTCGGTCTTCGCCGGCAAGGCCGCGCGCGCGATCGCCGACCGCCTGCGCGCCGGCATGACGTCGGTGAACTCGGTGATGGCGTTCGCCGGCATCCCGACGCTGCCCTTCGGCGGCATCGGCGACTCGGGCTTCGGCCGCATCCACGGCGAAGAAGGCATCCGCGAGTTCACGCGCATCAAGTCGACGGCGGAGCAGGCGTTCTCGCTGCCGCTCAACATGATGTCGTTCCGCCAGCCCAAGGACATGCCGACGAAGCTGCGCGGCATGATCAAGCAGCTCTACGGCGAGGGCCTCGTGTCGCGCGCCGGCGACGTGATCCGCAAGCTGCGCAAGTAGAGGCGTCCGCGCCACTCCCACATGTGGGCCGTGAACGCAGCGACACGGCGCGCGGCGGGCAATCGCGCGGTTCGGCGCGGCACGGCCGCTGCTATCGTGAAGGGGCGGGAGGTCGTATGCGGGTATTCGTTTGCCTGGTGCTTCTCGGAGCGTGCGGCGGCGGCGGGTCGACGAACGTCAAGCCGACGCTCAAGTTCGCGGACCGCAGCGACAGCGAGATCGCGGCGCTGATCAACGCGGCCGGCGGGACCGCGATGTTCTCGGCGCAGTCGCAGCTCGATCAATTCGCCGGCACCACGGATCCGTGCCCGGCGGTCGCCGTCGCGGGCAGCACGATCACGTTGACCGGTGGCTGCACGACGACCGGTGGCGTGATGTTCGGCGGGACGGCGAGCGTCACGAACAGCCCGGCCTGGGATCAGATCACGTACAACCCGGCGAACGACACGACGTACGAGCTGATGGCGGTGTCGTTCACGCAGAGCGGGCTCGCGACGAACTACGACGGCCGCGTGACGATCAGCGGGAACTACACGACGTACGACGCGGACATCACGAGCAACCTGCTCGGCATCGACACGCGCTCCGATCTGCACTACGAGTGCGATCGCGGATCACAGACGTGCGATCTGTCGGGCAGCGGCATCGAGCTGCTTGGCGTCGGGGGTGCGCTCGTCGGCGGGAGCGTGACGATCGCGGGCGGGGCGACGAGCTCGAGCTTCACGCTGCGCGGCGTCGATACGGTGACCGCGCACGTCACGCAGGGCTGCGTCGAGTGGTCGATCAGCGGCACGCAGCGCGCGCACGCCTGCATGTGACCTCAGTGAATCCGCGCCTCGGGCAGCGGCTCGCGGCGGGCGAGTCCCGCGCGGGCGGTATTGAACGCGCGCATGCGACGGCGAAGGAGCTCGCCGGAGATCGAGACCGCGACCGAGAGCGCGGCGACCGAGATCTCTGCGATCAGCGACAGCGTGGCGATCCAGGCGACGCCCGCGACGACGAACGCCGCGAGCAGACCGAGGGTCACGAAGGCGGCGCGGCGCCGGGCGGCCAGCGCGTTCTGGGCACGCTTCAGGCGCTGCGCGAGGTCGGTGATCTGTGGCCCGGCGTTCTCGACGGCCGTGGCGACGAGCCGATCGACCTTGGCGCGCGTCTCCGGGTCCACGCGGGCAGCGTAGCGCGGCCGCGTTTGAAAGCGAAAAGCGCGCCGTACGATCGGGCGTGCGCCCCGGCAGTTCGCTAGGCTCGTCACATGTCGCGGCATGCAGCCTTCGTCGTCGTGCGCGCGGCGGCGGCGACGCTCGCGATCGGGCTCGCCGCGCAGCTCGTGGTGCCGGCGTATGCGGTGATCATCGCGGTCGCGGGGGCGGTTGGCGTGATCGCATTCGAGGTGACGCGCGTCGCCGTGACGTTCACGCGCCGGTTCGACGAGCTCGCCGCCGACCTCGGCCAGACGCAGCCGCTGCTCGAGCTCGAGCGCATGCTGCCGACGCGACTGCCGCTGCCGCCGCTGCAAGGGTATGCGATCGCGCCCGATGCGGCCGTGCTGCTCGTCGAGCTGATCGCGCGCGAGAAGCCGAAGCTCGTGGTCGAGACGGGTTCAGGGGTGTCGACGCTCGTCATCGCGTACGCGCTCGAGAAGCTCGGCGAGGGCGGCCGCGTGATCGCGCTCGATCATGCCCCGCCGTATGCGGCGCGGACGCGCGCGCTGATCGTCGAGCATGGTCTCGAGGCGATCGCGACCGTCCGGACTGCGCCGCTCGAGCCGATCGAGATCCAGGGCAAGCAGTACCAGTGGTACGCGCGACGGGCGGTCGACGACATCGAGGTGATCGACCTCGTGTTCGATGATGGACCGCCGCGCCACGCCGGGCCGATGCTGCGCTATGCGTCGCTGCACGTTCTCGGGCCGAAGCTCGCGCCGCGCGGCACGTTCGTGCTCGACGTCGTGGGCTCCGAGGAGCGCGACGTGCTCGCCCGCTGGCAGCGCGAGCTCCCGGAGCTCGAGCAGGAGCGCGTCGCGACGAAGAAGGGCAACGTCCTGATCCGCCGGCGGTAGGGCGAGCGTATGCTGCGCGGCATGACGAGCCCCGGGGAGGCGTTTCGGCGTGCGCGCGAGGTGCTGCTGCGGTACCGCGATGACCCGGAGCGGGCGCGAGCGGAGTTTCGCTGGCCGCAGCTCGATGCGTGGAACTGGGTTGATGACTGGTTCGAGCCGTACGCCGCGGGCGTGACGCGGCCGGCGCTGCAGGTCGTGCGCGACAGCGATGTCGAGACGACGTCGTTCGGCGAGCTCGTCGAGCGGTCGCGGCGCGTCGCGCGGTGGCTTCGCGATCATGGTGCGCAGCCCGGCGACCGCATGCTCGTGATGCTGACGAACGTCACGCCGCTGTGGGAGACGATGCTCGCGGCGATCCGGCTCGGCGTGGTCGTGATTCCCGCGACGCCACAGCTGACGAGCCACGATCTCGACGAGCGCATCGCGCGCGGCAACGTCAAGCACCTCGTCACCGATCGCGAGGGCGCGGCGAAGCTGCGCGACCCGGAGCGGCTGGCGATCCGGCTGTGCACGAGCGAGGCGGCGGGGTTCGTGGCGTTCGATGATGCGCGCAGCGCGCCGAACGAGCTCGCGAGGACGCCGACGCGCGCCAGCGATCCGCTGCTGCTCTACTTCACGTCGGGCACGACCGCGAAGCCGAAGCTCGTGCTCCATACGCACGCGAGCTACCCGGTCGGTCACCTGTCGACGATGTACTGGATCGGCATCCGCGACGGCGACATCCACCAGAACATCAGCTCGCCCGGCTGGGCGAAGCACGCGTGGTCGAGCCTGTTCGCGCCGTGGAATGCGGGCGCGACGATCCTCGTCCACGATCAGGCGCGGTTCTCGGCGGCGCGCACGCTCGCGGTGCTGCGCGACCATCGCGTCAACACGCTGTGCGCACCGCCGACGGTGTGGCGCATGCTGATCCTCGAGTCACTCGGCGAGCGGCCGGCCGCGCTGCGCGAGCTCGTCTCCGCCGGCGAGCCGCTCAATCCCGAAGTGATCGCGGCGGTGCAAGAGGCGTGGGGGATCACGGTGCGCGACGGCTACGGCCAGACCGAGACGACCGCGCAGGTCGGCAACTCGCCCGGCCTGCCGGTGCGCGCCGGCTCGATGGGCAAGCCGCTGCCCGGCTACGAGATCGCGCTGCTGGATCGCGACGGCAAGCCCGCGCAGGAAGGCGAGGTGTCGATCCGGCTCGGCGACGCGCGCCCGCTCGCGCTGATGACGGGCTACCTCGACGATCCGCAGCGCACCGCCGAGGTCACCGCGCACGGCTACTACCGCACCGGCGACGAGGCGACGCAGGACGCCGACGGCTACATCCACTTCGTCGGGCGCGGCGATGACGTCTTCAAGTCGAGCGACTACCGGATCAGCCCGTTCGAGCTGGAGAGCGTACTGATCGAGCACGACGCGGTCGCCGAGGCCGCCGTGGTCCCGAGCCCGGATCCGGTGCGGCTCGCGGTGCCGAAAGCGTTCGTCGTGCTGCGCCCCGGTGCCGAGCCGACGGCGGAGACCGCGCGCGCGATCTTCGCGCACTGCAGCGAGCGGCTGCCGCCGTACAACCGCGTGCGGCGGATCGAGTTCGCCGCGCTGCCCAAGACGATCAGCGGCAAGATCCGGCGCGTCGAGCTGCGCACGCAAGAGAAGGCGCAGCGCGAGTCCGGTCAGCGCGCGGCGCTGGAGTTCTGGCTCGATGACAAGTAGCGGCGTCGCGCTCGCCTTGGTGGCGTGCTGTGGCGTCGCGGCGGCCGAGCCGTGCCCGGCGATCGCGCACGAGCAGCAGCGCGCGGATCACTGGAACCTGACGTGGGGCCTCTTGCTGACGTCGGCGACGATCGTGCAGGGCGCCGCTGCGCTGACTCCGCCACTGCCACGCGACGTGCGCGTCGGGGCGGCGATCGGCGCCGGCAAGTCGTTCATCGGTGCGGCCGGGCGGTGGATCCTGCCGCTTCGCGTCGAAGATCGGCCCGGCTGCGATGTCGCGCACGCGGCGAGCGTCGAGCGGCAGAACTTCTGGCTGCTGCACATCGGCAACTTCGTCGTCAACGCGGGCGGCGCGGTCGCGGAGACCGAGTGGACCGACTGGCAGCACGCGGCGGCCGCATTCGGCCTCGGCTACGCGATCGGGCTCGTGCAGATCTACACGATGCCGCGACATGCCGGCGAGCAGGTCAGCGCCGCGCTCGCGCCGACGGCCGGCGGCTGGGTGCTCACGCTCGGCGGCGCCTTCTAGGCTAGCGGCAGGCGCTGTCGCCCTTGGGGCACTTGAAGCGGACGTGGATGTGGTTGTCGTGGTTCGGCTCGTGGTGGACGATGCCGTTGTTCGACGCGCGACCGTGCGGGTACTGGAACGTCTTGTCGAGCGTGTCCTCGTCGACGTCGTGCTCCTTCGCCCAGTCGTAGAGCAGGCGCTGCACGTCGTAGTCGAGGAAGATCACCTGCGCGCCGCCGGCCTCGTTCGCGGTGGCCGCGAAGCCCGCGACCAGCGCATACGTCGCCTCGCAGTCGAGGTTCTCGGCGGTCGCGGTGACGAACGACTGCGGGTACGCGGCCGGCTTCTCCTTGTAGAAGAGGCCGATGTCGACATCGCGACCCGACTGGTGCGAGTGGTGCTCCGTGATCTGGCCGCCGTGCTCGGCCGAGATGTCGCCGATCGCGAGCACGTGCTGGTCGGGGAACTGATCGCGGACATCGGAGACGACGCGCTCGATGAAGTCGACCGTCGTGCGCGTGCCGAACCGGCGCCAGGGGCGGCGAATGACATAGCCGTCGCCGTCGGGCAGCTCGGCGGGGTCTCGCAGGATACCGGCCCACGGCGCGCCGACCGACTGGCCGGCGATCGGCCCGTGGATCACGACGCGCTCGCGCGCCTTCGCCGTGCGCTTCGACTTCTTCGCGTGCGTCGCGTGGTGCGCCGGCCGTTTGTGGCCCTTCGCATCTGCGGCGGTCGTGATCGCGAGCAGGCTGAGGACAACGACGAGCGAGCGCATCGAATTCCGATGATGCAGGCGCGTGCGCTAGCGATCCAGTTTCTGTGCGCAGAGCTGAGCGAGGCGCTCGCCGATCGGAGCGAGGTCCTCCTGGGTGTTCTTCGTGAAGTCGTCGCGCCGCAGCCGCTTGCCGGCGAGTACGAGCGACCGCAGATCGCCGCACGCGCGGTGGGCCTTGCGGAGCGCCTCGGCGCCGCCGTTATATAGGCGCACCTCGTTGATCGTCGCGTTGTTCGGCCGCTTGCGCAGGTGGAGGTCGGTCATCAGCTCGTCGATGATCGCCGCCTTGCGCGCGAGCTTCTGCGCCTTTGTCAGCGTCTTGTCCTCGTAGACCGCCTTGAGTGCCTTGTACGTCGCGAGCTGGCGCGCGACCCGCGGCAGGTTCAACGCCTGGCCCAGCCGCCACGACACCTCCTCCGGCGACCCCGGCCCGAACCGCTGCTCGACCCAGTTCTCGGTCAGCGCATCCGCGACGTAGTTCGCGAAGCTCTCGTTGAAGAACTGCTCGTCCTGCACGAACGCGGTCGCGTGCACCGACTCGTGCAGGATCACGTTCGCCAGCTCGGGCAGCGCACTATCGCCGCCGCCGAGCATCGTCGACACGACCGGGTCCGGAAACCAGCCGCCCGTCGAGAACGCCCCGGCCGGCCGCACGACCGCATCGAGCCCCTGTGCGTCGAGCTGCAGCTTGAAGGCGACCGCATCGTCCTCGTCGAACCACCCGAGCCCGGGAAAGCAGCCCGCGATCGGGAAGCACCACGGCACCGGCCGGAACTGCAGCGGGTCCGCCCCGCCGACGAACCACACCGCCGCCGGTCGCCGCTCGCCGAGATCGCTGTACTTCTTGTAGTTGCGCGTGATCGTCAGCCCGTAGCTCTTGCCGTACTCGCGGATCGCGGGAATCTCTGCGAGCAGCATCGCGGTGCGCAGCGGCGTCTCCGGATCGCGGACGACCTCCTCGATCGGCCGCGCACGCCCCATGATCTCGAGCTGCCCTCGCGCAGCCTGCGCGACGAACTGCGTGTACAGGCAGCCCGTCAGGAACAACAGCAGCAGGACTTTCACAGCTTCGCCGCGATCGCCTTCGCGAGGTCCGCGCCGTCGGCGAGCTTGCCTGCGTTCCACTCGATCTCGAGCCCCGCATCATCGAACCGCGGGATGATGTGGAAGTGCACGTGGAACACGGCCTGGTGCGCCGGCGCGCCGTTGTTCTGCAGCACGTTGAAGTGCCGCGCGCCGGTCGCCGCCAGCACCGCCCGCGACAGCCGCGGCAACACGCGCCCGATCGCGGCCGCCGAGTCATCCGACAGCTGGTCGAGCGTCTCCGCCGGCTCCTTCGGGATCACGAGCAGGTGCCCGCGCGAGAGCGGGTTGATGTCGAGGAACGCGAGCACC
>JAFAOG010000357.1 GCA_019237945.1 Deltaproteobacteria bacterium | reverse complement strand
GCTCGCGCTCGCCGGCATCGCGGCCGCGGATGTCCACACGAACAAGCAGGCGAAGCTGTCGTTCGACGCGCCGAAGTCCTACAAGCTCACCGAAGAGGACGCCCAGATGAAGGGCGAGTCCGAGGACAAGGCCGTCGCGCTCGCGTTCTGGCTCGTCGATAGCGGCGATGCTGACAAGGCGACGCAGGCGGTCGCCCAGCAGTTCTACACGGCGCTCGCGAGCCTTACGTGGGAGAAGCCGAAGACCGGCAAGGTCAACGGGCTCGCCGCGACGTTCATCGACGGCACGGGACGCACGACCGGCAAGACGCTCGATCTGCAGATGGCCGTCGTCGGCCCGACCGCGACGAAGAAGTACGCGATCCTGATCGGGATCGTCGATCACGCGAAGGCCGACGCGCACAAGGCCGAGATCGCTGCGATCTTGAAGAGCGTGAAGCCGGCGAAGTAGCGGTATCCTCGACTCGTGGTTCGCGGCGTCGTCCTCGTGGCTGTGCTCGGTGCGTGCTCGTTCCAGCCGCGCGCGGCCGGCACGGGCGATGCGGCGCGGCGCGATGGCCCCGATCGCGATGCACCCGACGGCGGCGGCAGCGGCAGCAACGCGGGCGGCGCGAAGCGCAAGGCGCTGACGATCGACAAGATGAAGGTCGCGGGGTCGCTCGACGACTTCGAGCTCTACGTCGAGCTCACCGATGCCGACCTGGCGGCGGCCGCGCGCGCTGACGGCCACGACATCTACTTCACCGACGCGCAGGGCGTCGCGCTGAGCTTCGAGCGCGAGCTGTACGCGGGCGGCCACCTGATCGCGTGGGTCCACCTGCCGCACATCGACAACAGCGCGAACCTGACGATCTATGTCGGCTACGGCGATCTCGCGAAGGCGACCGCGCCGGATCCGGCGGGCACGTTCCCGAACTACGCCGCCGTGTGGCACATGGACGACGCGCTGACGTCGCCGGCGGTCGCCGATACGACCGGCGGTCATCCGGGCACGGCGGTGATGCTCGGGCCGACGGCCCAGGTCGCCGGCAAGCTCGGCGGCGCGATCGCGTTCGACGGCAGCGGCACCCAGCGCATCGACTTCTCGAGCCCGCTGACCGGCACCGGTCAACACACGATCTCGGCGTGGGTCAACCAGCAGCAGGTCAACCACACGTCCGCGATCGTCACCGTCGGCACGAACGCGACCGACCAGGCGCGGTTCGTCTACGGCGCGTACGGCGGCGGCGGGCTCGGCGCCGGTCTCTACAATGATGACTGGCAGCCGAATGCCGACCTGCAGGGCGCGGGCTGGAAGCTGGTCCACTGGACGTACAACGGCACGGACAAGAAGTCGCACCTGTTCGTCGACGGCACCGAGGTCACGCCGATGCACACGTTCAACGCCGCCGCGAACACGCCGGCGAGCACCGGCAGCATCGGCTGGGCGCCCCAGCCGTCGTTCGGTGCGGACAACGAGATGCTCGGCCAGCTCGACGAGGTTCGCATCGCGACCGCGCTGCGCCCGCCGGCATGGTGTGCGACCGAGTTCGCGAACCAGAGCTCGCCCGGCACGTTCTATTCGGTCGGGGCCGAACAACCCGCGCCGTGAGCCGCATTTTTCGCGATCGATCGTCGGAGCGATCCTGTAGATTGCGCTCACTGAATGGGTGATGTCGTCTTTCGTGGGCTCGCTGCGATCCCGGCCGTGCGACGTCTGATCGAGCTCGCGCTCGATGAAGACCTCGGCCGCGGCGACGTGACGAGCTCGATCACCGTCGGAAGTGAAGGCCGCGAGGTCGTCGCGGATATGATCACGCGCGAGCCGATTGTCGCGTTCGGCGTCGATGTCGCCGCGGCCGTGTTCGTGAGCGTCGATCCGACGATCGAGATCGAGTTTCACGCGCACGGCGGCGCTCGCGTCGATCGCGGCGGCCTGCTCATGACCGCACGCGGTCCCGCGGCGAGCGTGCTGACGGCCGAACGCACCGCGCTCAACTTCGTGCAGCGGCTCAGCGGCGTCGCGACGCTCGCGAAGCGCTACGCGGATGCGGTCGCCGGCACCAAGGCGAAGGTGGTCGACACGCGCAAGACGACGCCCGGGTTCCGCGCGCTCGAGAAGGCGGCCGTGCTCGCCGGCGGCTGCGCGAACCACCGCTTCGATCTCGGCAGCGGCATCCTGATCAAGGACAACCACATCGCCGCGTGCGGCTCGGTGCGCGCCGCGGTCGAGGCCGCGAAGACGAAGGCTCCGCATCCGCTGCGCATCGAGGTCGAGGTCACCAACCTCGGCGAGCTCGACGAGGCGCTCGCGGCCGGCGCCGAGATCGTGCTGCTCGACAACATGACTCCCGCGCAGGTCGAGGTCGCCGCCGCGCGCGCGCACGGCCGCAACGTGATCGTCGAGGTGTCGGGCGGCATCACGCTCGCGACGATCGGCGACTACGCGCGCGCCGGAGCCGACTTGATCAGCGTCGGCGCGCTGACGCACTCGGCGCCCGCGGTCGATATCGGCCTGGACGTGCGCACGTGACCTTTGAAACCCTCCATCAGGTCGCACGCTGGCTCGGCTGCCAGAAGATCGTGCTCGCGGAGTGCGGATCGACGAATGATGAAGCGGCGCGGCTCGCGCGCGCGGGCGCGAAGCACGGCACGGTCGTGATCGCGGAGCGCCAGACGGCAGGGCGGGGGCGCGATGGCCACACGTGGACGTCGCCGGCGGGCGGCCTCTATCTGAGCGCGGTGCTGCGTCCCGCGCTGCCGCTCGTCGACGTGCCGCCGATGACGCTCGCGATCGGCATCGGCGTCTGCGAGGCCGCGCGCCAGGCCGGCGCCGCCTCCGTGCTCAAGTGGCCCAATGATGTCCTCGTCGGGGGCAAGAAGCTCGCGGGTGTGCTCGTCGAGGCGCAGAGCCAGGGCGGCAAGCTCGATTCGGTGATCGTCGGGATCGGCGTCAACCTGTCGAACGAGGTGCCGGACGTCGGGATCTCGCTCGCCCAGGCGCGCGGCGTCGCGGTCGATCGCGATGTGTTCATCGGCTCGCTGCTCGCGGCGGTCGAGCGCTGGGTCGATCGCTATGTCGCGTCGGGCATCGAGGCGATCATCCCGGCGTGGCAGGACCGCATGGCGATCGGGCTGTCGGCGCGCGCGACGGTCGATGGCGCGCCGCTCGTCGGCAGCATGCACGGCCTCGATCCCGATGGCGCGCTGCTGCTGCGCGACGATACGGGCCGGATCCATCGCGTGCGCTCGGGCGACGTCGAGGTCCTGCGCTCCGCCTACTAGCCGCGACCGCCGTGCTAGTACCAAGGGCATGAACCGTGTCCTGTTGATCGTGGCCGCGATCGCGCTGGCGATCGGCGGCTGGCTGATGTTCCGCAAGGAGAAGCCGAGCGACAAGGCAACGACGGGCTCGGCGACCGACACGACCGCGAGCACGCAGCCGCCGAGCACGCCCGACACGTCGTCGCGGCCGAGCTTGCCGAGCAACGTCGACAACACGAAGCCGGTGCCGCCGCCCGGCTCGGCGAACGAGTACACGATCGGCGACGTGCGCGTGCGCGATCACCGCGCGGGCAGCAACGCCCCACTCGATGTCCCGCCGAACATCCACCGCCCGAACACGCGCCAGCTGCCGTCGGGGCTGACCGCCGAGGTCGCGCAGAAGGTTCGCGGCGTCCTCGCGGATTGCGCGAAGGACTTGCCGAAGGAAGCGCGCGGCGAGCATCCGCGCCTCGAAGGCACGATCTTCGTGGCGATCAAGGACCACAAGCTGACCGTGACGTCGGCCGCATATCAGCTGCGCGATGTCACCGGTGATGCCGTGGATGCAACGAAGAGCTGCGTCGAGCAGAAATCGGTGGGCCTGGAGGCCGCGGCCAGCGACCAGGACGACATCGACAACTACTCGATCGGCATCACCTTCGCTGTCATGTGATGAGGCACTTGAAGTGCAAATGCGACGCGACTGCGAAAGCGCACGCGCAGGTCGTCAGGCAGTGTCACGTTTGCGCCCTCCCAACGAGCTGCGGGAGCGTAGTAGACCCATTCCGCGAAGGCCGGTTGATGCCCCCTACCCACCTATGTATAGTCGCGCGCCCGATGCCTCGGACCGCGATGCGCATTGTCACTGTAGCGATGCTCGTGGCGTCGCTGTTCGGTTGCGAACAGCTCGACGGCCGCAACCGCAATCGCAAGGGGAACAACCTCTTCCGTGAGATGCGGTTCGCCGATGCCGCCGGCGAGTACGAGAAGGCGCTCAAGGAAGTGGACGATCCGACGATCCACTACAACCTCGCGCTCGCGTACTCGAAGGTGTTCAAGCCGGGATTCGAAGGCACGGTCGATATCGAGCGCCGTGGCACGCCGGCTTGCGACAACATCCCGGGCGTCAAGACGGTCAACAAGCAGGTGTGCGTGAAGGAGGGCTCGACCCTGTTCACGCCGTGCGACGAGAAGAACGTCTGCGCGTCGAGCTTCAAGTGCGAGAAGATCGACATCTGCACGCTGGATGACGCGCAGCTCGCCGAGCTTGCCGCGACGCATTACGGCGCGTGGCTCAAGGCGCATCCCAGCGATGCCGAGACGCGCAACCTAATGACGCAGGTGTGGATCGATGCGTCGCAGTACCCCAAGGCGATCGAGTACTGGGACGGCCTGCTCAAGGCCAAGCCCAACGACCCCGAGATCATGGGCACGCTCGCCGGCATCAACCTCAAGGCCAACGACTGGCGCAAGTCGATCGAGTGGTACCTCAAGGTCGCCGCCGTCGCGACCGACCCGACCGCGAAGGTCGCCGCCTACCAGTTCATCGGTAACGTCGCGTGGTCCAAGCTCAATTCGAAGACGCTGACCTCGACCGAGGCCGTCGAGCTCGCGGACCGCGGCATCGGCGCGCTCCAGAAGGCCGCCGAGCTACAGCCGAAAAACCCCAAGCTTGTCGGGCTTCAGGCCTCGATCTTCAACTTCCGCGCGCTTGCGATGGGGTCGTCCTGGGCTGCTGCCCTCGACCGCGCCACCGCACAAGATCTCCAGCGCGCGTCGCGCGTTATGAGCGATGAGGCGAAGAAGGCCCAAGGCTCGGACGCTCCCGCTCCAACCCCTAGCCCGGCGCAGGGTTCTGCGACCGGCGGCTGATTCGCCCAAAGGAGAAGAAGCTGCCCATGTCGACCACGCCGTACCGCGACCCTGGACCCGCCGCTCCTGGCCCGACGATGTTCGGGAACTATCAGGAAGCGAAGCACCGCAAGATGCCGCGCTGGGCCGGCCCGCTTTTGACGGGCGCCGTCATCTTCCACGTCGGTCTGTTCCTCGCGATGTGGATCAAGACGATCTGGGACATCGAGCAGCTCGATCGCCCCAAGACGACGATCGATCTCGCGGTCGCTCCGCCGCCGCCTCCGCCGCCTCCGCCGCCCAAGGGTGGCGCGAAGCCGCACGACGTTCAGATCACGCCGAAGAAGATCAAGGTCAAGGACATCGTCCAGCCGGTCAAGATCGAGAAGCAGGAAGTCAAAGAGGTCGAGGACAAGGGCGATCCGAACGGTGAAGAAGGTGGCGTCGAGGGTGGCGTCGTCGGCGGTGTCGTCGGCGGTGACATCAACGGCGTGATGGGCGCTCCGCCCCCTCCGCCTCCGCCTCCGCCTCCCGCGCCGCCGCAGAACGTTCCGCCGACGATGCTCGAAGGCTCGCGCATCGCGGGCGACAAGAACATCGTGCCCGACGACGTGACGAAGACCGAGATCTCGCGCTCCGGCAAGGACCGCGTGATCGGCAGCTTCAAGCTGTGCCTGACGGTGTCTGGCGACATCCAGTCCGTCAACATGCTGAAGTCGACCGGCTTCGGCGCCTACGACAGCAGGATCCTCTCCACGATCAAGGGATCGTGGCGCTACAAGCCGTACAACGTGAACGGCAAGGCAGTGCCCGTGTGCACCGCCGTGACGTTCATCTACTCGCAGAAGTAAGTCAGGACCTTCAAGAAGGAACGTGCCATGGGACTCGACCTCGTAGAGATCTGGAACAACATGAGCATCATCGTGAAGATCATCACGGTGTTGATGGTCGGCATGAGCGTGTTCATGTTCTACGTGATCGCCGAACGCCTTCTGACGTACCGGGCGGCCGCGGATCAGAGCATCCGCTACGTCCAGGCGCTCGGCGAGTACCTCCGCCAGCACAAGGTCAACGACGCGCTGAACTCGGCGCGCGGTGCCCAGAAGAGCCCGGTCGCGAAGGTCATGGAGTCCGGCCTCGCCGCGCTGCTCCAGGGTCGCGAGGCGCTCAAGACCGAAGGCCCCGACGACGTCGGTGACTTCGACCTCGTCGACTCCGTCAACCGCGCGCTCGAGCGCGTCAAGGAGCGCGAGACGAGCAACCTGCGCCGCGGTCTGCCGTTCCTCGGTACCGTCGCATCGGCCACGCCGTTCATCGGTCTGCTCGGCACGGTCGTCGGCATCCTCGGAACGTTCCAGCTCTTGAAGGGCGGCAGCGTGACGATCAACGAGATCGGCCCGAAGATCTCCGAAGCGCTCGTGTCGACGGCGCTCGGTCTCGGCGTCGCGATCATCGGCGCCATGTCGTTCAACTACTTCACGTCGCGCGTCGAGCAGTTCGTCATCGACATGAACGACGTGTCGAGCGAGTTCATCGACTACGTCCTCCGCGAGGGCCGGGGCTAATCCAGTGGGCCACGCTCGCGCAGGACATCCGCACCGCCGTTGGCGCATCTCCGACAAGAAGGTGCACGTCGACTCGGTGAGGAACGACATCAACGTGACGCCGCTCGTCGACGTCATGCTGGTGCTGCTCATCATCTTCATGCTGATGACGCTGATCATGGGCCGTGGCCATGACGTCACCCTGCCGAAGGCGCACAACTACTCGCAGGAGAAGGACAAGATGCAGCCGGTCGTCTCGATCGCCTGCGCCAAGGATCCTCCTCCGGGCTTCCCGTGCGATGCCGGCGTCGAGCTCTTCATCGAGAAGAACAAGCTAGGACCGGTCAACGAAGCGACGCTCAAAGAGATGGGCATGCAGATCGAGGCGGCCTGGAAGGCCCCCAAGAACCCGGATGGCGTCGGCCGCGTCTACATCAAGGCCGCCGAGTCCGTGGCGTACAAGGACGTCTACCCGGTGCTGACGTATCTGAACAAGGAGCTCGCGCTCCAGCAGATCGACCTCGCCATCGCGAAAGACTCCGAGGAGAAATAGCGCCATGGGGATGTCAACCGGCCAAAACAAGGGCGGTGTCCAGTCGGACATCAACGTCACGCCCTTGATCGATGTCCTTCTCGTGCTCCTGATCATCTTCCTCGTCGTGATGCCGATCATGATGAAGATGGAGACGCTCGAGGTTCCGCGAAAGCTGAACAACGAGATCGAGATGCCTGACCCGAACGCGTCGATGCTGACGGTCAAGGTCGAGAAGAACGGCCAGATCACGTTCAACGACGGCGACAAGGATCAGACGATCCAGGCCGTCGACCTCGCGAAGACGCTGCGCCCCAAGCTCGAGGCGATGCACCAGGGCACGGAGAAGGTCGTGTTCGTCGACTTCGATCCGGACGTGCTGTGGAAGGACGTCGTCACGACGATGGACTCGATCCGCAGCCTCGCCGCCGACGTCAACCACGACGAAGTGAAGGTCGCGCTCAAGGTCAAGGAAGACCAGCCCGGCCAGCCTGCCGCACCGTAGGCCCGCGACCTGCGACCTGCGACGCGATACGTGGTCGCCGCGGCTCACACGGCGTGATGACGTGACGCTACGCGGCTGACCCCGCGGTGCGTTAGCGATGGTCCATGGGACTTTCGCGAAACGGACCCGAGATCAATGTCACGCCGCTGATCGACGTCCTGCTCGTCCTGCTCGTCATCTTCCTCGTCGTCCTGCCGGCGATGCTGCGGATGGAGCAGGTCGAGGTGCCCCGCGAGGGCGGACCGGACGTCGAGCCGCTGCCGTCGCTGACCATCAAGGTTCACGCGGACCTGGGCGTGTCCATCGAGGACGAGGGCACCGAGGTCCAGCTGGCGGGCACCGACCTGCCGGCGACCTTGCGCAGTCACCTGCGACAAACCGTCCACGTTGTATTCGTGCAGTTCGACGACCACGTACCGTGGCGCGACGTCGTCAGTACCATCGATACGATTCACGGCGTCGCGACCGATACGCATGTGGCATTGCGCATCGGGTGCGACAGCGACTGCGACCACCCATGATGCGCTGCCATGGAGTGAGATCGAGAACCCGAGTCAGTGCGTCAGTGCGCCGTGATACTCGCAGGGGAATCGCCTTGACACGTTCTCGCTACAAATCGTACAAGCAGCCGATTTCTGCGCAGTTGGCGCACCCATCCAAGGGGATAGAGAGCCTATGACTTCGAGCCGTTTTGGGATCGCGTGCGTGGTTGCCGGCCTGGCATTCCACGCTGCATGCACCGACACCGAGTCCGCAACGAATCTCAATCCGGCGGGTCCGCCGATGATCGAGCAGGTCGTTCTGACGGAAGCGCAGATCGACAACATGGGCAACGAGAACGACGGACGCATCTTCGCGTTCGGCACGTTGCCCGGACTCGATCCGAGCATGCAGCACGCCGTGACGTCGGCGGCCGTTTCGGGCCAGCACCTGCGCATCGTGTTCGACGAGATCCTCAAGGGCAATCGCCTCGAGGAAATCTCGTGTCGCGCGAACGTCGGTCCCGACGGCGCGTTCGACAAGATCCCCGACGGCGCGACGCCGGATGACGTCGCGCACTGCTCGGTGGCGCAGGATGCGTTGAAGGCAAGCTGCACGGGTGACCACGCGGTCTGTCTCTGCCAGCTCGACGGCGGTTGCCTCATCGGCACCACGATGATCGCGAAGGGCGATCCGGTCGGCGTGCTCGACGTCAACCAGGACGGCGCGGCCGACATGCACCGCTTCATCCCGACCTCGGTCGCGCTGACGTGCGGCACGACGAAGCTGATGGCGGATCCCGCGAAGAGCTACTGGTACCCGTCGGGAGATCAGCAGCCGCCGGCGATGGGCGGCATCGAGGCGATCGGTCCCGCGATCGTGTTCTTCCCGTCGGGCGCGGTCCCGACGAACCAGACGTGCAGCCTGTCGTTCGACCCGAGCGTCGTCGACAAGACGGACATCCAGATCTGCGCGCCGGTGGGCGGCCGCACCGCGGATTGCTCCGGCAACCTCGACCTGTGCTCGCAGAACTGCACGCCGGGCGATGTCTCGGCGTTCTCGTTCAAGACCGCGCCGCTGACGCTCGCGGCGACGTTCGACGTGATGGGCACCGACAAGACGCAGCCGCTCGTGCTGCAGGCGAACACGCTGCTCGACATGGCGTCGCTCACCGCATCGGTGTCGATGACCCAGGCGGGCGCGAACTTCACCGGCTTCACCGTCTCGATCTCGAACGGCGGTGGCCGCTCGCAGGTCACGGTCTCGCCGACGGCGGGCATGTGGCAGGCGAACACGATGTACACGCTGACGTTCAGCACGGCGCTCAAGGATACGGCGGGCTCGCCGCTCCCCGCGCCGATCACCATCTCCTTCACCACCGGCGCCTGAGTCGAGGAACCCATGAACGCTCGCAAACTACTCATCGCAGCGCTGACCGGGGCCGGAGCTCTCGTCGGTACACACCTCGTTCATCCCACCTCGGCGCGTGCGCAGTCGGCGACCAGCGGCGCTGTCCAGGGCGTCGTCGCCGACGCCGCGTCGGGCGAGCCGCTCCCCGGCGTCACCGTCATCGTGACGTCGCCGGCGATCGCGCAGACGCAGACCGCGATCACGGACGAGAAGGGCTTCTACAAGATCACCGAGCTCCCGCCCGGTGAGTACCTCGTCACGTTCTACTACGCCGACATCACGCTCGAGCGCAGTGGCATCTACATCGGCGTCAACAAGACCGTCAGCGTCTCGCAGAAGCTCGACCAGTCGAAGGCCGGCGGCGAGACGATTCACGTCAAGGCGACCGCGCCGACGATCGACCCGACGTCGACGACGCAGGGCATCACGATCGACAAGAACTACATGAAGAACATCCCGGTGCCGGGACGCACGTTCGAGTCGACGCTCGGCGCTGCGGCCGGCTCGCAGAGCGACGGCGTCGGCGTGTCGTTCTCGGGATCTTCGTCGCTCGAGAACCAGTACTACGTCGACGGCGTCAACACGACCGGCCTGACGTTCGGCACGGTCGGCTCGCCGGTGATCAACGACTTCATCGAGGAGATCGAGGTCATCACCGGTGGCTACAACGCCGAGTTCGGCCGCGCGACCGGTGGCGTCGTCAACGTCGTCACGAAGTCGGGTAGCAACGAGTTCAAGGGCTCGGTATTCGGTTACTTCCAGCCCGGCGCACTGACCGCCGCCGCGAAGACGACGCCGATCAACGCCGGCTCGATCGATGCCAAGGGCGACATCGCCTACAACGCCGACTTCGGCTTCGAGCTCGGTGGCCCGATCATCAAGGACAAGGCCTGGTTCTTCGTCGGCTTCGCGCCGGCGTTCTCGCAGGTCGACTACACGCGCTACACGAAGAGCCAGACCGACTGCCACAAGGTGATGGCGGACGGCACGCTCTCGACGTGCGATCCGGCGAACCGCGATGGCATCCCGGACATCGATCCGAAGACCGGCTTCTACATCACGGATCTGCTGGACACCGAAGTCCGCAGCTCGAGCGGTCACACGTACAACGCGCTCGGCAAGATCAACTACGCGGTCACCCCGGAGCACCAGGGCCAGATCAGCGTCCAGGCGCAGCCGAGCGCCGGTCGCAACCCCGGCCTGTTCGGCCCGGCGGTCAACGGCTACCAGTACACCGACCTGACGACCGACGTGTCCGCGAAGTGGACGTCGAAGTTCAACGACAACAAGACCGAGGTCGAGGCGGTCGTCGGCTGGCACCGCGATAACGTCCAGACCGATGCGCTCGATCCGACGCTCGAGAACGTGCCGCTCCAGGTCCTGCTCGACGGCGACCTCGGCCACTGGGGCCACCTCGGCCAGATGGGCGACAGCGAGTCCAGCACGACGATGGCGGGCTGCACCGACGGCCCGATCGGCAGCTCCGACAAGTACCCGCTGATCGTCAACTGCCCGATGTCGAGCCGCAGCTACGTGATCGGCGGCCCGGGCTCGATCAACCGCGACACCGAGCAGCGCCGCTCCGCCAAGCTCTCGCTCACGCAGCGCGTGAAGGCGGCCGGTAGCCACGAGATCAAGGCCGGTATCGACGGCGAGGACAACCTGTCCGACAAGGCGCGCCTCTACTCGGGCGGCGCGTTCATCGAGAACTTCGTCGGTCCCGGCCAGGTGTACGTCAACCGCTGGGTCCAGCTGACCGACCAGAACAACACCGACCCGCGCTTCGACAACACGTGCCGCACGCCCGATCCGAACGCGAGCGGTCCGAACGCGAAGCCGATGAGCTACAAGTGCGACTACCTCGGCGGTACGCCGGGCTCGCCGGGCACGCAGATCCAGGGCGAGACGCTCAACTGGGCCGCGTACGTCCGTGACTCGTGGCAGATCCAGCCGAACCTGACGCTCAACGTCGGTCTGCGCTACGAGGAGCAGCGCCTCCGCTACGCCGAGTTCCTGCGCAACACGATCGACCCGCTGACGGGCGTCAAGCTCGGCACGAACGCGATGTCGCTCACCAACATGTGGGCGCCGCGCGTCGGTCTGCTCTACGACTGGACGAAGGAAGGTCGCTCGAAGGTCTACGCCCACTGGGGCCGGTTCTACGAGTCGATCCCGATGGACATCAACGACCGCTCGTTCGGCGGCGAGGTCACCTATCGCCAGATCTTCACGGCGAGCCAGTGCGGCATGACCGATCCGAAGATCGGCGGCCCGAACGGCGTCGGCTGCGCGAACTCGAACGCGCAGGCCGGCCTCGCCGAGAACCTGATCGGCGCCAGTGGCGTCTACGTCGAGCCGGGCATCGCTCCGCAGTACATGGACGAGATCATCACCGGCATGGAGTACGAGATCCTCGACGATCTCAAGATCGGCGTGTCGTACCAGAACCGCCGCCTCGGCCGCGTGATCGAGGACTTCTCGACCGACGGCGCGCAGACGTACATCATCGGTAACCCGGGCGAGTTCTCGACCGACGAGGAGAAGGCGCTCCAGGATCGCATCAACCGCACGGACGACCCGATCGCGAAGGGCAAGCTCCAGAACCAGCTCAAGCTGTTCCAGGGCTCGCGCATCTTCGACAAGCCGCGCCGCGACTACAACGCGCTGCAGTTCACGCTGACGCGCCGGTTCAGCAAGGCGCTCTACGTCCAGGGCTCGTACACGTACTCGCGCACCGAGGGTAACTACCCGGGCCTCGTCTCCTACGACAACGGCCAGGTCGACCCGAACATCTCGTCGCAGTACGACCTCATCGAGCTGCTCGCGAACCACATCGGCCCGCTGCCGACGGATCGCCCGCACTACATCAAGCTAGATGGCTACTACACGTTCGACCTCAAGAAGGCCGGCTCGCTGACCACCGGTATTCGCTTCCGCGCGCTCTCGGGTATCCCGGAGAACGCGCTCGCGGCGCACTACCTCTACGGACCGGACGAGTCGTTCCTGCTGCCGCGCGGCGAGCTCGGCCGCACCGACTTCGACCACGGCCTCGACCTCCACGTCGGCTACGGTCGCAACATCGGCAAGGGCATGACGCTCGAGTTCTTCGTCGACATCTACAACGTCTACAACCGTCAGGGCACGGCGGGCGTCGACAACACGTACGCTCCGCCGGTCAAGCTGGCGGCGGGTGGCGTCGGCGGCGAGGTCCAGAACGCGAACCCGGTCTCGGGTGGCACGTACGAGGACCTCATCTGGGTCAAGGAGCTCGACAAGAACGGCGGCGAGACGTCGACGCCGATCGGTCGCAACCCGAACTTCCACAATACCAACTCGCGCTACGCGCCGGCGTACGGTCGTCTCGGCCTGCGCCTGACGTTCTAGACATCTGAGCAGTGTCGTAGCCGCGTGCTAGACACGCGGTGTGGACCGGGTCGTCTTGAACCCCGAGCAGCGGGCCGCCGTCGAGCACGGTGACGGCCCGCTTCTCGTTTTGGCGGGCGCAGGCACCGGCAAGACGCGCGTGCTGGTGAACCGGATCGCGCGGCTGGTCGAGACCGGCGCCGAGCCGTGGTCGATTCTCGCGGTCACGTTCACGAACAAGGCAGCCGGCGAGATGCGTGCGCGCGTCGGGCAGCTGCTCGGCGGCGCCGCGCAGGCGATGTGGATCGGGACGTTTCATGCCACGTGCGCGCGGCTGCTGCGCAAGTACGGGCACTTCGTCGGGCTGACCAAGAGCTTCGTGATCTTCGATGACGACGATCAGATGAAGCTGGTCGAGAAGCTGCTCAAGGAGACCGGGCTCGACGAGCAGGTCTCGGCGCGGACGATCCTGTCGCGCTTCGACCGCGCGAAGAACCGCGGCCTCGATCCGCGCACCGTGAAGACCGGCGCGTTCGACGACGTGGTCGAGCAGATCTTCCCGATGTACCAGGCGCAGCTCGCGAAGGAGAATGCGGTCGACTTCAACGACCTGATCCTGAAGACGCTCGCGCTGTTCGCCGAGGAGGAGCCGGCGCGCTCGCTGCGCGTGCGATTCCGCCACGTGCTGGTCGACGAGTTCCAGGATACGAACCGCGTCCAGTACGAGCTCGTCGAGAAGCTCTCGGGCGCGACGCGCAACCTGACCGTCGTCGGCGATGACGATCAGTCGATCTACGCCTGGCGCGGTGCCGAGCCGCGCAACCTGCTCGACTTCGACCGCGACTTCCCGGACGCGACGGTGATCAAGCTCGAGCAGAACTACCGCTCGACGCAGATGATCCTCGACGCGGCGAACTCGATCATCCGCAAGAATCGCGACCGCCACGAGAAGGCGCTGTGGACGGAGCAGGGCGGCGGCGACCCGCTCGAGGTCTACCAGGCCGGCGACGAGCGCGGCGAGGCGTACTTCGTCGCGCAGTCGATCCGCCGCCTGCTCGACGAGGGCCCGTACTCGCCGTCGGACATCGCGATCCTCTACCGCACGAACGCGCAGTCGCGCGTGCTCGAGGAGCATCTGCGCGCGGCCCGCGTCCCCGCCAAGGTCATCGGCGCGGTCTCGTTCTTCGAGCGCAAGGAGGTCAAGGACGTGATCGCCTACCTCCGCCTGCTCTCGAACCCGGCCGCGGACTCGGCGTTCGAGCGCGTCGTCAACGTCCCCGCCCGCGGCCTCGGCGATGCCACGGTCGATCGCCTGCGCGCGGCCGCCCGCTCCGGCGTCGGCACGATGCTCGATGCGGCGCGCCTGGCGGCCCGCGGCGAGGTCGCCGGCATCGGCACCGGCCCGCGCAAGAAGCTCCACAGCTTCGTCGAGCTGCTCACGGGCCTGAACGACGTGATCGCCCAGGGCGCGTCGGTCGCCGAGACGATCATCCAGATCGTCGACCGCTCGGGCCTGCGCGGCAAGCTCGAGGCCGACGACAGCGCCGAGTCGCGCGACCGCCTCGACAACCTCGCCGAGCTCGTCACGATCGCGTCCGACTTCGACGACGAGTCCGACCAGCCGCAGTCGGTCGATGCCTTCCTCGAGCGCATCGCGCTCACCGCGCCGGCCGACCAGTCGGGCGAGCAAGACGCGGTCGTCCTGATGACGATCCACATCGCGAAGGGCCTCGAGTGGCCGGTCGTCTTCCTCACGGGCATGGAGGACGGCCTGTTCCCCTCGCTCCGCGAGCGCGAAGGCGTCTCCGAAGATGCCGCGCTCGAAGAAGAGCGCCGCCTCGCGTACGTCGCGATCACGCGCGCGCGCGAGCGCCTGATCTTCACGCACGCGCGCACCCGCCGCGTCTGGGGCGAGATCCGCCTCCAGGGCCCATCCCGCTTCCTCGAGGACCTCCCGCCCAACGTCCTCGCCGAGCCGCCGCGCAACCAGCGCCTCACCCCGAAAGCCCCCGCGATCGTCGACGGCAACTGGAGCGGAGGCGCGCGCGCCGGTTCGCGCCGTCCCGGCTACGTCGGCGGCAGCCGCCCGCCGCGAGCCAGCCACGACGACTTCGACCAGCGCGCGCACGACGACAACGAGCCGGTCTACCGCCTGGACGCCGACAGCCCACCGCCCAAGTCGCCGTTCGGCTTCCGCACGGGCGACCAGGTCACCCACACGCTCCACGGCCTGGGCCGCGTCGTCGCCGTCTCCGCCGACGGCAAGGACCTCAAGGTGATCGTCGACTTCCCGGAAGCCGGTCGCAAGACGATCCTGGCGAAGTTCCTCCGCGCCGCAGAAGACCAGCTGAACTAGCGCGAGTTAGGCTCCTCGCGGTGTTCGGTCGTAAGGCGAAGGTTCGCAAGGCGGTCGCGCGAGCGTTCGCGGCGGTGCGCGAAGATGGCGACCTCGCGGATCATGCGCCGCTCGAGGAGCTACCGGCGGATCTGCGCGCCAGCGCGTACTTCACGCTCGTCCACGAGCTGGTCGATGACGAGCGGTTCAACGCGGCTCGCCACGCGATCGCGCGCGCTCTCGAGCTCGCACCCAACGAGCCGGAGCTCCACGGTCTCGCGGCGGCGGTTCACCGCGAGCTTGGCGACGTCCAGTCGGCCATCGCGGCGCAACGCCGGGTGGTCGCATCGAAGCCGCGAGACGTTCCCGCGGCGCTCGCGCTGGCCGATCTGTTGATCACGACGGAGCAGCTCGACGACGCGGTCACACTGCTGCGTGGCTTCGCGCACGAGGGAGATCGCGAGATCGATGCGCGGCTCGCGGAGGCACTGTTCCTGCGCGGGGAGTCGCAGGATGCACTCGAGATCTTGCAGCGCGTGTGCGAACAGTACGAGGCGCAGCTGCGCGAGCCGTGGAGCGTTCCGGATCGGCAGGGCCTGATCGCGCGCGCGCAGGACGCCGACCGCCTGCGCAAGGATGTCTACGCCGAGATCCATGGCCGCGAGGCGACGATCGAGCTCGCGGCGGCGTCGGGGCGTTTGAATGCGCGCGCCGGCGTGAACTACCGCCTGCTCGGCGCTCGGCTTGCGAGCACGAGTGGACGGGTCGCCGAGGTGCTCGAGCTGCAGGATCCGGACACGACGGAGGCGCGCGGGCGAGCCTGCGGCGGGTCGAATGCGCAAGGGCTCGCCCTCGTCGGCAGCGCACAGCTTCGCCGTGGTGATCTCGCAGCGGCGCGCAAGACGTTCGATCAGGCCTGCGAGAGCGATGGCCGGTGTGCCGCCGCGTTCCTCGGCATTGGCGCCGTGCTCGATCACGACAAGTACGAGCTGCACCGCCGCGCGGAGCGCCTGCGCGTCGCGCCCGCTGCGACATCCGAGATCACGGCCCTCGTGCCGGACTGGCGCGCGCTGACCGAGCTCGAGCGACGCGTCGTCTCGGCATCCATCGAGCCGTTCTCCTCGGTGTTGCCCGTGCTCGCCGAGCGCGGCGTGACGATCCGCGTGCTGCCGATCGACGTGCGGGCAACCGATATCGGCCTGTTCGAGCACGTCGCCGGCAAGCGTGCGAAGGACGACCACCGCAGCTACGACGCGCTCGGTGGCGTCGCGACGATGCGCGGTGCGATCGCGAAGGTCGAGGGCCTGCTCGATATCGCGAGCGATCATCCCTGGACCTTCGCGCACGAGCTCGCGCACCTTGTCTATTTTCACCTGGACGATGCGCGCGCGGCGCCATTCGCCGCGATCTACGAGAACGCACGCCGCGTCGGCTACGCCACGACCACGTACGCACTGAAGAACGAGGACGAGATGTTCGCGGTGTCGTACACGGAGTTCCTCACGCGCCGGCACGGCGGAACGCGCGAGGCGATTCACGATGACGCCGGAGTGCAGGCCGCCCTGATGAGCTACTTCGGCGAGCTGTGCCGCTAGCGGTTCGCGCGGCGCACGAACAGCACGATCCCCGGGATCATCACGATCCACACGAGCGCCAGGCCGAGCACGGCGAGGATGCGGTCGAACGTGCGGTTGCCCGTCCACGACAGGTAGTGCAGGCGGTAGAGCCAGTCGATGCGCGCCGTGTCGCGGCCGTGCTGCGAGATGCTGGCGGTCGCGCGGTCGACGTCGACCTCGGCATGCGCGAACGTGATGCGGACGGTGTCGGGCGCGACGTCGGTGGCGGCGGGGGCGCCGTAGTCGGCGGCGTGGGCGGAGTGGGCGACGGCGTCGAGGGCGAGCGTGCGGGCGTCGTCGGCGGAGAGCGGCGAGCGGGCGTGGAGCGCGGTGTCGAGGAGCAGCGTCTTGTCGTGCGTCGTGATGCGGTAGAGCGGGCCGAGCGCGGTGCCGAACAGCTCGAGGCGTTCGATCGGAGCGGCCGCGGCGGCGGCGAGTGCATCCGACGTCGCGGTGGGAAGCGGCGGCGCGAGCGGGCGCTCGGCGGAGAGCTGGTCGTAGGCGCGCGACCAGCCCGGCTTGAGGTGGAAGAGCAGGCCCGTGACCGTCCAGACGACGAGCGGGACGACCAGGACGATCGCGAGCCAGCGGTGGAGGCGGCGCACGGCGCGAGAGTGCCACGGGGTTTCCCCTTGCGCTTCTACAGGAGCGCTGGTATCTCTTGTCGAAGTGAAAGGGGAAACCGCGAATCGCAAGCTGGATCTGCCTCAGGGAACGCTGGATCTGTTGATCTTGCGGACGCTGTCGCTCGGCGAGCAGCACGGGTGGGCGATCAGCGAGCGGATCAAGCAGGTGTCTCGCGACGAGCTGCAGATCCAGCAGGGGTCGCTGTATCCCGCGCTTCACCGGCTCGAGCGGCAGGGCTGGATCGCGGCGACGTGGCGCGCGTCGGAGAACAACCGGCAGGCGAAGTACTACCGGCTGACCGCCGCGGGGCGCAAGCAGCTCGAAGCGGACGCCCACGAGTGGTACCGGCTGGTCGCGGCGGTGGAGCTCGTGCTGGCGGGGACGAAGCGGTAGCGATGCTGCGCGACCTGCGGTTCCGGCTGCGCGCGTTGTTCCGGCGATCGGCGGTCGAGCGCGAGCTGGCCGACGAGCTGCAGTTTCATCTCGAGCAGTCGATCGCCGCGCACGTGGCGGCGGGGAAGCCGCGCGCGGAGGCGGAGCGGCTCGCGCGGGTGGAGCTCGGGGGTGTCGAGGTGGTGAAGGAGGACTGCCGGCAGGCGCGCGGCACGCGGCCGATCGAGGACCTCGCGACCGATGTGAGGTACGGGCTGCGCGTGCTGCGGCGGGCGCCGGTGTTCACGGCGGTCGCGGTGATCACGCTCGCGCTCGGCATCGGCATCAACACGGCGATGTTCTCGCTCGTCGATGCGTCGCTGCGACAGCCGCTGCCGTATGACGCGCCCGACGAGCTGGTGCGCCTGCATGGCCATCATCCGCAGTTCGAGCGCGGCTCGATCTCGTTCCCGAACTTCCTCGACTGGCAGCGCGGCAACCACACGTTCGCCGCGATGGCGATCTCGCGCGACGGCGCGTTCACGCTGACCGGAAGCGGCGCGGCGGAGCGCGTGACGGCGGCGCTCGTGTCGTCGGACTACTTCGTCGTGCTCGGGACGGCACCGCTGCTCGGGCGGGCGTTCGCGCGCGGCGAGGCCGAGCCTGGTGGGCCGGCGAACGTCGTCGTGGGCGAGCGACTGTGGAAGGGAAAGCTCGGCGGCCGGGCGGATGTCGTCGGGCGTTCGATCGTGCTCGACGGCAAGGGGTACACGGTGATCGGCGTGATGCCGGCCGGGCCGGACCTCCACGTGATCGCGGGCGGGGCGGCGCCCGACGTCTACATGCCGATCGGCCAGATCGATCCCGATGCGCTGAAGCGGCGCGGCGCGGGGCTCGGCATGCACGGCATCGGGCGGCTCGCGCCGGGCGTGACGATCGAGCAGGCGCGCGCGGACATCGGCGGCGTGACGCAGCGGCTCGCGCAGCAGTATCCCGAGACGAACCGCTCGATGGGCGCGACGATCGACCCGCTGCGCGAGGCGGTGTTCGGGAACACGCGTCCGTACGTGCTGCTGCTGTTCGCGGCGGTCGCGCTCGTGCTGCTGATCGCGTGCGTCAACGTCGCGAACCTCGTGCTCGCGCGGTCGGCCGGACGCTCGCGCGAGATCGCGATCCGCCTCGCGCTCGGTGCCAGCACGGGGCGCATCGTGCGCCAGCTGCTGACCGAGAGCGTGCTGCTCGGGCTGATGGGCGGTGCGCTCGGGCTGTTCGTCGCGTGGTGGTGCAGCGACACGCTGTTCGCGCTGCTGCCGCACGGGCTCGCGCATGTCGGTGCGCTGCGGCTCGATGGCGGTCTGCTCGCGTTCACGGCCGCGATCTCGATCCTCGCCGGCCTGATCGCGGGCCTGACGCCGGCTCTTCGCTCGCGGCGCGCCGACCTCCACGACACGCTCAAGGAAGGCGGCCGCGGCCCGAGCACGACGCGCTACCGGGCGCAGAGCACGTTCGTCGTGTGTCAGCTCGCGATGACGTTCGTGCTGCTCGCCGGCGCGGCCGCGGTCGTGCGCACCGTCGTGCACCTCGCGACCGACGATCCCGGCTACGACCGCGCAGGCGTGATCACGTTCGGGCTATCGCTGTCGCCGGCGCTCAAGCACGCCCCGGCGGACCGGATCCGTGCCGAGCTGCGGCGGATCGAGACCGCGCTCGCCGCGTCGCCGCAAACGTCGGCGATGTCGCTGGCCGGCGAGGTTCCG
The DNA here is from genome assembly GCA_019237945.1 of Deltaproteobacteria bacterium. Taxonomy (GTDB): domain Bacteria; phylum Myxococcota_A; class Polyangia; order Haliangiales; family Haliangiaceae; genus JABFXX01. The sequence goes on along the minus strand of JAFAOG010000357.1, from coordinate 17,451 downwards.
ATCGAAGCCGATGACCAGGTGCAGCTCGTGATCGACGGCAAGCCGCCTCCGCCGAACCGCCCGTCGGCGCAGCGCTTCATCGTCGGCCCCGGCTACGCCGTGACGATGCACCTGCGCCTCGTCCACGGTCGCTTCTTCAGCGACCACGATGACGAGCACGCGCCACCGGTTGTCGTGATCGACGACGAATTCGCGCGCGAGCACTTCGGCGGCGAGGACCCGATCGGCAAGCACATCCGCACCGACGACGACGGCTTCGACAAGCCCGTCGAGGTCATCGGCGTCGTCGCCCACACCAAGCAGTGGGGCCTCGACCGCGACGACACGAGCCCGGTGCGCGCCCAGCTCTACCAGCCGTTCTGGCAGCTCCCCGACGACGCGATGGCCGGCGCCCCCGATGGCATCGCCGTGCTCGTGCGTGCGCGAGGCGACGTCGCCGCCGCGATCGCGACGGAGCGCGAGCTGATTCCCGCACTCGGGCCCGAAGACGTGATGTTCAACGTCCGCACCGCCGACGAGATCATCGCGGGCTACCAGGGTGCGCGCCGGTTCTCGATGTACGTGCTCGTCGCGTTCGCCGCGCTCGCGCTGCTGCTCTCGTGCATTGGCGTCTACGGCGTCCTCGCGTACATCGTCGCGCAGCGCACGACGGAGATCGGCATTCGCATCGCCCTCGGAGCGCGCGCCTCCGACATCCTGCGCCTCGTGTTGCGCCAGGGCGGCCGCCTGCTGCTCTTGGGCCTCGTGCTCGGCCTCGCGGGGGCGCTGGCGGCGGGCCCCTATGCGGGCGCGCTCGTCTACGGCGTGTCGCCGACGGATCCGCTGACGCTCGCCATGGTGGGGCTCGCCGTCTCGCTGCTCGCGCTCGCCGCGATCGTGATGCCAGCGCGCCGCGCGATGCGCATGGATCCGATGCAGGCGCTGCGGACCGACTAGCGGCCCGGCGCGGGCGTGCGAACGACGACGCGCGCGACCGGAATCCGCGGCACGCGCCCGCGAATGGCGCGCCGCACCGCGACGACGGCCTCGCCGAGCGCCCAGCACGCCGCGAACGGCCCCGGGTAGATCAGGTAGACGCCCTCGTGAAACACCTGCAGCGAATCGATCGTCAGCGGCATCACGAGCGCGGCCGTCAGCACGACGCCGAGTAGCCGGAACGCGCCGCGGATGCGGAGGTCGGCGTGCGCGGTCAGGAACGCGTCGATCGCAGGATCCACGCCGAAACGACACGGCGCCGCCGGCGCGGTTGCGGCCCGTCTCGCGATGTCCGAGATCGTGTCCTGGCGTGCGCGGGGCGCCGGGCGTACGGCTGGATGCGTGAAGCGAATGAGATGGATCTGTTTGGTATGGATGGCAACGTGCTCGCGCGTGCCGATGCGGCCGGTCGTCGGCGGATCACCGGTGGCGCCCGCGGCGGTGGCGCTCGACGAGGAGACGGTGGCCGGCGCCGAGCACTTCGGGACCGGTTGGCCCGCCGAGGACGCGCGCGGCGTGACGGCGGTGATCGAGATCCCGGCGGGGACGACCGGCAAGTTCGAGGTCGACGACCGCGACGGCTGGCTCCACTGGCAGCACGACCGCGAGACCGGCGCGCGGCGAGCGATCGATTACCTCGCGTATCCCGTCAGCTACGGGATGGTGCCGCGCACGCTGGCCGATGATGGCGATGCACTCGACATCGTCGTGCTCGGCCGTGCGATCGAGCGAGGGCGTGTGACGCCGACGCGCGTGATCGGGGTGCTCGAGATGGGCGATGTCGACGAGGCGGGCCGCGTCACCGAGCACGACGACAAGCTCGTCGCCGTGCCGCTCGAGCCGGATCTCGACTGCGGGTTCTCGCGGCTGCACGACCTGGCTGAGCTCGACGACGCGTATCCGAATGCGCGGGCGCTGCTCGAGCTGTGGTTCGCGAGCTACTGGGGCATCGGCCGCACGCACGTGCTCGGCTGGGGCGATGCGGCGGCGGCGCGCGAGGTGCTCCGGCCGGTGGCAGCTCGCTCACTGCGGCATCTTCTCGGTCACGACGGGAATCGGCAGCGCGGCCTTGTTGCGCCAGACGGTGACCGCGACGGCCTTGCCGATCGGGTTGGAGGCGACGATCCACGGCAACGACTTGTCGTCGACGGCCTGCTCGCCCCACTTGATGATGATGTCGCCCGCGCGCAGGCCGGAGCGCGCGGCGGGCGAGCCGGGCTTGATCTCGGTGATCAGGGCGCCGTGCTCCTGTGGCAAGGCGACGTCGGTCGCGAGGTCGGCCGTCACGGGCTTGACCATCGCGCCGAGCCAGCCGCGTGCGACCTGGCCGTAGTCGCGGAGCGCGTCGAAGATCTCGCGCACGCGGTTGATCGGGATCACGAACGACAGCTCGCCGGTGCGATCGCCGGTCGCGACGGCGACGCCGATGACCTCGCCGGCCGCGTTGAGCACCGGGCCGCCGCTGTTGCCGCGATGGATGCGCGCGTCGGTCTGGATGAACATCCGGTACGTCATCGCGGCGCCTTGCAGCAGTGAGGAGGCGGCCTCGCGGCCGGTCGCCGACACGATGCCCGCCGATGCGGTGACCTCGTCCCCGAACGGATCGCCGAGCGCGACGACCCACTCGCCGACCTGCAGGTCATCGGAGTTGCCCATGTGGAGCGGCGCGAGGCGCGGGACGTCGATCGAGAGCAGCGCGAGGTCGAGGCGCGTATCGCGGCCGACGAGCTTGGCCGGGACCTCGCTGTGATCGGGCAGCACGACGTGCAGCTCGCTGGCGGCGGCCGCGATGTGATCGTTGGTGACGACGAACACGCCCCTGTTCTCGACGAGAAAGCCCGTGCCGAGCGCGACGTCGGCGACGGCGTCGGGCGCGCCCGGGAACATCGCGGCGGGCCCGGACTTCACCGGTGAGCCGGCGCGGATCGCGACGACGCCGTGGCGCGAGCGCGCGACGAGATCGACGAACGAGCTCGGACCGCCGCTGTAGAGCAGGCGCGGCGACTCGGGCGCGGCCGTCGCGACCACGGGCTTCGCGGCAGATCCCGTCGCGACGCGCGCATCCGCCGGCACGACGCGCTCGCGACACGCGGCGACCAGCAGCAGCAGCGCCGCGACGCGAGTCATGCCTTCTTCTTCGGCTGCGCGTCGACGTACGCGACTCGCAGGTCGTAGATCAGCGACGCGAGCAGCCGGCTCTCGGCCTCCTCGAGGTTGCCTTTCGTCTTCTGCTCGAGCATGCCGAGCACGTCGATCAGGTGGCGCGCGGCCTCGAGATCGAGTGGATGAGGCTGGCCGTCGGGAGCTGGCATCTTGCCGAGCGCGATCAGCGCGGACGACGCCAGCGACAGGATATGAGTCGAGAAATCGACCGGGTCCAGCGCGACGGGCGGCGAGTCGGGCATGGGGAGACCATATCGCACCTGGTGCGGGCACCTCGCGGGAATCCGTGACATCGTTGGAGGGGTTTCATGGATACCTTGCGCGATCCGGTCCCCCCGAAGCTCGACGTTGGCGGTTTGACCCCCGGAAAGCCCGCCGAGCCGGCACCGGCGGTCGACATCTCGGCGCTTGCCGATCAGGTGCATGCGGAGAGCGCGTTCCTCGACGACGTGTTCGGCGAGGTCAGCAAGGTCGTCGTCGGGCAGCGCGACATGGTCGAGCGCGTGCTGATCGGCCTTCTCACGGGCGGTCACTGCCTGATCGAGGGCGTGCCGGGGCTCGCGAAGACGCTGACGGTCAAGACGGTCGCGCAGACGCTCAACGCGTCGTTCTCGCGCATCCAGTTCACGCCCGATCTCCTGCCCGCCGACATCACGGGCACGATCATCTACAACATGCACACCGGGCAGTTCACGAACAAGCGCGGCCCGCTGTTCGCGAACCTCGTGCTCGCCGACGAGATCAACCGCGCACCCGCGAAAGTCCAGAGCGCGCTGCTCGAGGCGATGCAGGAGCGTCAGGTGACGATCGGCGACTCGACGCAGCCGCTGCCCGATCCGTTCCTCGTGCTCGCGACGCAGAACCCGATCGAGCAGGAGGGCACGTTCCCGCTGCCCGAGGCGCAGCTCGATCGCTTCATGCTGCTCGTGCGGATCAACTATCCGACCGCCGCCGACGAGCGCGCGATGCTCGACCGGATGACGACGCTCGAGCCGCCGGCGCCGCGCGAGGTCGCGACGATCGATCAGGTGAAGGCCGCGCGCCGCGTCGTCGGATCGATCTACATCGACGATCGCGTGCGCGACTACATCGTTCACATCGTGCAGGCGACGCGCAATCCGCGCGAGTACGGGCTCGCCGAGCTGTCGCCGCTGATCGAGTACGGGGCGTCGCCGCGCGCCACGTTGTCGCTCGCGATCGCGGCGCGCGCGCACGCGTTCATTCGCCACCGCGCGTACGTCACGCCCGACGACATCAAGGCGATCGCGCTCGATGTCATGCGGCACCGCGTCGTCGTCACGTACGAGGCCGAGGCCGAGGAGGTCACCTCGGACGACGTGGTTCGCCGCGTCTTCGAGTACCTGCCGGTGCCCTGATGGGACTGACGACCGCCGAGCTGTTCAGGAAGGCGAAGAAGATCGAGATCGCGTCGCGGCGACTCGTCGACGAGCAGCTCGCCGGTCAGTACCAGGCCGTCTTCAAGGGGCGCGGGCTCGTGTTTTCCGACGTGCGTCCGTACTACGCGGGCGACGACGTGCGCGCGATCGACTGGAACATCACGGCGCGGATGAATGCGCCGCACGTCAAGCAGTTCGTCGAGGAGCGCGATCGCACCGTCAACCTCATGGTCGACATGAGCGCGTCGGGCTACTTCGGATCGCGCGGCTCGACGAAGCGCGAGATCGCGGCGGAGCTGGCGGCGGTCGTCGCGTTCTCCGCGATCAAGAACAACGATCGCGTCGGGCTCTACATCGTCACCGACAAGGTCGAGCGCTACGTGCCGCCGAAGAAGGGCCGCCGCCACGTGATGCGCGTGATCGGCGAGATCCTCGCGTTCGAGCCGCAGTCGAGGCGGACCGATCTCGCGAAGGGACTCGACTTCCTCGCGAAGGTCGCGCGGCGCCGCTCGGTCGTGTTCCTCGTGTCGGACTTCCTCGGCGCGGGCGACTGGGAGCGCGCGATGCGGATCACGGCGCAACGCCACGAGATCGTGCCGGTCGTCGTGCGCGATCCGCTCGAGGCGCAGCTGCCCGACGTCGGGCTCGTCGTGCTCGAGGACCTCGAGACAGGGCAGGTCGTCGAGGTCGATACGTCGTCGCATGCCCGGCGCGAGTTCGCGAAGCGCGCCCGCAAGGCCGCCGACGAGCGCGACCAGATGCTGCGCCGGATCAACCTCGATATCGTCGAGGTCGACACGAACCGGCCCTACGTCGACGCGCTGATCGCGTTCTTCAAGGCGCGCGCGAAGAGGATGGCGCACGCGTGAAGGCGCTCGCCCTGCTCCTGCTGCTGACGACCGTCGCCCACGCGGATGGTTCGGGCAGTGCGGCGGGCAGCGGCGTCGTGATCCAGCTGCCGGTCGACGCCGATGCGCCCGAGGTCAGCGCCGCCGCGAGCCCGACCGAGCTGATGCTCGGCAGCCGGTTCACGCTGTTCGTCACCGCGGTCTACAACACGGGCGTCGAGGTCAACCTGCCGGCCGGCTTCGACCTCGGCGACACGTTCGAGATCAAGAAGACGACGAGCGAGGACCACGTGCGCGCCGACGGCAAGCACGTCCGCGAGTGGCAGCTCGATGTCGTTGCGTGGGACCTCGGTGACCTGCGCATTCCCGGCGTCCCCGTGACGTTCACGATCAACGGCCACGGCGGCCAGATCCTGACGAACTCGATCCCGCTGCGCGTCAATGGCGTGCTCGGCGACACCGACGATCCGAAGTTGATGCGCGGCAACGCGCCGCCGGTCCGTCTGCAGGCGAACGATTACACCTGGGCATGGGTCGGCGGCGTCGTGTTCGTGCTCGTCGCGGGCGGGCTCACGTTCTGGCAGCTGCGCCGCCGTCGCAAGCAGCACGTGCGCACGCTCGTCGGAGGGTTGGCGCCGGCGCGCGCGCAGCGCCTCGACATGACGAGCGAGCGCGCCCTCGAGCGGCTGCTCGCGATCGAGACCTCGGGCGTGCTCGCACGCGACGGCGACCGCAAGACCGGCTACGCCGACATGGTCAGCGTGATCCGCGATTACCTCGCGGCGCGCTACCGGTTCGCGACGGCGGAGCTGACGACCTCGGAGCTGATGCGCGGGCTCGCGAAGCGCGCGAATGCGGCCGATGCGACGCTCGTCGAGGCGTGGCTCGCCCGGTGCGACCTCGTGAAGTACGGCGGCGTGCGCGCGACGGAGGCGGAGGCGCTCGAGACGCTCGCGGGCGCGCGCGAGGTCGTGATGAAGACGACGGCGATGCCGACCGCGGCGAAGGAGGCGGCGTGAAGAAGCGCCGCAACGTCATCGTTCACCCGAACTGGGTGCTGCGCGTCGGCTACGCGACCCTGATCGTCGCGCTCCTCATCGCTGTGGGGCAGTGGATGCGCCGCGACAGGTTCGTCGAGGACCAGCGGTATTTGATCGCGGGCCTCGTTGGCTTCGTCGGTCTCCTGATCACGCTGGCCGGCTCGTTCATCGATCCGCGCATCGAGGTCGAGACGGACGGCGCGCCGGCGGGGCCTGTGTCGCCCGATCCGTGGACCAAGCAGCGCGTGCTGCGCACCGCGTGGCCGTGGCTCGTCACGGGCGTGTTCGGCGGCATCGCCTGGTTCGCGATGCGCGCGTATCTGCTGTCCGAGCGGGCCGGCGAGCCGATCGTGTGGAAGAATCCGCGTGCGCTGTGGCTCGTCGCGGGGGCCGCGTTCGTCGGGCTCGTCGCGTTTCACGTGCAGCGGCGGCGCGCGGCGACCCTCGGCTTCTCGAGCGTCGGGCTCGTCGGGGCGCGCGGGGCGGGCGCGTGGCTGTCGGATCTGCCCGGCGTCCTGCGCGTGCTCGCCGTTGCGGCGCTCGCGGTCGGCCTCGCGCGGCCCGAGACGTATCGCACCGTCAAGCACGAGGTCGACACGGTCGACATCATGCTCGTCGTCGACATGTCGAAGTCGATGGAAGAGATCGACATGCCGAACAACCGACTCGATGCGGCGCAGCGCGTGATTCGCCGCTTCTTGCGGCGCACGAAGAACGATCGCATCGGCCTCGTGATCTTCGGCCAGCAGGCGATGCTGCAGTGCCCGCTGACCCAGGACACCAAGCTGCTCGAGCAGATCGTCAGCGACCTCGGGATCGGCGACGTGCCCGAGCTCGGCACCGCGATCGGCGACGGCCTGGCGCTCGCGCTCGCCCAGCTGCGCCGCAGCGACGCGAAGAGCAAGGTCGTGATCCTGCTCTCCGACGGCGACTCGAACTGGGTCACGCGCTTCGATCCCGACGAGGCGGCGCGCACCGCGCAGAAGATGGGCGTCAAGGTGTACACGCTGCTCGTCGGGCGCGAGGAGACCGACCTGTTCGGCGGCGGGATGAGCGTCAACCCGGCGACGCTGCGCTCGATCGCGAACGCGACCGGCGGCGAGTTCTTCCGCGCGAGCGACTACGAGTCGTTCGATCGCGGCTTCCAGACCGTGCGCAACAAGCTCGACACGACGAAGCGCACGGTGACCGAGCGCATTCCCGACAAGCAGCTGTTCGTGCCGCTCGTCATCCTCGCCGGCGCGCTGATCGCGCTCGAGCTGCTGCTGTCGTACGGACGGCTGCGGAGGTTGCCCTAAGATGTCGTTCGAGACCCCGTGGCTCGCGTGGGTGTCGCCGGCGGCGGGCGTGCTCGTCGTCGCGCTGTACTTCTACGACCGCGCGCGGCGCCGCCAGCTGACGCGCCGGCTCGGCGAGCTGCCCGTGATCGGCAAGGTGATGGCGACCGCCTCGCCGCGGCGGCGCGCGGTGAAGGTCGTGCTGCAGGCGCTCGCGGCGAGCCTGCTCGTGTTCTCGCTCGCGCGCCCGCAGATGGTCGGCAAGCGCAACGTCGAGCTGCGCGGGCTCGATCTCGTGATCGCGGTCGATGTCAGCAAGTCGATGCTCGTCGACGACGTCGAGGCGACCGCCGCGATGAAGGCGAAGAAGGTTCCCGCGAGCCGACTCGGCCGCGCGCGCGAGCTCGCGGTCGCGCTGATCGACGAGCTCCCCGAGGACCGCATCGCGCCGGTCGTGTTCGCGGGCGCCGCCGCGCACTTCCCGCTGACCGAGGATCACGAGGTGGCCGCGCGGTTCTTGTATGACCTCGGCCCGGCGGACCTGCCGGGCGGGTCGAACCTGTTCGAGGTGTTTCGGGTGGGGCGCTGCCTGTTGCGCTCCGATTACACCGACGATGGCATGTGCGCTTCGATCGCGCGGCGCGGCCACGGCGGCGATCCGCTGCCCGGTCAGTCGCTCGATCCAAAGGACAGGCCGAAGGACGAGGTCGTCGAGACGAAGCAAGAGCGCGGCCGCGCGATCGTGATCCTGACCGACGGCGGCGACGTCGACGACAAGACCCTCGCCGAGGTCGACAAGGCCAAGCAGCTCGGGATCGCCGTCTTTGTCGTCGGCGTCGGCACGGAGCAGGGCGGCGTCGTCTACGAGGTCGACGGCGACAACAAGCGCACCGCCACGCCCAAGCACACGCCCGACGGCCAGACGGTCGTCAGCAAGCGCGACGACGCGGGCATGCAGGCGATCACGGCCGCCGGCGGCGACGAGAAGCGGTACTTCGCGGAGGCGGGCCGCGGCGAGGTGAATCCGAAGCCGGTCGCCGAGGCGCTGCGCGCGGTCAACCGCGGGCTCGCGATGAAGAAGATCGATCGCAAGCAGGACGTCTTTCAGCCGTTCCTGTTCGCCGCGTTCATGCTGTTCGTGATCGAGGCGCTGATCGCGACGCGTCGCCGGCGACCGCATCCCGAGGAGCAGCCATGAAGCGCCGCACACTCGCCCTCGTGCTGCTGCTCGCGGCCTGGGATCCGTTCCGGTCACCGAACAAGGACGTCGAGGAGGGCAACCGCGCGGCCGCCGAGGGCCGCTGGGACGACGCGCTCGCCGCCTACAACCGCGCCGCGCACGATCCGAGCGTCGATCCCGACGGCCTCGCCTACAACCGCGGCACCGCCGAGCTCGAGAAGGCCAAGCAGACCGCCGATGCGAAGGAGAAGCAGGCGCTCACCGATCGCGCGATCGACGATCTCAAGGAAGCGAGCGGCGCGAAGGACCCGCACGTGCGCGGCGAGGCGGACTACAACCGCGGCAACGCGCTGTTCGACAGCGGCAAGGTCGACGACGCCGTGCAGGCGTACAAGCAGGCGCTTCGCGAGGACCCGACGCTCGACGACGCGCGGATCAACCTCGAGCTCGCGCTGCGTCGCCGCCACAAGCAGCAGCAACAGCAGCAGCAAGGTCAGCAAGGCCAGCAGGGTCAGCAGGGCCAGCAAGGCCAGCAAGGTCAGCAGGGCCAGCAGGGCCAGCAAGGTCAGCAGGGCCAACAAGGTCAGCAGGGCCAGCAGGGGCAACAAGGCCAGCAAGGGCAGCAGGGGCAACAGGGTCAGCAGGGTCAGCAGGGCCAGCAGGGCCAGCAGAACGGCTCGAACGGCCAGGGCCAGAATGGTTCGAACGCGAACGGTTCGAACGGTCAGAACGGCTCGAATGGCTCGAACGCGAACGGCAACGGTTCGAACAACCCGATGAACGGATCGAACGGTCAGCAGAACGGATCGAACGGTCAGCAGAACGGTTCGAACGGTCAGCAGAACGGCAGCAACGGCAACGGGCAGGGCTCGGCGCAGCGGCAGAACGGCTCGAACGGCAACGGCCAGGGCTCGAACCAGAACGGCTCGAACGCGGACGGTCAGAACGGTTCGGGTCAGGGCACGCCGAACGGTCAGAAGGGTCGACCAACGCACGAGCGCGGGCAGGGGCACGGCCCGCAGACGCCGGCCGACGGCAAGCTCGACGATCTCGAGGACTTCTCGCGGCGGTTGCAGCGCGACAGTGCGCGCCGGCACGCGAGTGGGCATCCCGACGACAACGCGAAAGATTGGTAGCCCGGCGCATCGGGCGCGAATGCGGGTCGTGTATCGGGACCGCCGCGGGCCGGTCCGGGGGTATGCTCGGCGGGATGGCTCCGCGGGTGCTCGTCGTCGACAAGGCCGCAGGCGCGCGCGATGCGATCGCCGAGCTGCTCGGCGAGCACGCGTCCGAGGTCGTGGCGTCGGCGCGCGATGCGGCGATCGGCGAGCTGCGGGCCGCGCACGCGGCGGGGACGCCGTTCGATGTCGTGCTGCTCGACGGCGAGCCCGTGCCGACGACGTCGCTCGTCCGCGAGCTCGCCGCGGCGGGCGGAGGCGCGCGCGTCCTCGTGATCGCGAGTAGCTCCGATGCGATCGCGCAGGTCGTGCGGTGTGGCGCGAGCGACGTCGTGACGCGGCCGCTGCAGGCCGCCGAGCTCGTGTTCCGCATCGGGCGCGCGGTGCCCGAGAGCGGGGGGGCCGGGCGCCGGCCGCGCAAGAGCGACGTGATCATCGGCGCGGGCACGTGGATCAAGGATCTCTACGACCGCATCGCGATGGTCGCCGCGACCGACGTGACCGTCGCGATCTTCGGCGAGAGCGGCACGGGCAAGGAGCTCGTCGCGCGCACGATCCACAACAGCTCGCCGCGCCACGATGCGCCGTTCGTCGTCGTCAACTGCGCCGCGATTCCCGAGCAGCTGCTCGAGGACGAGCTGTTCGGTCACGTGCGCGGCGCGTTCACCGATGCGACACGCGATCGCGAGGGCCTCGTCGCGGCGGCGCACACGGGGACGCTGTTCCTCGACGAGATCGGCGAGCTGCCACTGCCGCTCCAGGCGAAGCTGCTGCGCGTCCTGCAGTCGCAGGAGTTCCGGCGCATCGGCGATGATCAGGATCGCCGCGTCGACGTTCGCATCATCACCGCGACCAATCGCGATCTCGATCAGCTTGTCGCGCGCGGCTCGTTCCGCCAGGACCTCTACTACCGCATCAACGTGTTCCCGATGCACCTGCCGCCGCTGCGCGATCGCCCGGACGACATCGTGCTGCTCGTCCATCACTTCGTGCAGAAGTACCGCGCGCGCCTCGGCAAGCCGGTCGAAGGCGTGACGCCGGCCGCGCTCGCGCGCCTCGCCGCGTACGACTTCCCGGGCAACATCCGCGAGCTCGAGAACAAGATCCACCAGGCGATGGTGATCGCGGGCGGCTCGCAGATCGACGAGGACGACCTCGCGCTCCCGGCGCCCGGCCCGAACGCACGCGGGCGCGTCGACGTCACCCGGCCGTTCCGCGAGGTCAAGCAGGAGACGATCGACGCGTTCGAGTCGGCCTATCTCACCGAGCTGCTGCGCGTGCACAAGGGCAACCTCGCGCAGGCCGCGCGCGCCGCGGGCATGGATCGGAAAAACCTGTGGGCGCTCGCCGTCCGCCACGGGCTCGATCGCGCGCGCTTCAAGAAGCCGTAGCCGGTCGGGCAGCATGCGCGCCGGCATGCGCGTGGTAGCTAGCAGCGATGAAGACGTCGCTGTTCACGGTCGGCTACGAAGGCCGCCAGCTCGACGAGATGATCGCCGCGCTCGCGGCCGCCAAGGTCGATCGCCTGATCGACGTCCGCGCGTTGCCGCTGTCGCGCCGCCGCGGCTTCTCGAAGACGCCGCTCGGCAATGCGCTGCGCGCCGCGGGCATCGAGTACGTGCACATGCGCGAGGCGGGCAATCCGTTCCGCAAGGAGCCCGATCCGATCGGCCAGTACCGCACGCACCTGCCGGCCGACACGGTCACGCTCGTCGCCGACGCGGTCCGCGGTCATCGCGCCGCGCTGCTCTGCTACGAGGCCGACGTCGAGACGTGCCACCGCGGCGTGCTCGCCCCGCGCGTCGCGAAGCAGCTCGGCCTCACCGCGCCGCGCGACCTGTGAGCGATCCCAGCAAATCGTGATCGGCGGCGACGCGCCGGATCACCTGCGGCGCGACCACGCCCTCGAGCCGCGCCAGCGATCGCTCGAGCGGGATCATGCCGGCGTCGCGCCCGCTCTGGATCGCCGTCGACAGCGTCTGCAGCTCGCCCTTGCGGACGATGTTCGCGACAGCCGCCGTCACGGGCACCAGCTCGACGGCGAGCGCGCGACCGCCGTTGCGCTTCGGCAGCAGGTACTGCGTCACGATCGCGCGCAGGCAACCGGCGAGCTGACTCCGCGTCTGGCGGGCCTGCGACTCCGGGAACGCATCGACGATCCGATCGATCGCGCCGACCGCGCTCGCTGCGTGCAGCGTCGCGAGCACGAGGTGGCCGGTCTCGGCCGCCGTCAGCGCCGCGCTGATCGTCTCGCGATCGCGCAGCTCGCCGAGCAGGATGACGTCCGGAGCCTCGCGCAGCGCCGCCCGCAGCCCATCCGCGAACGACGCCACGTGCGTGCCGAGCTCGCGCTGATGGATCAGCGACTGCCGCGCAGCGAACCGGTACTCGATCGGATCCTCGAGCGTGATCACGTGCGCGGCGCGCCGCTGATCGAGCAGATCGACGAGCGCCGCCAACGTCGTCGACTTCCCCGACCCGGTCGGCCCGCACACGACGACCAGCCCGTCGCGCAGCTCGACGAGCGACGCGATCTCGTCGGGCAGCCCGAGCTCGCCGAGGCCCGGCACGCTCTCCTTGATCAGGCGCGCCGCCACCGCGCAGCCGCCCATGTGCACGAACGCGTTGACGCGCAGCCGCACGCCGCCGCACTCCATCGATAGGTCCACGCTGCCGCCGCGCGCGAGCTCCCCAACACACGCCGCAAGCTGCTCGTCATCGACCGCCACATCGATCGCCTCCAGCCGCCCATCGCGCTTGATGCTCGCGCCGCGCCCGGTCGACACGAACAGATCGCTGGCCCCGCGCCCGGCCGCCACCCGCACCGCGTCGCCGAGCAGCGCGGCGAGCGACCCAGAGTTACCGCCAAGACGCCGAGAGGCAGAGAGATCGCCGAGCGAGGGTCGAGAAGAAATTGGTTCTGGTGGCGGGCTCTCTGCCCCTTGGCTCCTTGGCGGTAATTCTTTCTTCTCCGGCTTCTTGAGCGATGGCTTGCGCACGACGATCCGCAACCCGGAGGCGGTCTCTTCGACGGTGACCGGATACGTCGCGTCTTCGTGGCGGAACGTCACCATCACCGGGCCCGACGAGAGTGATTGGCCGTCGAGCAGCGGGCGCGCGAAGTCGGCGAGCAGCTGCGGATCGAGGGCGGGCATCGCGAGCGCCTCGACGTTGCCGCGGCGGCGCAGCTGGGGAATTCGGCCCGGTTCGAGGACGATGGCATCGGCGTCGCGGAGCGTCATGACGCGAAGGAGAGACACGATCGCGGGCATGATTAGTTTGAGTAGCAACGAACGCGCCGCCGCAAACACGCAGAAATGCGTGGCCTTACATGTGCCCTCAGGGCCGTCCTGACACGATTTCGGCCGTTCTCTTGACGATTTGTCGTTGCGTGGCAGCGCTGCGGCATGAAGAGTGGCTCCCGGTGGAACACAAGCCTCTCTGGAAGAGGCTGGCACTCATCGCGGTCCTGGGGGGGATCGCGATGAGCGCCGGCTGTATCGCGGATACTTCGGGTAGCGTGGACGACGGCAGCGATGCCGGGTCGGATGCGGTGACGCAGTCGACCGAACAGGGCCTCACGGCGTCCTGTCCCGCCTACAACTCGAGTGTCTATACGCCGTACGTGGGTGGTAGCAGCCCGACCGGCACCGTGGCGCAGTACCCGTGGCGTGGGCCGACGTCGACGTATCCCAGCGGGGACGAGGCGTTCAACGGCTACGGCACGGCACTGCCGAAGGAAGTCGAGTGCGGCAGCGACAAGAGCCTGCGCCCGTACCTCGACGTCACGGCCGGCTGTCTCGATGCGATCACCACGACGAGTGGTAACCGCGGCAAGATCTCGCTGACCAGCGACGGTTCGTATCGCTCGTTCGCGAAGGCGTACACGTCGGGCGGCACGTCGCCGGTGAAGTGGACCGACTCCGGCACGTCGTACAACTTCTACTACTCGAAGTCGCCGCTCTCCGTCGGTGTGAACCCGGGGTTCAAGGCGTTCCTGCGCTACCGCACCGAGTACGACCTGTACGTCGCGTCGTGGCGTGCGGATGGCGTCGTGCAGATCCAGAAGAAGCAGTGCGGTGTGTACACGCCGCTCAAGGTGATCCCGAACTACGGCAAGCCGTCGCCGGGTACGTGGCACACGATCAAGTTCGAGGCGGTCGGCGACAAGCTGTCGCTGTGGCTCGACGGCAAGTTCGCGATGAGCGTCACCGACTCGACGTTCACGTGGGGCACCGCCGGCATCCGCATCGACTCGTACGACGGCTCGTACATCGACAACTGGAAGGTCTACGCACCGTAGCGTCAGGCGGCGGCGGCTCGGACGGCGATGATCTCGCCGTGCGTGATCGCGCCGTGCGTGTAGGTCGGCGTGAGCCCCGGCGCGAGCACGTGCGGCACCATCTCGCTCGACGAGAAGTGCTGCGGCCACTCCGGCGCCTCGGGTACGCCGTCCGCGATCGTCTTCTCGAGCACCATCGACGTGTACTGATCGAGAGATCCCTCGCGCGTGTTCGCATTGAGGATCACTTCCACCCCGGCATCGCGCGCGTGCTTCGCGACGCCGCGGATCCTCGACACCCCCGGCGCATACGCGTCGACGCACACGCCGTTCTCGCTGATCGTCCACGCGCCGGTGCCGGTGACGACGACAGGCGTGTGGTTCCCCCACGTGTGCCCGGGCGTGCGCACGATCGCGAACCCGCCGCCGATGAGGTAATCGCCGTCGAGCGCGACGATGCGATCGGCCGGCACGCCCGCGAGGCAGTCCGGGATGTACCACTCGGTCTGCAGCGGATGGATCGACCCGAATGTGTCGAGCTCGGCCTTCTGCGCGAGCAGCTTCGCATTCGGCAGGTACGCGCGCCCGCCCGGACCCGGCGCCAAGAGCCCGCGCACATCCTGAACGTGCAGGTGATCGTAGGTGACATAGTCGACGAGCGCCGGCGACACGCCCCAGCTGGCGAGCGCGCTCTCGATCGACGAGTGCATCGTCGACAGCAGCTTGCTCGTCGTCTCGCCGTAGCGATCGATCAGCCGCGCGAAGTAGGGCGCCGCCTTCGAGCGATCCGGATCGGTCGGGTTGACGAGGATCGTCACGGTGCGCCCGCCCGCCGCGACCTGCACGAGCTGCATGCGGTTGCGCATGAACACGTAGGGCGCCGGCGACGACGCGACGCCTTGCAGCCCATAGCGCGTCGGGTACGGGAACGTCGCGAGATCGACCGTGCGCACGCACTTCGCGACGCCGCTCGCGAGCACGCGATCGCGCAGCCGGCGACCCGCGCGCCGCACCGCATCGAGTCGCGCACCGGAGCCGGCGACGGCCCACGCGGCGTCCATCTCGGTCAGCTTGACGAGGTCCGACGGAACCATTCCTCGACGGTACCAGACGTGCTACGCACGCGGCGCATGCTTCGCGACTGGATCGCCCCGCTGACGCTCGCCGACTTCCGTGCGACGCACTTCCAGCGCGGCGCCTGGGCCCAGCCCGGCAGCGCGAAGGGCTCGCTGGCGACGCTCGACTGGGCCGCGCTCGGTCGCGTGCTCGCCGTCGGCGCCGATACGATCGTGTGCGCGAAGGGTCAGCACCTGCCGTATCCCGTGCCGCGCGATCTCGACGAGCTGCGCGCCTACTTCCGCATCGGCGTCGGCCTCGGCATGCGCTTCACCGAGCGCGCCGACGCCGGGCTGCGCGCGGTCGCCGACAGCTTTCACGAGCTGCCCGGCACGCCGCAGGTCCAGGTGTTCGCGACGCCCGCGGAGACGCACGGCTTTGGCTGGCACTACGATCTCGAGGACGTGTTCATCGCGCAGACCGCGGGCGTCAAGGACTACTACTTCCGCGCGAACACCGTCGAAGCCGACACGCCGTTCCCGCCGAAGGACTTCTCGGGCTTTCACGCGGAGACGTCACCGCTGATGACAGCGACGCTCGTCCCTGGTGATTTCCTCTACATTCCGTCGCGGTGGTGGCACATGGCCGTGTGCAAGGAGACGGCGTTATCGATCTCGGTCGGGCTGATGCCACCGGGCGTGGCGTTTGCTGAACCGAGGGCATGAGAATCGCCCCGACCGCGCAAGGCGTCTTCTACATCGCGACCGGCCTGTGGCCGATCCTCCACCTGCGTAGCTTCTTGCGCGTGACCGGCCCCAAGCGCGATACGTGGCTCGTGCAGACGCTCGGCGGGCTGATCGCGGCCGTCGGGGCGGCGCTGCTCGTCGACAAGAGCCGCACGCTGGGCATCGCGAGCGCGATGACGCTCGGCGTCGCGGACGTGACCTTTGCGGGCAAGGGCCGGATCTCGCCGGTGTATTTCGCAGACGCGGTGGCCGAGGGCGCGCTGGCCGCCCTGTGGCTATAGAAATCCGGAGGTTGTGATAACGTGCCGCCGCAATGGCGGTCGACGACCTGCGTTCAGGTACCTGGGTCACGTATGTGGGAGGGCGCGCGACGAGCGCTCGTCTGCGACGCGTCCGCATGGAAGTGACGAGCGGTCCGGACGCCGGACTCGTGCGCGACATCGAAGCGGCGGTGATCCGGATCGGCGCGCGCCGCGGCAACGACGTCCAGCTGACCGACTCCAAGGTCTCCGGCCTGCACGCGGAGATTCGCCTCGACGATCGCGGCTACCGCCTGCGCGACCTCGACTCGACGAACGGCACGTACGTCTCCGGCCTGCGCGTCAACGACGTCTACATCATGCCCGGCGCGCAGATCGCGATGGGCTCGACGCGCATGAAGTTCGAGCCGCTCGGCGAGTCCGTCGAGATCGAGCTCGCCGACACCGATCGCTACGGCTCGATGATCGGGCGCTCGGTCAAGATGCGCGAGCTGTTCGCGCGGCTCGAGAAGCTGGCGAAGAGCGACACGACCGTGCTCGTCACCGGTGAGACCGGCGTCGGCAAGGAGCTCGTCGCCGAGGCGCTGCACGATCACTCGCCGCGCGGCCAGAAGGACGCGCCGTTCGTCGTGCTCGACTGCGGCTCGATCCCGCCGAACCTGATCGAGTCCGAGCTGTTCGGTCACGAGCGCGGCGCGTTCACCGGCGCGACGAACAACTACGCCGGCGCGTTCGAGCGCGCCCACGGCGGCACGGTGTTCCTCGACGAGATCGGCGAGCTCCCGCTCGCGATGCAGCCCAAGCTGCTCCGCGTGCTCGAGCGCAAGGAAGTCCGCCGCGTCGGCGGCGCCAAGACGATCGAGGTCGACGTCCGCATCGTCGCCGCGACCAACCGCGACCTCGGCGTCGAGGTCAACCGCGGCCGGTTCCGCGAGGATCTCTATTATCGCCTCGCGGTCGCGCGCGTTCACGTGCCGCCGCTGCGCGAGCGCAAAGACGATCTGCCACTCCTGATCGAGCACATTCTCGCGACGACACCCGGCGGTGAG
>JAFAOG010000063.1 GCA_019237945.1 Deltaproteobacteria bacterium | reverse complement strand
CGCTCGCCAATGGCACGCGGCCCGATCTGTTCACGATCTCCGTCGGCATCACGCAGCAGTCGTTCATCGGCACCGACAGCTTCGAGCTCGACGCGCTCGCGCCGCAGACCTACCAGCTCGAGGTGCGTGGACCGATGTTCCAGACGCGCGCGATCAGCGTGCTCGTCGAGCCCGGCAAGACGACCGACGTCGGGACGATCAACGTGCAGAAGGGCCGCACGCTCGCCGGCACCGTCGTCGCGAACGGCACGCCGGTCCCCGACGCGACGGTCTACGCCGGCCGCCAGATCTTCGGCAACGGCTCGACGAACAGCGCGAACTTCGGGCCGATGGGGCAGGGCGTGAAGCAGACGACGACCGACGCGAGCGGCATGTTCTCGCTCGCCGGCTTCAACGATGGCGACCTCGCGATCACGGCCGAGCATCCCGCGTTCGGCCGCAGCAAGGCGCTCCGCATCCCGACCGACATGGCGGGCCAGGGCGAGCTCGTGCTCGAGCTGCAACCGTTCGGCGCGCTCTCCGGCGTGCTCCGCCAGAACGGCAAGCCGGTCGAGGGTGTGTTCGTGTCGTGTCAGTCGACGACGACGCCCGGCGCGATCTACGCGGTCGCCTCGGGGCCCGATGGCAGCTATCGCTACGACAAGCTCGCGCCCGACACGTACAAGGTCTCGGCGACGGTCGGCATGCCGATGTCGGGCATGAAGTTCTACAGCAAGGAAGTCGTCGTGCCGTCGGGGCAGGAGGTCCACGTCGATCTCGCGGTCGAGCCCGGCAACGTCGAGGTCGATGTGCTCGCCGCGCCGCGCGCCGGCAAGATGGGCGTCGGCGTGTCGTGGCTCGTCAGCGGCACGATCACCGCGCACACCGCGAACGAGCTGCAGCTCAAGGTCGCCGCCGCAGGCGCCGGCGCGTCGCAGCTGACGATCATCCGCAACGGCGAGGCGGCGAAGTTCACCGAGGTCGTGCCTGCGGTCTACAGCGCGTGCGTCGTGCCGTACCCCGCCGAGGTCCACGGCATGAGCGCGATGGGCTACATGGAGCGCCACGGCGACAAGCTCGGCGCGTACTGCGCTCCGGCGCAGATCAACGGCGCGCCCGATCACCAGACGATCACGGTCGCCGTCGACATTCCGCCGTACATCCCCGACGACCAGGGCTCCGGCGCGGGCAGCGGCAGCGGTCGCTAACGGGCTCGGCCGCGCCGACCCGCGGCGAAGTCGTTCCACAGCCCGAACGTCCGCATCTGGACGTCGAGCCCGGTCGCCTTGACGAGCGCCTCGATCTCGCGCCGGCTCTGCCGCGCGCCGAGCCGCTTCGGATCCTCGGCGAGCCCCCATACGAGCACGCCCGCGATCACGCTGTTGAGCTTGAGCTCGCGCGCATCGACCTTGTCGAGCGTGTCGGACTCCGCGTGGTAGTCGGCGAGATACGGCGCGCCGTCCTGGTTCGCGACGAGGTTCGGCACGCCCTCGAGCAGATAGTCGTAGTTGTCGGTGCCGACGAATGCATCGGCGGTGTGCGTGAACGGGCCGAGCCCGGCGACCGGGGCGAGCGCGCGCGTGACGCCGGCCTCGAGATCGGAGCGCCCGCCGAGCGAGAAGCCGAGCGTGCGGCCCGTGCCGATGTCGTACTCGATCATCGCATCGATCTTGTCGAGGTCGGCGCGGTGGTTGTGGGCGTCGAGCCACGAGCCGTACAGCCCGAGCTCCTCGCCGGTGTAGAGGACGAAGCGGATCGTGCGGCGCGGCCGCTGCCCATCCGTCGCGAGCGCCGCGAGCTGGCGGGCGATGTCGATCACGAGCGCGACGTTGCACCCGTCGTCGAGCGCGCCGCGTCCGAGGTCCCAGCTGTCGAGGTGCGCGCCGATGACCACGACCTCGTCGGGCTTCTCGCGTCCCTTGATCTCGGCGACGACGTTGCGCGCCTTCGCATTCTCGACGACGTCGGTCGCGATCGTCACCTTGACCTTGACGTGCGTGCCGGCCGCGAGCAAATCCGCGATCCGCATGCCGCCCTCGTGCTCGATCAGGATGCCGGGCACCGCACCGAGCGTTCCGTCGAGCGTGATGTTGTGGCGATACAGCTGCCGGCTCGGCCGCCCCGACATCCACAGCACGCCCGCCGCGCCGACCTTGCTCGCCGCCGCGAACACGACCGGCGTCTCGAGGTACTCCTTGAACAGATCCTCGAGCGAGCGCAGCGGCGCGCTGTGAACGAGCAGCCACTTGCCCTTGAGCGATCCGCCGAGCTTGCCGATCTGGCCGCTGTCGGGCGCCCCGACGTCGACGACCTCGGCCTCGACGCCCGCAACCGCACGCGAGAACGGCATCGCGGCCGCGCGCAGCACGGTGGTGCCCGGTGCGGTCACCTCGACGGTCTCGACGCGCGGCAGCCACGTGCGCGGCGCGACGTAGTCCTCGGCGACCACGCGGTCGACGCCGGCATCCTTGAAGCGCGCGAGCGACCAGTCGATCGCCCGATCGAGTGCAGGCGAGCCGGTCGGCCGCCCGCCGATGCCGTCGACGAGATCGCGCAGATCGTCGAGCACCGCGGTCGGGCCGGTCAGCCGCGCGATCAAGGTGTCGGTCGGATTCGCGGCCTCGACTACAGTCGCGCTGATGCACAGGACGAGGAGCGCCAGTCGCATCGGCGCACGGTAGCCTATTTGACGTTGTCGAAGCGGACCTTCGCGCCCGCGATCACGCCGTGGCTCGCGGTGTAGCCGCCGTTGACCTCGAGCACGTACAGCGACGTCGCGCCGCACGTGCGCAGCGTGTCGGTCTTCGGCTCGGCGTTCTGCACGACGCCCGCGACCGTCATGTCCTTCGCGATGAAGATCATGTCGAGCGGGATGAGCGTGTTGTGCATCCAGAACGTCCAGTCCTTCTCCTTGCCCATCAGGAACAGCATGCCGGCGTCGGGCGCGAGGTACTGGCGGTACATCAGGCCCTTCTCGATCTTCGCAGGCGTCGCGACGACCTCGACATCGACGGTGATCGCACCGCGCGGCGTATCGATCGACACCTTCGGCTGGTTCGCCGGCTTCGGCGCTTCGACGGGCGGCGCGACGGGCGTGGCGGGCGCATCGTCGTGCTGTTTGGCGCCCGAAGAGCACGCGGCGAGGGCGACGGCGAGCACGATGCAGATACGCACGCGCCGACGCTACTACAGCGCGCGGAAGAGCGCGACCACACCCCACACGACGAGCGCCATCACGGCGAGATAGGCCGCTGCCGCGCCCGCCACGACGAGCCAGTCCCGGGCGGTGGCCCGGCCGGTTCGCCGCTGCGTGAGGAGGTCGACGTTCTTCAGATTTGCCTTGAAGCCGATGTCGAACGCATCGCCGACGAGCGGGATGATGCCGAGCACGGCGTCGAGGCCGAGGTTCAAGATCATCCGCGCGATGATCACGGGCGAGACGCGCCGCTTGAACGCGACGAACACCGTGTAGAACCCGATCAGCGAGCCGATGACGTCGCCGATGCCGGGCAGCACGAAGCCGATCAGGGGATCGACGAGATAGCTGTCCATCACGCGCGCGATCGTGCGCACGCGGGCCAGCTCGCGATCGGGATCGGGCATGGTGGGATCTGGAGCACGGGACGTGCCAGACTGGTGGAGATGGCGTTTGCGGTGCTGACGAGGGATCCGGCGGATGCGGCCACCTATGCGAGTGCGCTCGCGCCCCTGGAGGTCGTGGCGATGCCGGTGACGCGCACGGTGGAGCTCTCGGGCGCGCTCGCAGACGCTGATCCCGCCGTCGACGTCGTCATGGTGATGAGCCCGCGCGCCGCGCACATGGTCGTCAAGGGCTCGGTGAAGGCGCCTGCGGTGTGGGCGGTCGGTCCCGCGACGAAGCGCGCGCTCGAGATCGCGAAGGTCGCCGCGCACGTGCCGGCCGACGTCGTCGATGGCGTCGGGCTCGCGCGCGCGCTCGTGCAGAGCGGGGTCGCCGGCAAGCGCGTGCTCGTGCCGCGCGCCGAGGAGGGCCGCACCGAGCCGCTCGACATCCTGCGGGCCGCCGGCGCCGAGGTGATCGACGTCATCGCGTATCGCACGGTGCCGGTCGCGGCCGAGGACCCGGCCGTTCAGCGAGGGCGCGAGCGGCTTCTGGGCGGCGAGGCGGCCGTGTGCTGCGTGTTCGCGCCATCGCAAGTGGCCGCGCTCGCGCAGATCGTGCGGTTGCCCGAGGTGCGTACGCGGATGTGTGCGATCGGTGAGACCACGGCTGCCGCCGTGCGCGCTGCGGGCGTCCTGGAGGTCGCGGTCGCCGCGACGCCGACGCCGGAGGGAATAGCGCAAGCGGTCCGGTCGGTGTATCCGATAGGACGATGAACTACCCCGACTACCGGCCGCGCCGGATGCGGCGCACCGAGAACTTCCGCCGGATGATCCGCGAGACGCGGCTGTCGCCGAGCGACTTCGTCTACCCGCTGTTCGTCGTGCCGGGGTCGGGCGTTGCCAAGCCGATTCCGTCGATGCCGGGGCAGTTCAACTACTCGATCGACAAGATGGTCGATGCAGCCGCGGCTGCCGCCGACGTCGGCATCCCGGCCGTGATCCTGTTCGGCGTGCCCGAGAAGAAGGACGCGGTCGGCAGCGAGGCGTGGAAGGACAACGGCATCATCCAGAAGGCGATCCGCGCCGTGAAGAAGGCGCGCCCCGAGCTCGTCGTGATGGCGGACGCGTGCTTCTGCGAGTACACCGACCACGGCCACTGCGGGATCCTCCACGATGGCGAGCTCGACAACGACGCGTCGCTGGAGAACCTCGCGCGCACGGTCGTGTCGTATGCGAAGGCCGGCGTCGACGTCGTCGCGCCCAGCGGCATGCTCGACGGCTTCGTCACGGCGTGCCGCGAGAGCCTCGACGAGGACGGCCACGATCAGGTCGCGATCATGGCGTACTCGGCGAAGTACGCGAGCGGCTACTACGGGCCGTTCCGCGATGCGGTCGACTCGACGCCGCAGGAAGGCGATCGCCGCGGTCACCAGATGGATCCGGGCAACGTCGCGGAGGCGCTGCGCGAGGTCTCGCTCGACGTCGCGGAGGGCGCCGACATCATCATGGTCAAGCCGGCGCTCGCGTACCTCGACGTGATCCGCGCGGTCAGCGATGAGGTCAACATGCCGATCGCGGCCTACAACGTCAGCGGCGAGTACGCGATGATCGAGGCGGCGGCCGAGAAGGGCTGGATCGACCGCGAGCGCGTCGTCATGGAGACGCTGCTCGGCATCCGCCGCGCCGGCTCCGACATGATCATCAGCTATCACGCGCCGTACGCATGTAAGGTGCTCGCCAAGCAGCGATGGTGACGTACAAGTTCGTCGAGCTCTCGATCGTCACCGACGAGACGATCACGGAGTGTGTCAACGAGTGGGTGGCGCAGGGCTGGCAGCTCGATGGCATCCGCTTCGTCACCAGTGACGCCTCGAGGCGCCCGCAGATGGCGTTCGTCTCGTTCATCCGCGAGGTCAGCGAGAACTAGTGGATCGACGCGAGGACCTGCGCCGCCTCGCGCGCATCCTTCGCGTGGCCGGGTCCGAGCTTGACGAGCGTCGCGTGGGCTTCTCGTGCGAGCTCCTTCGCGCGGGCCTTGTCGCCCTTCGTCTTCAGCAGCGCCTTCGCGAGCACGAGCTGCACGGCCGCCGTGTTCTCCGGATCCGCATCGGGGTCGTGCTTCGCGAACTCGACGGCCTCCTCGGCGTGGCGGCGCGCATCGGCCCACCGCTCGTGCTGCGCCTCGATCACGGCCATCGCCGTCGACGCGTACGCCGCGCGCGGGTCCTTCGCCTCGTTCATGATCTGCCGCGCCTCGTCGAAGTCGCGCAGGCCGGCCGCGAAGTCCGTCTCGCCGATGAGCATGCCGTCGTTGAGCAGCAACATCGCGAGCGGCATGCGATCGGTCTTGTGCAGGCGCGCAGCGGCGATCGCATCGTCGTACGCCTTGATCGCCGCGTCGCGGTCGCCCGAGGCCTGCACGAGCATCGCGATGCCGGTCTGGATCTGCGCGAGCTCGACGACAGGTGTCGGATCGAGCTGATTCGCCATCGCGAGCGCCTTGCGGTACGTCGCGAGCCCCTCGGTGGCCTTGCCCTCCGCGACCTCGACCTGCGCGAGGACGCGGGTCACCTCGACGTTGCGCAGCGTCTTGCCGTCCGGATACGCCTTCGTGACGACAGCGACCGCGCGATCGATCTCGGTGCGCGCGTTCGCGAGATCGCCATGGGCGGCATCGACCTCCGCGAGCACGAGGTTGTACGTCGCGAGGCGCGGATCATCCGGTCCGAACCGTTCCGTGATCGATGCGATGCGCTCCGCCGTGACCTTGTGCAGCTCCGGGATATCCCCGAGCGGCAACAGCCCCTCGAAGACACAGTCATGCGCGTTGTCGGACACGCGCTCGTTGCCGAGCTTGTCCGCGGTGCCGATCGCGGTGCGGCAGATCGCGAGCCCTTCATTCCAGTGCTGCATCTGGATCAGCGCGCGTCCGTACGCGACCTCGACCTTCAAGGCGAGCGCGGGATTGCCGAGGTGCGCGGCCGTCGTGCGCGCCTGCGTGACGACCATCTCGGCGATATCCGGCTTCTGGCGGTACCACGCCTCGTCGATCGCGGCGATCCACGCCTCGACGGCATCGCTCTCGAGGTGGCTCGCGAACGCCAGCCCGGCGCCTTTGAGGAGCTCGTCGAGCGCGCCATCCTTGTAGACGATCGACAGCGCCTTGCCGTGCGCGATGTGCGCGCGGGCGATCGTCGGCGCCCAGCCGAGCGCCTCGGCGCGCGCGACGAGCTTGGTCGCATCGTCGAGCGTGTGCGTCGAGCTCGCGTTGTGGAGCGCGGCGATGCGATCGAGCTCGCGATCGAGCGCGGCGATCTGCGCGGCCTTGTCGCGCGGCGCCGTGCCCGGGCCGGCCATCAGCAGGTCATGGTTCGCGCAGTCGGCGAGCGGCGGCAGCGAATCGGCCATCTCGCGCGCGTGATCGACCACGTCGGCGCCGCCACCTTCGAGGACATCGGTCGTCGCGTGCAGCGAATCGAGCCGCGCGTCGAGACATGCGCGCTCCCGTGCGGCGAGCTCCGACGTGCTCGCCTCGCACGCGCCGATTGCGAGCTGCCGCCAGCGCGTGCCGTAGCTGTCGAGGGCCTTCGTCGCCGCATCGGCGGTTGTCGCCGCGTAGCTGCGGCCGGCGAAGTGCTGGTGCAGCGCGGCCGCTCGCTGCGGGTTCCACGCGATCGCGAGCCGCTGGGTCGCTTGCGCATCGCAGCTCGGCCCGCGGTGCCCCGCGTACAGCCACACGCCGACTCCACTGGCGGCGGCCGCCGCGACGCCGATCGCGACGAGCGGCCAGCGCGCGCGACGCTGCGCCGGTGCGAGCTGCGCGATCAGGTCGTTCATCGACGGCCAGCGCTGCGCCGGATCGCGAGAGAGGCCGCGGGTCAGCGCATCGATCACCTGCTTCGGCACGCGCGGCTCGCGCGGCGGTGGAATCAGCTCGCCCGTCGTGATGTGCATCCCGACCTCGGCCGCGCTGGTCGCGCCGCCCTTGGGGATGTACGGGTGCTGGTGGAACAGCGCCTCCCACAGCGCGGCGCAGAATGCGAACTGGTCGGCCGCCTCGGTCGCCGGCTGGAGCGCGTGCTGCTCGGGCGCCATGTAGACCGGCGTGCCGGCGAAGCCGCTGCGCTTGCCGTCGGAGTCGCTCGTGCTCACGGCGAGGCCGAAGTCGGTCACCGCGACGCGGCCCTTGCGATCGATCAGCACGTTGCTCGGCTTGAAGTCGCGATGGACGAGGCCGGCGGCGTGAGCGGCGGCGAGCCCGCGCGCGGCGTCGACGAACCATTCGATGATCTGCGGGACTCGCGGCTCGCGCTTGCCGAGCGCCGCCGCCAGGTCGTCGCCATCGACGAGCTGCATCGCGACGAACACCTCGCCGGCGTGCTCGCCCGCGTCGAAGACCTGGACGACGTGGCGGTCGTCGAGCTTCGCGAGCGCCTTCGCCTCGTGGATCAGCGAGTCCGAGCTGGCGCCGGCGTGCAGCAGCTTGATCGCGACCTGGCGCTCGAGCTGCGGGTCGTTCGCGAGGTAGACGGCGCCCATGCCGCCGCGGCCGAGCGCGCGCAGGATCTGGTAACGCCCGATCTTCGCGCCGTTGCCGAGCGCGACGCGCGGTCCGGATACGGGGACGCTCTCCGGCGTCGTCGCGTCGGTCGCCCCGACCGTGGGATCGTCGCCCGACGGAAGCGTCACTGCCATCATGATAACGCGAACGCGCGCCCGGATGACGCGATGGCACACCGCGACGTGCTCGGCGGCTGGCAATCACAGACTTGCGCGCTGGCCCGCGACGTGGATTGCGCCACGCCATGCGCCTGCTCGCGCTCACCCTCGCTCTCGCCGTTGCCATCCTTCCGCGCGCCTCGCTCGCCGACGCGGAGCATCCGGACGAAACCAGCGTGTTCAGCTGCAACAAGAAGCCCGGCGAGGTCGCGGTGACGTTCAAGCCCGACATCGAGGTCAAGGAGCTGATCACGTGGGCGATGGGCTTCACCTGTAACAAGTACATGTACGACAGCCGCTACGTGCAGAACCGCCACGTCACGGTGATGGCGCCCGAGAAGATGAGCGCGCACGACGCGTACGAGCTGTTCCTCGGCTCGCTCGCGACCGCCGGGCTCGCCGTCGTCAGGAAGGGCGATGCGTGGGTGATCGTCGAGAGCCAGGCCGCCAAGCGCGAGGCCGTGCCGTTCGTGCAGCACCCGGGCGACGGCAACGAGGTCGTTCGCTTCGTGCTGCGGCCGACGTACGCCAAGCCCGATACGCTCGTCGGCGCCTTCGAATCGCTCAAGTCCGATGCCGGCGAAGTGAAGCAGCTCGGCTCGGTCCTCGTGATCACCGACTACGCGCGCCACGTCCGCGAGATGGTCGCGCTCGCGAAGCAGATCGACGTGCCGGGCGGCAACGACGGCATCTTCATGATCCCGGTGCTCCACGCCGACGCGACGAAGCTCAAGGCGAAGCTCGACGACATCCTCGGCAGCGCCGCGCCCAAGCCCGACCAGCCGCAGCCGAAGATCCTCGTCGACGAACGCACGAACACGCTGATCGTCGCCGGGCCGCAGGCCGTGTTCGATCGCGTGCACGCGCTGGTCGATCGCCTCGACATCGCGCTCGACATCGAGGGCGGCGCGTCGATCCACGTCTACCAGCTCGGCAACGCGATCGCCGAGGAGGTCGCAAAGACGCTCAACGACGCGATCCAGCGCCAGCAGGGCGCGGGCGCCGCCGGCTCGCAGGTCCCGAAGACCGCGGCGTCGCCCGATTCGCTGACGCTCGAAGGCCAGGTCCACGTGATCGCCGATCCCAAGACGAACAAGCTGATCGTCACCGCGAGCGGCCGTGACTACTTCGCGATCCTCGACGTGATCCGTCAGCTCGACGAGCCGCGCCGCCAGGTCTACATCGAGACCGTCGTGCTTACCGTCAACACCGAGAACGACCTCGGCCTCGGCACCAGCTCGCACGGTGCGATCCCGACGAGCGGCGGCAACTCGCTCGTCGTCGGTGGCGTCGAGACGCCCGCGGTCAACACGCTCGATCTCCAGAAGTCGCTCGCGACCAACGGCGTCTCGGGCCTGCTCGGCGGCATCGTCGGCTCCGCGCTGACCTCGTCGTCGACGTTCCTCGGCACGAGCATCCCGTCGTACGCCGTGCTGTTCTCGGCGATGGGCTTCAACTCGAACAGCAACACGGTCTCGACGCCGAGCATCATCGCGGTCGACAACGAGACGACGAAGTTTCACGTCGGCCAGAACATCCCGTACTCGAAGGGCGTCGTTCCCGTTTCCGCGGCGAACCCGGCCGCCGGCACGAACATGAACCTCGATCGCCAGGATCTGAACTTCGAGCTCGACATCAAGCCGCACATCTCCGCGAACGACAACGTGATGCTCGAGATCACGAACGACTCGAAGGAGCTCGGCCCGACCGCGGACCTCGGGCCGACCTGGAACACGCGCGGGTTCGAGACGCGCGTCGTCGTCCACGACCAGCAGACGATCGTGCTGTCGGGCCTGACCCAGGAGCACGAGGAGGTCCAGACGACGCGGGTGCCGGTGCTTGGCGACATCCCGCTGCTCGGCTACCTGTTCAAGTACAAGAAGAGCAAGAAGACGAAGAGCAACGTCCTGATCCTGCTGACGCCCTACATCATCAAGGACCAGCTCGACCTCCAGGCGATCCTCGAGCGCAAGTCCCGCGAGCACGACGAGTTCGTCGCGTCGTTCCACGCGCTCGACCACATGCCCTACATCCCGAAGGTCGACTATCGCAAGAAGCGCGGGCTCGTCGAGGAGATCAACCGCAGCGTCCAGTCCGTCGAGGAGGAGAGCGAGGCGCGCATGCAGATCCACGAGGCTGCGCGCGTGCAGCCCGGCCCCGTGCAGTAGACTGCGCCGCATGCGGATCGTCGTCGCGCTGCTGGTCGCCGTCATGGGGCTCGGCAGTGCCATCTTCGGCGTCGTGCGCGGCCTGTCGTCGACGGGCCCCGCCCACGGCACGCGCCTGATCCTCGGCGCGGGCTCGGGCGACGTCGCGATGGCGCGCGAGACGGCCGCGCTTCGCGTCGAGGAGAAGGGCGCTCCGACGCGCGTGATGGCCGCCGGCGATCAGATCGTGGTCGAGCTCGGCACCGACGACCCGGCGCTGATCGCGAACGAAGCCGAGCTGCTCGAGCGCACGGCCCACGTCGAGCTGCGCGACGTCGAGCACCCGGAGGCGATGCTCGAGGGCCACGCGATCCAGCGCGTCACGGCCGACGACCACGGCGTGACGATCGAAGCGCGCGAGACGTTGCCGTTCAAGGTCCACGCCGAGGTGACGTTCGCGCTCGACGGCAAGATCAAGCTCGCGGCGACTCCGGATCATGTCGACGGCGCGACGATCCACGTGCCGATCGCGAGCCTGCGGCAGGCGGACGATCTGCGTGCGCTGCTCGTCGCGGGCGCCGCCCCCGCGATGCACGTCGTATCGAAGCAGCCGTTCACGCGCGCGACGGGCTTCGTGCCGCGTGCCTGGCCGTTCCTCGCGATCGGCGGCGTGCTGCTCGCGATCGGCGCGGTGATCGGCCTGCGAAAGCGCTAGACCCGCGTCGGGCCCTTGCGGTGATCGAACGGCTTGGGCTTCGCGAGCCCGCCGGTCGCGCCCTTCGCGTGGACGAGCGTGCGCGGGCCGGCCTCGAACAGAACGTCGACCGCCGTGTCATGCACGCGCTGCACGACGCCCGTGCCGAAGCTCGGGTGCGTGATCGTGTCGGCGACGGCGTAGCGATCGGACGCGTTGTAGACCTTCGTCTCGCGCGTCGGGTCGGCGTCGACCTTCGGTGGACCGGCGGCGCGCTTGGGGCGCTTGCCGTCGCTGTCGATCGCGAGCTTGGGGTAGCCCGGGAACTTCGTGCCGACGAACTCGGCGAAGCCGCGGTCGTCCGTGACGCCCTCGTCGCTGTCGAGGCGCCAGATGCCGGCCTCCATCGACTCGACGAGCGCGGTCAGCCAGCCATCGAACGACGGCGCGATCACCTTGCGATCGTGATCGGTGTGCCAGAACTCGAGGACCTGTCCGGGCTCGCCCGAGAAGTTGCCGCGCGGATCCCAGCATAGGTGGTCGCCCGCGCCGTTGGAAAGGAACGGGACCCACGTCTTGCGGTACCAGTTCGACGTCTTGAACGAGCCGTCGTCGACCGCCTTGTTCATCAGCTGGCGCGTGCGCGTGATGTCGGAGAGCGACATCAGCATGCGGTTGCCGATCAGGCCGCCCTTGCCGCCGTTGTGCCAGCGGTAGAGCGCACGCATGCCGGCGGGCAGGGCCGTGCCGAGATCCTTCTCGAACGCGGCGATCTCCTCGTCGGAGGCGCCGGGGTGGAATGCGCTCGCAACCTCGGGGGCGTGAGTTTCGAGCCAGGATGCGAGCCGGGCGACTACGTCTTCCATCGCGGGCGAATATCAGTTGCAGGTCGCGATCTGGCAAGCGTTCGTGACGCAGGACCAGTGCGCGCAGGACGTCGATCCGTCATCACAGACGCGGCAGAACTGCGGCAAGATGCCGCTGCACTCGCTGTCGGCCGCGCAGCTGTTCGTGCCGCCCTGGTCCGGCGTGTCGGTGTGCTGGAGCGTCGCCCAGCTCGCGGTGCCGTCGAGCTCGAGCCGCAGGTTGGTGCCCGCAAGCTGCCACTGGTAGCGCGCGATCGAGGCGCCGTCCTCGTCGTAGAGGCGGATGTACGTCTTCGTCACGCCCTTCGACGTGCCGTGCGTGAACAGATACGTGCCGGTCTCCTCGACCGGGTTGCACGGGGCCGCGATGCACTCGACCATCTTCTCGGCGATGAACGTGTGGTCGGCGTTGAGCGTCAGCGTGACGAGATCGCCCGCGTGCGCCGGGTTGTTGTTCGTGTAGAAGCCGGCGGGCTTGGACGCGGCGTCCTCCTTGCCGGTGGGCGCGTCGAGCTGATCGGAGTTGTCGATGGCGGCCGAGTCAGCGGCGCAGGCCGCGATCGAGACGAGAGCGATGAAGAGAAAGCTACGCATGATGCTGCGCCGCTTTGCCATCACCGTGCCATCCACAGCGCGGCGGACGCGGTTTAAACCGCGATCGCGGTGGCCAATCGAGTTGCCGGGGCGACATGCCAACTAGCCGCGACGGCCTGCGACATGCGCGGGATTGCTACTTCTCGCCGGGATGATGCGGTTCGGGCGCGAGCGGCAGCGAGAGCGTGACGAATACGCTTCGGGGCTCGCCGTACGAGCTGCCGACGAAGCCGTTCGCGATGCGATACGCGTAGTGCGCGTCGAGCAGGTTGATGATGTCGATGCCGACCTTGAACGGATAGCCGCCGCTGACGAACGTGTAGGCCTGCGCGAGATCGACG
Organism: Deltaproteobacteria bacterium; assembly: GCA_019237945.1. GTDB lineage: Bacteria > Myxococcota_A > Polyangia > Haliangiales > Haliangiaceae > JABFXX01. The sequence goes on along the minus strand of JAFAOG010000063.1, from coordinate 7,697 downwards.
CGGACGTGACCGGGCACGTGCTGATTGTTCGCGGGGCCGGTGCGCAGGCCCGAGCCGTACTGCGCGATGCCGGTCAGCGAGTAGCGGCCGTCGCGAACCGTCGCGCCCGCGTTCGCGGTCAGCGTCTGCGCGTGATCGAGCGTCTGCCACGCGGTCGATGCGAGGTCGTCGGGCGAGAACAGATACTTCGCGCTCGAGATGCCCTGGCCCTGCGCGAAGCCGTACGAGGCGTTCGCGAATCCCGATAGCCACGGCCCGACGCGCACGTCGAGCGAGCCTTCGAGGCCGGCCGCGCGGCCGCGGCGGAAGTTGTAGTTCGACAGCAAGCTCGTCGAGCCGATCGCGGTGTCGTCGAGCTGGTTGTACGCGTAGCGGCCCCACGCGGTCAGCCCCGCGCGCAGCTCGGTGATCAGCCGCGACGACACGCCGAGCTCGCTGTAAAGGTCGGTCTCCGGCTTGAGGTCGTACGCGATCGGTACGTTCGGATCGACGACGCCGAGCGCGCGCGCGGCACTCGCGGCATCGAGCGGCGAGGGCGGTTGCCACAGCACACCCGCGAATGCGTGACCGAGCGTGTCCTTCGTCAGCGCATACGAGGCCCCGAGGCGCGGCGACACGCCGACCGAGTCATCGCTCTTGCCGCCCGCGAGCATCACGTGCATCTCGTCGACGCGCACGCCGACATCGAGCTGCAGATCGTCGAGCGTGATGTGATCCTGCGCGTACGCGCCCGTCGTCAGCGCGTCGGTCGCGTCGTGTCCGCTCGTCGAGCTGTCGATGCCGCCGCCCATCGCCCGCGTGTACGCGGTGAAGTCCGTCGTGCCGTGAACGAAGTCCGCCTGCGCCCCGGTCTTGAGTGCGTGCGAGCCGCTCTTGTACGTCAGCGACGCGACGGCGCCCGCATGGTGCTGCAGCCGGGTGACGTCGCTCGCGCTCGCATCGGGGTCGCTCAGCGGCCCGAGCGCATGGCGTGGATCGGAGAACAGCGCGCCGCGCGACAGCTTGTAGATCGGCGCCAGCTGCAGCGCGCCGTGATCCATCGTGTGGACGAACGACAGCGCCGTGAACAATTCGTCCTCGGTCTCCGTCGCGTCGGTGTTGCGCGGCACGTAGGCGGGCGCGTCGTTGCCGAAGCGATCGGGCGGGCGCGGATTGTTCGGGTCGAACGGCACGCTCGACGGATCGATCGGGATCTGGAACTTGTTGTGCGCGTACGTGACGAACAGCTCGTACCGGTTGCACTCGCACTGCTGCCAGTCGATGCGCGCGAACAGCCGGCCGCTCGAGCCGTTGTCGTGCAGGATCGGATCGATCGACGGCGGATCGAGCGCGCGCTGCGAGTACAGGAAGCTCCCGCCCGCGAACATGCCCCAGTTGTCGGCGAGCTTCGTCGAGTACGTGACGCCCGGCTCGATCGTCTGGAACGAGCCGTAGCGGACCTGCATCGTGCCTTCCGGGTGGTCTCCGGCGGCGCGCGTGACGAGGTTGACGACCGCGCTCAGCCGATCGCCGTACTCCGCCGGCATGCCGCCCGTGTACATCTCGAGACTCTGCACGAGGCGCGTCGGGATCGACGCCGCGAACAGGCTGCCGACGGAGTCGGGCACCGGAATGCCGTCGACCTGGTACTGGATGTTGCCGTGGTTGCCGCGCGCGTAGACGTTGCCGAGCGCATCGGCGACGAGGCCCGGCTGCGTCGCGACGACACTGGTGATCGGCCGATCCTCGCCCCCTGGCTGCTCGGCGAGCTGCTGGCGCGTGACGCTCGCGACACTGCCGGTCGCCGGCGGCGGAGGCGGCACCGCCCAGTCCTCGTGGATCGTGACGACCTCTTCGCTGTTGACGAGCACGAGCTCGACGTTCGCGGTCGACCCCGCCGTCAGCTGCACGTGCTGGTGATCGCCGACGAGCCCCGGCGAGCTCGCCTCGACCGTGAAGTCGCCGAACGGCACGCTCGGGAACGTGAACTTGCCGTCCTTGCCGGTCGTCGTCTTCGCGACCGTGTTGCCCGACGGATCGTGAATGACGACGGTCGCGCCCTCGAGCGGGTGCATCAGCGCGTCCTCGACGATCCCGGTGACCGCCGCGTCGTCGGTCGCATAGGCGTGCGCCGACCAGCAGATCGCAGCGATCGCGACGAGACGACGCATGCTGTAGACCCTGACCTACTTGCGACTGGATTGCAACTGGCCGACCCTTAAGATCAGCCTTCGCGCGCGTACAGCTTGCCAACAGGACGTGACGAAATCCACCGCGGGTCGTCATCGCCGATCTGCCCCGCCAGCAGCTCGGCACGCAGCTCCTTCTCGCGCAGGCTGAGCTTCTTGATCTCCGCCATGAAGCGGTCCGCCGTCTTCTTGTACAAGGTCGGGCGCGGCTTCTCGGCCATCAGATCCGAGTAGTCGATCGGCGAACCGAACACCGTGATCACCGCGTGCTCGCGGCGCGCCTTCGCCGAGAAGTTCCACGCGATGTCCTGGCCGATGTTGTTGCCGAGCCCGAGCGTGAACACCGGGATCACGGTCGGCTTGCCGACGAGCGCGAGCTTGCCGACTCCCGGCTGCGCGGGCAGAAACGTGTACGGATCGTCGCCCTTGCCGCGAGTGCCCTCCGGATGCATGCCGAGCACGTTGCCCGGGTGCTGGAGGATCTCGACCATCGTGTCGAGTGCCTCGTCGTTCAAGGCGCGGCGCTCGGCCTCGCGGAAGATCGGCGGATACATCGCGCCGCCCGCGACGAGCGCGTTGACCGCGATCCCGAGCGGCTTGTCGTAGAAGAAGTTCGCGCGCACCGGGAACTGCAGGCTCCGCGCCCACGGGACCGGGCCCATGTAGCAGGCGAGCAGCATCGCGTACTGGTCGAAGAAGCTGCGGTGGTTCGAGACCAGCAGCACGCCGCGTGGCGGCTGGAGCTCGCACAGTTCGTCGAGCCCCTCGGCGAGCATGCGGTTCGCGAGCGCCGCGCGGACCCAGACGTACGAGACGCCGCGCAAGAACCGCGTCTGCAGCCACTTGCCGCGGCTGTCCTGATTGGCGAACTCCGCGAACCTCAGGGCGAGCTTCTCCACCCGCGACAGCGGGGCTTCTTCAGCCATCTGCGACCACTTACCACAGGATCCCCATCGCTCTCATTTGGCGGGCGCTTCCGTTGACGGCCCCCCACCAGGCGACTAAGTTCCGCAACACCTCGATGTCACTCGAATTCTCTGCACAGGCGCAGCAGAAGATCGCGGCATTGTGCGGCCGGTATCCGACGAAGAAACCGGTCGTGCTCGCGGCGCTTCATCTCGCGCAGAAAGAGCACGGGCATCTGAGCGACGACGCGCTTCGTCTCGTCGCGCGGACGCTCGATTTGCCGTACGCGCACGTGTACGGCGTCGCGACGTTCTACACGATGTTCCGGCGCGAGCCGGGCGGCGCGCAGACGATCCGGATGTGCACGAACATCTCGTGCATGCTCCGCGGTGGCTACGAGGTGCTCGCCGCGTTCGAGCAGCGCCTCGGGCTCAAGAAGGGCGAGTCCAACGCGAAGTTCACTCTCGTCGAGGAAGAGTGCATCGCGGCGTGTGACAAGGCGCCGTGTGCCCTCGTCGGCACGAAGTACGTCTACGACATCACGCCCGCGCAGGTCGGTGACATCGTCGCCGAGCTCGAGCGCGATCCACACCCCGAAGGCGAGGTCGTGTAATGCCGGCGTCGGTCGGAAGCCATCTCGTCACCCAGCGCTTCGGCGATGAAAAGGCGCGCACGCTCGCCGGCTACGAGGCGACGGGCGGCTACAGCGTGCTGCGCAAGGCGCTGTCGATGCGCCCCGAGGACATCACGAACGAGGTCAAGGCGAGCAACCTCCGCGGCCGCGGCGGCGCCGGCTTCGCGACCGGCGTCAAGTGGGGCTTCGTCCCGAAGGATGCCAAGGAAGTCCACCTCGTCTGCAATGCCGACGAGTCGGAGCCCGGCACCTGCAAGGACCGCCTGCTGATCTGGTGGGATCCGCACCTGCTGATCGAGGGCATGATCATCGCGGCCCACGCCCTCAAGGCGAAGCACAACTACATCTACATCCGCGGCGAGATGATGCGCGAGTACCAGGTGCTCGACGCGGCCGTCAAAGAGGCGTACGCGCGCGGCTACCTCGGCGACAACGTCCTCGGCACCGGCATCGCCGTGCACCTCACCGTGCATCGCGGCGCGGGCGCGTACATCTGCGGCGAGGAAACCGCGCTGCTCAACTCGCTCGAAGGCCTGCGCGGTCAGCCGCGCCTCAAGCCGCCGTTCCCGGCGGTCAAGGGCCTGTTCGGCAACCCGACGATCGTCAACAACGTCGAGACGCTGATGAACGTGCCGTTCATCGTCGACAAGGGCGGCGCGTGGTTCAACGAGCTCGGCATGGGCCGCTCGGGTGGGACGCGCATCGTGTGCGTGTCGGGCCACGTCAACAAGCCCGGCGTGTTCGAGCTGCCGATGGGCATCACGTTCACGCAGATCATCAACGACATCTGCGGCGGCGTGTGGAAGGGCCGCAAGGCGAAGGCGGTCATCCCCGGTGGCGTGTCGATGCCGCCGCTCGATGCCAGCGAGCTCGACGTGCCGTGCGAGTTCGACGCGCTGCAGACCGACGAGCGCATCAAGCCCGTGATGGTGCGCCCCGGTCAGCAGTTCGACCTCGGCGGCGGTCGCGCGCTGCGCACGATGGCGGGCTCGGGCGGCATCGTCGTCATGGACGACCAGACCGACATCCCGCGCGCGCTGTGGCGCATCCTCAAGTTCTTCGCGCACGAGTCGTGCGGTCAGTGCACGCCGTGCCGCGAGGGCACCGGCTGGCTCGAGAAGGTCGCGCGCCGTGTCGGCCACGGTGAGGGCAAGGAAGGCGACATCGATCTGATGGCGTCGATCGCGCACGGCATCGCCGGCAACACGATCTGCGCGCTCGGCGACGCCGCCGCGTGGCCCACGCTCGGGTTCCTCACGAAGTTCCGCGAGGACTTCGAGGCCGCGATCAAGCGGAGGGCCGCCTAATGATTGCGACGTTGGCATTTTTGTTCGCGCAGCCGGTGACCGCGACCGTGATCAAGCACGCGCCGCACCTCGACACGATCGAGTCGACGGGCAAGGGCATGGCGCTGTTCTTCTGGGTGTTCGCGGCCGTGTCCGTCGGCGGCGCGCTGTTCGTCGTCACGCGGCGCAACCTGATCGCTGCCGTCATGGGCATGGTCGGCAGCTTCATCGGCATCGCCGCCGTCTACATGATGCTGTACGCGAGCTTCCTCGCCGTGGTGCAGATGCTCGTCTACGCGGGCGCGATCATGGTCTTGTTCGTGTTCGTCATCATGATCTTGAACCGGCCCGAGGACGAGCCGGTCGCGCCGTCCGGGCGCGTCGGGCAAGGGCTCGGTGCGCTCGCGATCCTGTATCTCGTCGGGCGCCTCGCGATGCTCCTGATCCACGTCCACGTGCCGGCGGCGGCAGTGACGGCTCCGGCGATGCTGACGTATCCGGGCGCCGCGGACCCGGTCGCCTGGGGCGGCGTGAAGTCGGTCGGCATGGATCTGTTCGGCGCCGGTCTGTTCCCGTTCGAGGCGATCTCGATCCTGCTGCTGGTCGCAGTCGTCGGTGCGATCGCGATCGCGCGGCCGCTCCACGAGGACGCGGTCCCCAAGGATCCGAACAACCCGAATGACCCGGCGGTGGAGGGACACTCGGTATGAACGACGTCCTCTTTAACATCGGCTACGGCCACTTCCTGGTGCTCGCCGCGCTGCTGTTCCTGATCGGAATGGCGGGCGTGATGATTCGCCGCAACGCGCTCATCATCCTGATGAGCGTCGAGCTGATGCTCAACGCGGCGAACATGACGCTGATCACCTTCTCCCGCATGTGGGGTGGGATGGGCGCCCTGTCGGCGCACACGTTCGCGCTGATCGTCATCGGCGTCGCGGCGGCGGAGGCCAGCGTTGGTCTCGCGATCGTCGTCGCGGTGTTCCGCGGTCGTCGCAACGTCGATGTCGACCGCCTGACGACCTTGAGGCACTAAGCATGGAATCGACCCCTCAATTCCTGGGCCTTCCGCTGCTCGCCTGGATTCCGGCGCTGCCGCTGCTCGGCGCGCTGATCAACCTCACCGTCGGCCGGCGCCTCCACAAGAGCACCGTCCACACGATCGCGATCGCGGCGGTCGCCGGTGCGTGCGGCATCACGTTCTACATGGTGTTCGGCCCGCTCTGGAAACAGTTCAAGGCGGGTGAAGCCGAGCAGGGCATCACGCAGGTCGTGTGGCACTGGCTCGAGGTCGGCAACTTCAAGGCGGACCTCGCGTTCCACCTCGATACGTTGTCGGCGGTGATGATCATCATCGTCACCTTCATCGGCACGTGGATCCACATCTACTCGACCGGCTACATGGCCCACGATCCGGGCTACCACCGGTACTTCGGCTACCTGAACCTGTTCACCGGCGCGATGCTGATCCTCGTGCTCGCCGGCAACCTGCCGGTGATGTTCATCGGGTGGGAAGGCGTCGGTCTGTGCTCGTTCCTCTTGATCGGCTTCTGGTACGAGAACGAGAGCTACGCGAACGCGGGCCGCAAGGCGTTCGTCGTCAACCGCATCGGTGACTTCTGCTTCCTGCTCGGCATGTTCCTGCTGTTCTGGGCGGTCAAGACGCTCGACTTCCAGGAGCTCAAGGACCTGAGCAAGACCGGCGCGGCGTACGTCCAGCCGTTCTGGGGACGCGAGCGCCTCGCGGCGGCGGCCGGCATCTTCCTGTTCATCGGCGCGTGCGGAAAGTCCGCGCAGCTTCCGCTGTTCGTCTGGCTTCCGGACGCGATGGCAGGCCCAACGCCGGTCTCCGCCCTCATCCACGCGGCGACGATGGTCACCGCCGGCGTCTACATGATCTGCCGGCTGTCGTTCATGTACTCGGCGTCGACGACGGCGCTGATCGTCGTATCGACGGTCGGGTTACTGACGGCATTGGCGGCCGCCTTCATGGCGTTCGCGCAGACAGACTTGAAGAAAGTACTGGCCTACTCGACGGTGAGTCAGCTCGGCTTCATGTTCGTCGCCGCGGGCACCGGTAACTGGCTCGCCGCGATCTTCCACCTGGGGACGCACGCGTTCTTCAAGGCGTGTCTCTTCTTGGGCGCGGGCTCGGTCATGCACGGCATGGAGCACGGCGGCAGCAAGACGCCTGGCGACATCACGACGATGGGCGGCCTGCGCAAGCACATGCCGATCACGCGGATCACGTTCATGATCTCGTGCCTCGCGATCGCCGGCATCTTCCCGTTCGCGGGCTTCTTCTCGAAGGACGAGATCCTCGCCGGCGCGTGGGGCGTGCATCCGCCGGGCTGGCCGGTCTGGTACGGCAAGGTGCTGTGGGGCGGCCTCTTGATCGCGGCGCTCGGCACCGCGTTCTACATGTGGCGCCTCTACTTCCTCGTGTTCGGGGGCGACGAGCGCACTGAAGAAGCCAAGCACGCGCACGAGTCGCCGTTCTCGATGACGGTGCCGCTGATCGTCCTCGCGTTCTTCGCAACGGTCATCGGCTTCCTCGGCCTGCCGCACCTCGAGGGCGTGAACCTGCCGCACTTCCTGAGCCACTGGCTCGAGCCCAGCGTGGCGACCGAGTGGTACGCCTCGGGGCTGCCCGGGCCGCAGCCGATCGAGGGCCACGGCTCCAACGGCGCGATCGCAGGGCTG
>JAFAOG010000148.1 GCA_019237945.1 Deltaproteobacteria bacterium | reverse complement strand
CGATTCGCTTCGTCGAGATCAAGGCTGCCGAGAACGCGGATGCCCTCAACACCGAGTGGGTGATCCTGACCAATGACGGCAAGACGCCGTTCAACACGCGCGGTTGCGGGATGACCGTTGGCCGCCGCGGCTCGAACAAGAAGTCGCTGCTCGGCATCATCGACCCGGGCTTCGTGCTCGCGCCCGGTGAGAAGGTCCGCATGTGCACGGGAAACCCCGGCACCGAAGCGCACGGCAAGGCGCCCGAGGACGGCATCAAGAACTACTACTTGTTCTTGCCCAAGACGTATCTGGCGGGCGGCGCCGGCACCGTGCTGACGCTCGTGCTGCGCGGACTCCCCGTCTCGAAGGCCGAGTTCGATCCGAGCAAGCCGGCCGGCGTCGCGCAGTAGTTACGGGCCGACGTATCGCGCGCGCGGCCGCAGCAGATAGCCGGCGGCACGCTGCTCGAGCACGTGCGCGATCCAGCCGGCCGTGCGCGCGACCGCGAACAGACCCGAGCCGGCCCACGGCGGCAGGCCGAGCGCGGCGATCAGCGCCGAGAGACCGATGTCGACGTTCGCGCCGGGCAGCGCGTCGGCGAGCGCGAACAGCGTGCGGGCGCGCCGCGTGAAGGGGCCGCGGGTGCGTTCGTGCGCGAGCGCGAGCGCGAGCAGCGGTGCGCAGCGCGGGTCGCCATGGGGGTAGAGGCTGTGACCGAAGCCGGGCGGCAGGTCGCCCGAACGCCTGGCGGCGCGCGCGGCGGCGCGGGCATCGGGATGCGCGTCGACAAACGCGGCGACGCGTTCGCTTGCCGTGCCGTGTCGCGGACCCGAGAGGGTGGCGAGCGCGGCGGACAGGCAGGCGTAGACGCCGGCGCCCGTCGAGGCGGCGACGCGCGCGGCGAAGCTCGAGGCGTTGAGCTCGTGATCGGCGAGCAGCACGAACATCGCGTCGAGTGCGGCGGCGGTGTCGTCGGTAAGGCCGAGCGCGCGGGCCGCGATCGTGGCGACGGAATCGGCGGCGAGCGCGCGCGCCATGCGGGCGGTATCGGGCGCGAGCGCGGCCGCGAGCAGCGGGATCACGGTGCGGGCGCGGGCGATGAAGGCGTCGGCGCGATCGTCGTCGCGCTGCGGGTCGGAGAGCGCGAGCAGATCGACGACGAGCGGCATCGCGTCGAGCGGGCGCGTGCCCGGCGGGATCAGCTTGCCGAGCAGCGCGAGCGGCAGCGGTCGCCGCGGCCACGTCACCGGCGCGGTCGGCAGGTAGCCGGACCACAGGAGCTCCGCGACGTGCTCGAAGCGCTGGTCGAGGAGGTCGACGGCGGCGCGCCCGCGGTAGACCGGCCCGCGCGGCGTGATCGCGGTGATCGCGGAGTCGAGGACGGGCTCGCCCCAGCGCAGCGCCCCGGCCGCGACGGCGCCGTGACCCGCGCGGGCAGCGCTGCGCGCCTTGAGGCGTTCGAGATCGGCCTGTGCGTACAGGCGAGGGCGTCCCTGCGCGCCCGGCATGCTGCGCACGAGGCCGCGCGAGACGTAGGCGTAGAGCGTCCGGACTTGGATGCCGAGGAAGCGCGATGCGGTGCGCGCGTCGACGTATGGTTGATTGTCGATTCTACGTTGATCAACCATCGGCTCCACCTTACATCACGATCATGGTGACCAGCAGTGGACTCGATAGCGTCGTGTTCGCAGACACCGCGATCTCGCATGTCGATGGCGATGCGGGGCGCCTCGTCATCGCCGGCTTCGACGTCGAGCAGCTCGCGACGACGTGCTCGTACGAGGACGCCGCGCGCCGCGTGATCGAAGCCGGAGGCGGCGAGCTCGGCATGCTGGGCCCGGCGCGCGTGGCGGCGTGGCAGATGTTGCCGCAGCTCGGCGATGCGCTCGCCGCGCAAGATGCAATGGATGCGCTGCGCGCCGCGCTCGCTCACATGCATTCGACAGGTCGCTCCCCGGCGCTGGCCTCCGGCGATGACCTGCGCGACGCGGTCGCGGTGATCGGGGCTGCGCCGGTGTTCGTCGCCGCGTGGGGACGGCTGCGCGCCGGCAAAACGCCGCTCGCGCCGGATCCCGCGGCGGGGCAGGCGGCCGACTACCTGCGGATGTCGACGGGCGCCGCGACCGACGCGACCGCGCGTGCACTCGAGGCGTATCTCGTCACCGTGATCGATCACGGGATGAATGCGTCGACGTTCACGGCGCGCGTGATCACGTCGACCGCGAGTGACCTCGTATCGGCGACGGTCGGGGCGGTCGGCGCGCTCAAGGGCCCGCTGCACGGCGGTGCGCCCGGGCCGGTGCTCGACATGCTCGACGCGATCGGCGAGCCGGCGAAGGCGGAGGCGTGGCTGCTCGGCGAGCTCGCGGCTGGCCGGCGCATCATGGGCATGGGCCATCGCATCTATCGCGTGCGCGATCCGCGGGCGGCGGTGCTCGAGACCGCGGTCAAGCCGCTCGCGTCGCCGCGGCTCGAGCTCGCGCGCGCCGTCGAGCAGGCGGCGGCGAAGATCCTCCGCGAGCGCAAGCCGGATCGGCCGCTCGCCGCGAACGTCGAGTTCTACACGGCGGTGCTGCTCGATGCGGTCGGCCTGCCGCGCGAGCAGTTCGCGGCGACGTTCGCCGTCGGACGCATGGCCGGCTGGTGCGCGCACGTGCTCGAGCAGCGTCGCGTCGGGCGGCTCGTGCGGCCGGCGTCGCGCTACGTCGGCCCGATGCCTAGCTGAGCCGGCGATCGTGCGCGGCGAGCGTCGGCTCGTCGGGGAGCTGCGCGGCCTGACCATGGCTGCCGAGGAACGTACGCGTCGCGGCGTCGAGCTTCGCGCCCGGGCAGCGGGCGGCGCAGAGCTGGACGAACGCGCGTGCGCGCTCGGTGCCATCGCCTTCGATGCGGTCGCCCGACAGCCGCGTCCACGGCAGGATCCGCAGCGTCGCGCCGGCGGTCGACACGACGTCGACGAACGTAACGCCGTCGAACGGATCTTCCGGCGGCAGCCGGCGCGCGACGATGCCGACGACGTCGGGCCACATCACGGTGCGCACGAAGCCGTCCTCGCGGCGCGCCTCGATGCCGACGTGCGAGACCGTCGCGGTCAGCGTCGCGTAGCGCAGCTTGCCGGCGAGCGCGGCCGGTGGAGCGACCTCGGCCTCGGCCGGCGTCGAGACCTGCGACACCGAGCCCGGCGTCTTGCTGCGCGACATCGCGGGCACCCCGCTGCCCGGCGTGCCGCGACGCGGGCCCTCGAGCAGCGGCGGTGCGGTCGGCGGCTTCGCGCGAATCACGACGCCCTGGCCCGGCGTGCCCTTGCGCGGCGCATCGGCGGCGACCGGCGGATTCGTCGGCGGACGCATGCGCACGACAACGCCACCCTCGGTCAACGGCGGCGAGCTCGACGGCCGCTTCGTACGCATCGACAGTCCCGACTCCGCGGCGGACTGCACCGGCGGTGGGATCGTCGGCACGGTCGGCCGCTCGAGAATCGGCTGCACCGACGGCGCCTTGTTGCGCACGATCGGGGGAATCGTCGCCGACTTCGTGCGCGCCTCGAGCGGTGGCGTCGACGGCGTCTTGCCGCGCGGCTCCTCGGCGAGCGGGATCGACGGCGTGTTCGGATCGAACACGACCTCGGGCGAGTGATACATCGACTTCGGATCTTCGATCTTGATCCCCGCGCCCGACGCACCGAGCTCGAGCTCGCCGATCGGATCCTCGAGCGGCAGCGACGACGGCAGCCGCGGTGCACCCGCCGGCTTCGGGATCGGTTGCGTGCCGCCCGGCGTCAGGATCTGCTTCGGGCGCTGCTCGCGCTTCGGCGCGTCGACGATCGGCGGCGTATCGGGTTCGTCGTCGTCGGCATGAGTCGCGGCCGGCGCGCCCCGCTTCGTTTTCTCGACCTTGATCGGCTTGTACTCGGCGTCATCGTGAACGCCGGAGCCCTGGGTCGAATAGACCGTCCACCAGCCTGCGAACACCGCGAGCAACATCAGCGCAGGCCCCCACGTGCGGTCGACCTCGACGTGAACACCGGCGATCGTCTGCGTATCGGGCGAGAACAGGTAGCCCGCGGAGCCGCCGATCAGGAAGATCGTCACACCCAGCAGGTACGCGCCGCGAGCCATGCGCGCGCTCGGCTGGTTGCCGCTGAGGCTGATCACGGCCTGCAGCAACACCGATACAGCGAACAGCTGCGATAGCCAGAGCGTCGCGAGCGCGAGGCTCGGATAGATCCCTTTGATCGTGCTCAACGACTGGCTCGCGCACACTCCGGTACCGGGCGCGCACGAGTGCATCGAGTGCAGATCGATCGAGACGTTTGCGTCCGGGGACAGCGATGCCGTGAGGTCGCCAGGGCCGAAGAGATCGCTCATCACGATCCGCACGTGAAACCAGTCGAGCACCCACGCCGACGCGATGATCATCGCGAGTGTCACGACAGCGCCGAGCGCCACTCGTACCTGGGATTTCCCCACCGACCGCCATGTTACCTCACTCGACCTTGATCGTGCCGACGTCGAGGGTCTGTCCTGCGGTCAGCGAAAGCCCCCGCTTGATCGTCGGCCGAGGCTGGGTCAGTACGGCGAGCGCGCTCGGTCCCGCCTTCGCCTCGATGCGGAACGTGCCGTCCGCATTCGTCATCGGCGGCGGGCCTTCGATCGAGATCCGCACGCCGCCTGCGCCGGTGTCGGGAACGATCGTGATGCCGGCGCCGCCGACCGGCTTGCCCTGCGCGTCGACGACCGTGCCGGTGACGATCGCATTCGACGCCAGCGTCACCTCGACCATCGCCTGCTTGCCCGCGACGACCTCGACCTTCGCCTCGCCGTTGCCCGCGCTCGACGTCACGTGGACATCGTAGGGGCCGGGATCGACGCGCGGGAACGAGAAGCTGCCGTCGGCGCTCGCGAAGCTGCGCTGCTGGCGCGTCGGTCCGTCGAGCTCGACCGTGAACACGCCGGCCGCGCCGTGCACGATGCCGCGCAGCTCGGTGATGCCGAGTGCCTTCACGGTGACGTTCGCATCGGGCGTGACTTTCGGCAGGCGGCCGCGCAGCGCACCGTGCTGCGCCTCGGCAACGACCGTCCACGGCGTACGCGGCAGGCCATGGATCTCGAAGTGACCGTGCTCGTCGGTGAGCGCCGGCGCGTACTCGCGATCGGGACCGCTGCCGTCGTCGGTCTCCTGCACCGTGACCATGCGCGACTCGGCGCCGGAGCCCATGCCGCCGATCAGGTCCTCGATGTCCTGACGCACGCTGACCCACGCATCGGCGATCGGCTGACCATCGGCGCCGACGACGGTGCCGCTGATCGTGCCATCGGGTCGCTCGACGGCGAGCTCGACACCGGTCTTGTGATCGGTGGCGCCGAGCGTCAGCGTGACGTCCTGCTTCATTGGCAGCGGCTTGCCGCGATCGAGCACGCTGACGTGATACGTCGCGGCCGACAGTCCCTTGAGCTCGAACTTGCCGTCGGCGCCCGTGATCACCTGCGCGCCGCTCGTCACGAGCCCGTTGACGATCACCGTGCGCTCGCTGCCACTGCGCGGCGCCGCCATCACGGTGACCGCCGCGACCGGCTTGCCGCTTCCGTCGACGACGCGCCCCGCGATGCTCGCGCCCGGTGCGACGTGCACGGTGACATCCGGCATGCCTGGCGCCAGCGTCACCTTCTCGCTGCCCTGGTCGCCGCTCGCGCAGCGCGCCGCGATCACGTAGGGCAGGGGACTCGCGGCCGGTAGCTCGAACTCGCCGTTCGCATCGGTCGTTGTCGGCGACACGAGCATCGGCATCTCGCGCGGGCTCAGCATCTTGTCGTCGAAGTCGAGGCGCACCTCGCATACCTGGCGCGGCTCGACGTGGCCGCGGACCTTCACGCCCTTGCGCACGACGACGCGCACGCCGTCGACATCTTTGTCCGCGAGCTCGAACGCAGCGCCGCCGTGCGGCACGAACCCGTCGCCGCTGCCCATCACCATGTAGCGACCCGGCGCGAGCCCCTCGATCATGAAGTTGCCCTTCGCATCGCTCGGCCCCGTCGCCTCGTCGCCGCGGAACGTCGATACATTGACGCCCGCGACCGGCGTGCCTTGCTCGTCGACGACAACGCCGCGCACGACCGGCCCCGCGCCGACGAGGATCTCGACATCGGCGACCTGCTCCGCGACGCCGAGCCCGACGATCGTCGGCTTCTTCGTGGTGCGGCCGCTCGCGCGCGCCTCGAGCTCGTACGCACCCGGCTTGAGGCCGGTGATCCGGAACCGTCCATCGGCGCCCGCCATCACGCGATGCCGCGTCGTCATCACGGCCGCGCCCGCGACCGGCTCGCGCGTCTTCTCGTCGCGCACGATGCCTTCGATCACGCCGCCGGGCACGAGCGAGAAGTCCGCCGTCGCGCCCGCCGCACCGACGACGACGTACCGCGACTGCGGCGCATAATCCGGGCTCGCCGCCGACACGAGCAACGTGCCCTCCTTGACGAGCATCGTGTACTTGCCGTCGGTGCCCGTCAGCGCACGCGCGTCGCCCGCTTCGATGTGCGCGCCCGCGACTGCGCCGCCGCTCGCATCGGTGACCGTGCCCGTGAGCGGCCGGCCGTCCTTGACGTTGTTCGGGACGAACGGCACCTCGGCCGAGCCTTGTTCGATCGGCGCCGCATTCGGTCGCGCCGACCCCGTCTTCTCGACGGCCGCGATCGGCTTCGGTACGGCCGGTGAAACGCTCGCCGCGCGATGCTTCCACCACAGCGCCACGGCGATCGCAGCCGCGATCCCCACGATGATCAGTGCCCTCGTCCTCGTCACGGCCGCTCAACCAGACGCGGCTGCGCGGAATTCCTAGCCGGCGACTAAAACGACCGACTTTGTGCACCGTCGATGACGACGCACGTCCCCGACACCCAGCTCGCGCGCGGCGATGCCAGAAAGGCAACCACGTCGGCGACCTCCTCGGGCGTGCCGAACCGACCGAACGGCAGGTCGCGCTTGATCATGTCGGCGATGCCGGTAGGGTCGGCCTTCTGCCGGCGATCCCAGCCGCCGCCCGGAAACAGGATCGAGCCCGGCGCGATCGAGTTGACGCGGATCCCGTAGACCGCGTAGTCGCGCGCGAGCGCCTTCGCCAGCGCGATCACGCCCGCCTTCGCCACGTTGTAGCCCGGTGCGCCGCCAGCCTCGCGCCCCCAGATCGACGACGTCATCGTGATCGATCCGCCGCCGCGCGCGATCAGATGCGGCACCGCGCGCTGCACGACGCGCATCGTCGACCACAGGTTCATGTCGAGCGACTTCGCGAAGTCGGCATCGTCCATCGCCGACGCTTCGCGCGCGAACGACTTTCCGACGTTCGCGATGACGACGTCGATGCCGCCGAACGCCTGCACGCACGTATCGACCGCCTTCGCCGCGCCTTCCGGCGTCGTAACGTCGGCGGCGACCGCGGCGTGACCGGGGCCGAGCTTGTCGACGCTCGCGATCAGCTCCTCGGCCCCACGCGCCACCGCGCACACGCGGCCGCCTTCGCGCGCGAGCGCCGTCGCGATCGCCTTGCCGATGCCGCGGCTCGCGCCGACGACAAGACACGCTTTGTCCTTCAGCTCCAGATCCATCACGGGATCTCCCACGTGTGGCCCCACAGCGACTGCGCGCCGTCGATGCGCAGCGTCGCGCCCGTGATGTACTGCGCGGCCGGCGACGCGAGGAACACGATCGATGCCGCGACCTCCTCGACGGTGCCCGCGCGCTTGAGCGGCGTCTCCGCGATGCCGCGCTCGAGCAACTGCGGCGGATACTGCGCCGTACCCGACGAGATGATGATGCCGGGCGCGACCGCGTTGACGAGGATGCCGAACTGCGCCCACTCGACGGCGAGCGTCATCGTCATGTTCTCGACGCCCGCGCGCGCCGCGCCCGTGTGCACCATCCCGGGAAAGCCGCGATAGATGTTCGCGATCACGTTGATGATGCGCCCGCTCTTCTTCGGGATCATCCACTGGTTCGCGACCTCGCGCGCCATGTGGAACGTGCCGACGAGGTTGTTCTTCACGACCGCGAGAAAACCGTTCGGCGAGATCATCTGCGCGGGCGATGGGAACTGACCGCCGGCGTTGTTGACGAGGATGTCGACGCGCCCGAACCGCTCGATCACCTTCTTGACGAACGCCTCCACCTGCGCCGGCTCGCGGATATCGCAGGGCTCGGCGAGCACGCCCGGCATCGATGCCGCCGCCGCCGCCAGCTTCTCCGGAGTGCGGCCGCAGATCGCGACCTTCGCGCCGAGGCGCGTCATTTCCTGCGCCGTCACGAGCCCTATCCCCGACCCACCGCCGGTGATGATCGCGACCTGGCCGTCGAGGATGCCGGGGGCAAATACGCGCTGACTCTCGGCGCTTGGCGTCATATCTGGCGCTGACTATACGGGACCCCGCGCCCCACCAAGGGGCCCCATCCCCCGGGATCAACGGCTACCCCGGTAGCCAGCGCGGCGAAACTTGGGGATGTACGATCTGTTAGCCCGGGCACGCTCTCTGCAGTCGACCCCCTCCGTGGCCGGGAACCCCACAAGCACCACAGGTGAGGTGCGCCTTGTCGGCGCCGAGCCTGGAACACAGAAGCGGCAGGGCCGCTATGTGCTCGGTGACCTGCTCGGCCGGGGCGGCATGGCCGAGGTGTTCAGCGGCCACGCGATGGGGTCGCACGGGTTCCAGAAGCCGGTCGCGATCAAGCGCCTGCTCCCCGAGCTCGCGAACGACGACGTGTTCGTCGAGCGCCTGATCGGCGAGGCCAAGCTGCTCGTCGGCATGGCGCACGGCAACATCGTGAGCGTCTTGGATCTCGCGCGCGATGGCGAGGACGTGTTCCTCGTCATGGAGTTCATCGACGGCCCGTCGCTGCGCCAGCTGCTCAAGGCGCGCGGCTCGCGCGGCCTGCCGCTCGCGATCACCGCGTACATCGTGCAGTCCGCGGCCGCGGGCCTCGAGTACGCGCACGGCCGCCACATCATCCACGCCGACATCTCGCCGTCGAACCTCTTGCTGACGACGAGCGGCGAGGTCCGCGTCGCCGACTTCGGTATCGCGCGTCGCGAAGGCAATGGCGCGGGCGTCGTCGAGGGCAAGTGGGCGTACATGGCGCCCGAGCAGGCGCGCGGCGAGCCGCTGACGCCGCGCAGCGACGTCTTCGCGCTCGGCGTCGTGCTCTACGAGCTGGTCACCGGCCAGCATCCGCTCGGCCGTCAGATCACGGCCGACGAGCGCGAGAGTGGACCGATGCGCGTCGTGCCGCCGCGCGTCGTCAAGCCGGGCCTGCCCGCCGGCATCGATCAGATCTGCATGAAGGCGCTCGCCCACGATCCGCGCGATCGCTACGCGAGCATGAAGGCGCTCGCCGACGCGCTGATGGACGAGCGCTTCGCCAACGGCTGGCGCGAGGGCGCGAGCGAGCTCGCCTCGCTGATCCGCGAGAACCACGGCGGGGCCGAGCCGGTGCCCGAGCGCCGCACGCAGCACACCGACCGCCCGGTCACGATCGTGACGCGCTCGCTGATCTCGCAGAGCAAGCCCGTCCCGGCGCCGCCGAACGAGGCCGCGTGGGCCGAGCCGATCCCGACGCGTCCGTCGCGCCCGTCGTCGAAGGCCTTGCGCGATGCAAACTCGGTCGAGCAGACGAGCGAACGTTCCGCCCACGCCGATTCGCTCGAGCGCACGAGCGAGCGCCGCATCGCCCGGCCGAGCGTGCCGCAGGGCTCGCCGCTGCCGATGGTCTCCGGCCTCGAATCGGGCGCGCGCACGAATTCGGGCTGGATGGAACCGCCCGCGCAGGTCACGGCCGCGGAGATGGCGAGCGTGCACGGCGGCTCGACCGTCACCGGCAGCTCGCAGATCGCCCTCGCCGAGAAGAGCTCGCGCTGGCAGCTCGGTGTGCTCGGTGTCGCCGCGATGCTCGGCATCGGCGCCGCGATCGCGATCCAGATCGCACCGGATCACGCGAACAAGGCGTCCGCGGAGCCGCTCGCGTCGGCGGCGCCCGCGCCCGCGCCGGTGGTTCCGTCGGTCGTCCAGGTGCCGGTGCCCGTGCCCGTCGAGACGCCGGCACCGGCCCCCGTGCCCGCGCCGGTCGTCGACGAGCCGAAGGTCACCGACGAGCCCAAGGTCACCGACGGCCCGCCGCTCGCCTACAAGGCGCGCACGAGCAAGCCGATCGCGGCCACCGCGCCGAAGCGGCCCGAGCCGAAGAAGCCGGAGTCGAAGAAGCTCGAGGCGACGCTGCGCACGACCGCCGATCGCACGGCGACCGTCACGATCGGCCGCGACCAGCAAGACATCCCCGGCGCGAAGTTCCACCTCGCCGGCGGCGAGTACACCGTTCGCGTCAGCAACCCCGACGGCGAGTTCCGCGCGTTCAGCTGCTCGATCACGGTGCCCGGTGGGCGTGTCTCCACGCTCGAGATCTACACGGAGGATCACTCGTGCTTCGTCAAGTAGCGCTCGTCGCGCTGCTCGGCGCATCGGCAACGGCGTACGCCGATGACTCCGATGACAACCAGGTCGTCGTCGTCAACACGGCCCCGCACATCGGCGACACCGGCCAGATCGAGCGCCTGACCAAGGTCCTCGAGAACCGCGGCCTGCTCGTCAAGTTGCCCGACGAGCTCGCCGCCACGCTCGACGGCCGCGCGCTCGCCCTCGGCGACGTCGACGCGATCCGCGACGCCTTCCTCGCCGGCGACTACGAGCTCGCGATCAAGCTCGTCGACAACGATCAGGACCGCATCTTCGGCGAGGCCGTCTCCGGCGATCCGATCCCTGCCGTCGCCGAGCTCGCGCAGTGGCGCGGCATCATCGCCGCGCAGCTCAAAAAGGAAGACGAGGCGATGAACTGGTTCCGCCTCGCGCGCCGCCTCAACCCCGCGTTCGAGGTCGACACGAAGGCCGCGACCGCGCGCGTGCGCGCGATGGTCAAGAAGGCGAAGCACGACCCCGACGAGACCGGCACCATCCGCGTCTCTGCCGAGCCCGCCGACGCGAAGGTCACGATCGACGGCGGCGACACCCACACCGCCGGCGAGAAGATCGAGCTGCCGGTCGGCATGCACCTCGTCGTCGTCAGCGCCAATGGCCGCAAGCCCTACGCCGAGCTCGCCGAGCTCTCGACGAGCGAGCCGTACAAGATCCAGATCGCGCTCGACAAGGAGACGACGCTCGATCGCGCCGCGCGCCTCGTCGACGAATCCGCCGCCGCGCCCGCCGGCAAGGCCCGCCTCAAGCGCGCCCGTGCGATCTCCAAGCTGACCGGCGGCCACACGAAGATCCTGTTCATCGAGGACGGCGCGGCCGATCACGTCACGGTTCGCCTCTACGACGTCGACGCCAAGAAGGTCTCCAAGCCGCTCGAGCTCGACGGCTCGACCTCCTCCGCCGCGATCGCCCGCAAGGTGCAAGCCGCGCTCGATCCGGAAAACCTCGTCGACGCGAACACGATCGTCGTCACCTCGCAGGCCCGCGAAGAATCGCACTGGTACTCGCACTGGTACGTGTGGGCCGGCGCGGCGGTCCTCGTCGGCGGCGCGGTCGGCACCTACGAATACATGTCCGCGACCCCCACCTCCATCCGGGGCTTCTGATGAAGCGCGCACTCCTCCTCCTCGCCACCACCGCCTGCGCCGATCCCGCGATCGAGATGCACCTGGTCCTGCCGCAGCAAGAGCCGCAGATGGACCTCTCGTGCATCACGGCCGTCAACCTCGATGCGTTCGGCACCGACCTCGGCACGGCGAACCACGGCGCGGAGATCAAGAGTGACTGCGTCGACCTCCCGCACGCGCCGACGTCGTTCGCCGACCTCGCCTCGATGATGCACGGCCAGTTCAAGGCGCCGCTTCCCTCGTCGGGCCTGCTCGGCGTCGAGGTGTACGCGTTCGCCGGCCACTGCAGCGACAACATGGACCCGTACGAGGCGATGATCTACGGCGGCGCCTCCGCCGCATCGAAGGACATCGCGGTCCCGCTGTACCCGAACATCTCGTGCGGCGCGAAGGCGGCGTACACCGTCCATCCGATCGATCTCACCGCCGCGGGCGCCTGCGCCCCGATGGCCACCGGCTTTGCCTACGCCGCCGACGTTCGCCCCTCCCTGATCGGCGGCAACTTCGGGCGCATGTACGTCGACTACGGCATCTCCGCCGCGACGCTCGGCGCCGACGGCACCGGCCAGGTCTCCTCCTACAACGCGATCATGGGCGCGGGCTGCATCGCCGCCGGCTACAACGACAGCGCGAACATGCGCTACGGCCTCACGTGCGTCGACGTCGCCAAGCCCACGCTCTGCGGCGGCGCGCCCGGCACGGTCGAGGTCGGCGTCGTCTCCGACCTCTACTACGGCTATTACGATCACGAGCTCGCCAAGCAGTACGAAGCGCCGACGTTCGGCGCCGCCTACGACATCTCGACCAAGCACGCGATCACCGGCGCCACCGTCACGATCGATCAAGGCGAGGGCCAGGTCGTCTACGTCGAGCCGGGCCCCGGCGCCCTCACCCCGCACGCCGCTCCCACCGGCGCCTCCGGCATGTTCCTCGTCTACGCCAAGGGCGCGGTCGCGATCACGGTCGCCGCCCCGGGCCAAGTCTCCGAGCACTACATCGTCGCGGGAACCTCCCAGGAACCCGCCACCGTGATCGCCGCCCTGCCGAAGATGTAACCTCACCTCATGGCAGGCCTGATCGTCCAGGTCACGGGACGTCGCTTCGCGATCCCGTTCGAATGCCCCTGCTGCGGCGCGCCTCCGGACCAGGAGCTCCACCTCCCGCGCGCTCGAGGCGCCCACGCCGCGCCCGACTCCGCAGCCGCGCTCGACGTCCCCTACTGCTCGCGCTGCCTGCGCCACGCCGAAGCCTGGGACACCGCCGGCGTCGGCTCCGCGTTCGTCCTGGTCCTCGGTGTCCTCGCGTGCATCCTGATCTCGCTCGTCGTCGCCCGCCCGCTGCTCGGCCTGATCGCGCTGCTCGCGTCGATCCCGATCGCGCTCGTCGTCGCGGGCGCCCGTCGCCGCCGCGCGAAGGCCGGCTGCACCGAGTCGTGCGCCTCGCCCGGCATCGCGCTCGCCTACCAGGGCTACAACGGCACGCTCACGTCGATCGCGTTCGAGTCACTCACCTACGCCGCCCGCTTCGCCGAGCACAACACGGGCATCGTCCTCGAGACGCCGCAGCTCCGCCGCCTGCTCGAAGGCCATCGCATCGCGCGCCTGCAGGTCCCGACTCCCGCGGCGGCCGTCTCGATGTCCGCCGCGCCAACGCCGGCCGAGTGGCGCGCGAAGATCACGGCCGCCAAAGGCCCGCTCGCCCGCCGAACGGCCCTCTCGCGCGCGCTCGATGCGCTCCCGGACGACGCTGCGCGCCGCGATCTCGTCGCCGCGGCTGCCGAGGTCGAGCTTGCCGATACGCTGTCGAAGGCGCGCTCGCTGTCGGGTGCGTCGAAGCGCCAGCACCTCGAGGCCGCGATCGCGGCGGTGCGCGCCGACAACATCCCGGAGCCGCTGCAAGCCGCGGAGCTAGCGCAGCTCGAGGCCGCCATGGCGAGCGCGTGACGCCACTCGTTGGTCTATGTACAGGGGAGGGGCCGCCAACTTGATACGAATGGAGATTCGAATCGCCATTCGTATGAAGTGGCGGACCGGGGGCGCGGGTACAGAGCGCGTAGTCCACGCGCCGCGCGAAAACCACGTGGCGGCACTCAGGCGACGCGGGTGCCAGGTGATCCGACAGGTGTCAGCATGTACCGCAGCAGCTCGCGCGCTTGACCGAGCAGGTCCGCGACATGCTGGACGGAGCGCGGCGAGGCCGAACTCTGCTTGATCGCAGCGATCGTCTGCTCGAGCTCGACGACCGAGTCGAGTGCGCCGTGTAGCCGCGCCAACGTCACGAGGTCCGCCCCTTTCGTCATGGTCGTTGGATGCAGCAAGGGCCGCGCCAGTTGCCTGGTTGATATAGTCCAGGGATGCGGGACAAGGGGCGTCTGCTTGCGGCGGCGATGTTGTTCGCAGGTTGCACCGACCACCAGTATCCGGAGGGCTCCGCAACGGTGAGCGGAACGCTGTCGGGCAGCGCGTTCTCCGCGATGGACGCCTACTCGCTTACGAACCGTGACAATGGAGCGGTCGGGATCGATATTTTCGATTTCTCCGGGGCGTGTGCGCTCGGGGCGAACGAGAAGGCGAGCTCCCGCACGCTCGGGATCATTTCGCGGATCCCGGCGGTCTCGAGCGGCACGTACGACGTGACGACCGATCTGTACGTCCAGTACGTGGCGCGCGACGCTACCTGCGGCGCCTCCATCCAGGAGACGGCGACGGCGGGAACCGTGACGTTCTCAAGGATCGATGCGTCGGGGATCAAGGGGACGTTCGACGTCACGTTCTCCGCCGGCGAGGTGACCGGCATGTTCGACGCCCCCACGTGCGTTGGGCCGCCGATCGGAAAAGTGATCGAGTGCAAGTAGCCGACCGTCAGCGGTCGTGGCCCGTCGCTTCTTCGTCGCCTTCGGGGTCCGCCGTCGGCGGGCGGTTCGTATTCTCCTCGTCCTTGTCCAGGCCGAGGCGGCGGATCATCTTGTAGATGCTCATGCGCTCGATGCCAGCGGCGCGCGCGGCGGCCGAGATGTTGCCGTCGTGCGCTTCGAGCAGGGCTTCGAGGTAGCGGCGGTCGAACTCGTCGACCAGCTTCTGCTTGGCCTGCTTGAACGGCACGTCGATGTCGATCGTCGCGAAGCCTTGCTCCTTCTTCGGCGGCGCCTCGAACGCGGCTTGCGGATGGTTCGGCAGGAGCACGGCTCGCTCGACCGCATTGCGGAGCTCGCGCACGTTGCCCGGCCACTGGTGGCGCTGGGCGCGCGCGAGGAAGTCGTCGGGCAGGCGCGGGTCGGGGTTGCCCGACGAGACGGACAGCTGGCGGAGGAAGTGCTCGACCAGGAGCGGGATGTCCTCGCGACGCTCGCGCAGCGCGGGGATGCTCAGCTTCGCGACGGCCAGGCGATAGTAGAGGTCGGAGCGGAACGTGCCGCGGTTGACCTCGGCCGCGAGGTCGCGGTTCGTCGCCGCGACGATGCGGACATCGGACGCGAACATCTTCGTGCCGCCGAGGCGGCGCACGCGGCGCGTCTCGACCGCGCGCAGCAGCTTCGCCTGCACATCCAAAGGCAGCTCGCCGATCTCGTCGAGGAACAGCGTTCCGCCGTGCGCCATCTCGAACACGCCCGGGGTGGATTTGATCGCGCCCGTGAACGCGCCCGTCTCGTAGCCGAACAGCTGGGCTTCGAACAGCTGCTCCGGGATCGCGGAGCAGTCGAGCACGATGAACGGCTGGTCGCGGCGCGGCGAGCACTGGTGAATCGCGTCGGCGACGAGCTCCTTGCCGCAGCCGGTCTCGGCCTGGATCAGCACCGTCGCGTCGGACTGCGCGAAGCGATTCACGAGGTCGAACAGGTGGCGCATGCCGGCCGAGCCGCCGACCAGCTGCTGCAGGCGCGCCTCGTTCCACAGCGGCATCGCGATCGCTTCGTCGAGCGGCTCGAAGATGATCGCGGACTTGCCGATCTGGATCGTCGAGCCGGGCTGGATGAACGCGTCGACGATGCGGACGCCCTTGACGTAGGTACCGTTCGTCGAGCCGAGGTCGCGGAGGCGGTAGCCTTCCGGCATCAGCTTGAGCTCGCAGTGCAGGCCCGAGACCTTGGTGTCGGTCAGGTTGAGGTCGGCGCCGGCGCGGCCGATCTGGATCTGGGGCAGGCCGAGCTCGATCGTCTTGCCGGTATCGGCGCCGGCAACGACGGTCAGGCGACAGCGGCGCACGTTGACCGTGCGCGGCAGGCCTTGATACGAGGTGACCCAGGTCGGGGTCTCGAGGTCAGAGCCTTCCACTTCGAGAGATCGTACCACGCTCATCGCGCTGCTCCTTGTGCTGCCGTCGGTGCGGCTGCGATCCGGACATGTCCGTACTCACCGACGCGGATCCCGTCGATGCGGATGGTTGGGTCGATTGCGGCTTCGAACGTCGTCAGGTCGATCGTCGGATCGTGATCGTCGTCCTGGCGCTGGATGGTGGCGGGGATCTGGGTTCCGTCTTCGGTCGTGAGGACGACCGGCGTGTTCAGCGTGACCGTCGCGAGGTTCGCGTGCGGGACGCCGAAGCGGATGACGAGGGATTCGGGATCGAAGACGCGCGCGATCGCGGTTCCTTTGTGCGCGAGCTCGCCTTCCTTGGTCTTGACGACCGCGACGACGCCGTCGATCGGCGCCTTGACGTCGGCGTTCGCGAGCAGGCGCTGGACCTCGTCGATGTCGGCGTTCGCGGCCTTGATGTCGCTCTCGGCGACGCCGCCCTCGGCGCCCGCGGCGGCCTGGTCGGACTGCGCGCTGCGCAGCGCTTCGGGCGAGGAGGCGCCGCTGCGCGAGAGGTAGCGCTCGACCTTGGCCTTGCGCGCGGCGTTCGCGTAGATCGCGCCGGCCTTCGCCGCTTGCGCCTGAGCCGAGGCTTTCTTCGCGCGCGCCGCCCGCAACCGGTTCTGCAGCTCGCTGTCGTCGAGGTGCGCGACGACCTGGCCGGCCTTGACGTGCTTGCCGTTGAACAGGTCGAGGCGATCGACGCGGCCTTCGAAGTCGGCGGTGATGACCTTGCTGTTGCGCGAGGTCACGATGCCGACGAACTCGGCGGGCGCGGCGGTGATGGGCTTGGCGGCGGGCACGATCGCTTCCGTGGGATCAGCCTCGCTCGGGGCTGTTTCGTGCGTTGCGCAAGCTGCTGTGAGGAGCAGCAGGAGTGGACATAGCGAATGCTGCTTCATAGGGGAGCTCCTGGCGAGTGGGGGCGGCCTGCGAGGCGGCGAGAAGTTGGGCGTAGAGACCGCCGCGGGCGACGAGCTGGTCGTGGTTGCCTTGCTCGACGATGCGGCCCTTGTCCATGACGACGATCAGGTCGGCGTTGCGGACGGTGGAGAGACGGTGGGCGACCGTGATGCGCGTGCAGCGCAGCTTCTCCAGGCCGGCGATCACGCGCGCTTCGGTCGAGTTGTCGAGCGCGGAGGTCGCCTCGTCGAGCAGCATCAGCGTCGGGTTGCGCAGGATCGCGCGGGCGATCGCGACGCGCTGGCGCTGGCCGCCGGAGAGCGAGCCGCCGCCGTCGGAGATCACGGTGTCGTAGGCCATCGGCATCGCAGCGATGTCGTCGTGCAGGCACGCGACCTTCGCGGCGGCCTGGATGCGATCGAGCTGCGCGCCCGGCGCCGACAGCGCGACGTTCTCGCGCACCGTGCCGCCGAAGATGAACGGGTGCTGCGGCACGACGCCGATCTGCTGGCGCACCGCGCGCAGGTCCATGTCGCGCAGCGGCTTGCCGTCGTACGCGATGTCGCCGCCGACCGGCTGGTAGAGACCGGCGAGCAGGTTCAAGAGCGTCGACTTGCCCGAGCCCGACGGCCCCACCAAGGCGACGGCCGCGCCGGGCGGGATGTCGAGGTTGACGTCCTGCACGACGAGCGGTGCTTGCTCGCCGTACTTGAACGACAGGTTCTTCACCGTGACGTGCCCCTTGAGGCGCGGCGGCTGCTTCGCGGCGTCGCGATCCTGCTCGACCTTGGTCTGCAGCACGTCGTCGATGCGGTCCATGTGGCCCTTGACGAGCTGCAGCTCCAAGGCCGACGACACCAGCGCCGACAGCGGCCCGAACAGGCTCGTCGCGAGCGAGTTCATCGCGAGCAT
The DNA here is from genome assembly GCA_019237945.1 of Deltaproteobacteria bacterium. Taxonomy (GTDB): domain Bacteria; phylum Myxococcota_A; class Polyangia; order Haliangiales; family Haliangiaceae; genus JABFXX01. The sequence goes on along the minus strand of JAFAOG010000148.1, from coordinate 24,065 downwards.
CATTCCCATCGACATGTCGTGCTTCATCACGCTCGTCGCGCCGATCGTCAGGATCAGCATCGGGCCGATGCTCGCGACCGCGCCGCGGATGCCGTCGACGTACGCGTTCGCGCGTGCCTGGCGCATCTTGATGTTGAGCTCGTCGGTGTAGAGGTTGCTCCACTTCTCGAGGCCGAGCCGCTCCGCGCCGGCGCACTTCAGCGTCTCCATGCCGCCGAGCAGCTGGACCATGTAGCTGTGCGCCTTCGCCTGCTTGTCGAGCGATGCCGCGAGCAGGCGCACGAACGTCGGGCGCGCGCACAGAAACACGAGCGCCTCGGCCGACGAGCACAGGATGGTCACGATCCCCAGCGTCGGGTTGACGTAGAAGATGACACCCGCGTAGAGCAGCACGAACAGGCCGTCGATCACCGCCGACAACGACTTGCTCGTCACGATCTCGCGCACCGTGCCGTTCGAGTCGACGCGCATCATCAGGTCACCCGTCGAGCGCCGCTGGAAGAACTGGAACGGCAGCGACACCATGTGATCGAGGAACCCGAGCGTCATCCGCGTGTCGAGCGCGATGCGCAGGTGCAGCAGCAGGTGCGCGCGCACGACCTCGCTGATGAGGTTGAAGCCGACCATGCCCGCGATCGTCGCGAGGCAGACGTAGAGCAGGTGATAGTCGGTGCGCGGGACGACCTGGTCGATGATCATGCCGGTCATCAGCGGCAGCGCGAGCGCGACGAGCCGCAGGAACAGTGACACGACGATCACGCGCGAGAACAGACCCTTCTCGCTGAGTAGCTCGTCGAGGTAGCGCTTGAGGCGGCCCTTCTCGTACTTCGTCGCCGTCATGCGCGGCGTCGGCGTCAATTCGATCGCGACGCCGGTGAACGCCTTCGCGAAGTCCGCGAGCGGCACATCGCGCGGGCCGGTCGCCGGGTCGACGATGCGCACGCCGCCTTTGACGACGCGCTCGAACACGACGAAGTGGTTGAACTCCCAGTGCAGGATCGTCGCCGCCTTGAGCAGCTTGATCTGCGAGATGTCGACCTTGATGCCGCGGCCGGCGAGGCCGTAGCGCTCCGCCGTGTCGAGGATCGCCTTCGCGCTGACGCCGTCGCGGCCGATGCCCATCGCCTCGCGGACCTCGGCAAGCTTCACTTCCTTGCCGTGATAGGCCATCACCATGCAGAGCGAAGCGGCACCGCAGTCGGTCCACTCGAGCTGCTGCACGAACGGCACCGCGCGACGCGCAGCGACGAAGCCAAGCTTCTTGAGCGCGGGAAAGCTGTCGATGATCGTGCTCATGGCAATGGCTCCTAGAGGTACTTGTCGAGGGACGGCAGCAGCGTCACGAGGAAGCGCTTGCTCTCGACGCGAACCTCGGTCTTCGCGCCGAGGCCGTGGAAGTAGCGGTACGTCTTGTGGTCGACCTCGAACGTGCGCGTCGGCAGCTTCGCCTTGACGATCACGAACGAGCCGTCCTGCGGCAGCTTGAGCGAGTCGGCGATCTGCGGGCCGAGCGTCGCGCGGATGCTCGCGGCGCCCGTGATCTCGCGGCCGACCTCGTAGATCTCCGCCTTCTCGCGGCCCTTCTGGTAGCCCGAGATCTCGACCTGCAGCGGCATGCCCGCGTGCACGCGCGGACGATCGCTGCCCGGCATGAACGCCCAGATCTCCGGCGCCGTGCCTTCGGGGACGATCGAGCAGATCGGATCGCCGAACTGCACGGCCTGGCCGCGCGTCAGGTGCAGGCCCGACACGGTGCCTTCCGTCTTCGCGCGGATCGTCTTCTGATCGACGGCCGCCTGCGCGTGCGTGTACGAGTTCTGCGTCTCGACGATCTCCTTGCGTGCGGTCTCGTCGGCCTTGTCCATGAAGTACGCGGCCTGCGCCTTCTCGTACGCGGTCTTCGCGGCGCGCAGGTCGGCGTCTTCCTTCTCCGACGACAGCTTCACGATCAGATCGCCGGCGAGCACCTTCTGGCCTTCCTCGGCGTAGATCTTCTCGACCTGCCCCGGCGACGGCGACGTCACCGGCGTGCCCTGATAGATGACGACGCCGGTGCCCGTCGAGTACGTCGGCACCTTGATCACGACCGAGAACACGACCGCGATCACCATGATCGTGCCGAGCACGTAGTAGGTGCGGCGCACCCAGCCCGGCGACAGCTCCGCGACCACGCCTTCGTGACCGCGGCGGCGATGCGAGTCGAGCGCCTCGGGGCGATACAGCGACTTCTTGTCCTGCTCGGCCTCGGTGCGGCGCTGCAGGTGCTCGACGACGAGGTGATGCATGATGCCGGCGCTCTCGCGCGCGATCGCGGCCATCAGCACGTGCTCGAGCATTCCGAACGGCGCCTGGCGCGGGTTGCGCGTCAGCTGGATCACGCAGATCGTCTCGCTTTGCGTCGTGATCGGCACGAGCGCCACGTGCGTCGTCACCAGTGCGCGGCGCGAGCGAGCCACCGCCTGGATCGGCTGCTGCGCTTCGCCCTGCGGAATCTCGTCATCGGTGCCCAGCGAGTGGAGCCCTTCCGGCCCCGCATAGATGAGGACGACCGACAGCGAGGACGTCAGATCCGCGAGTGCATCACGCAGCAGCCGATCGGCGCCGGCGAGGTCGGCCTGCAGCGCGAGGCGACGAAGCCAACCATAGATGTTGGGAGCGAGCTCGGCGGGCAGCGGCACGCCGTGGGGATCGAATGCGGCGCCGCCACCGGGCAGCTGGACGACCGGCGACTGCGGCGCGGCGATCGACGGCGCGGGCGGCAGCGGTGCGGGCTCGCGGGCGGCGCGCGGCGCGGACGTGATGACCGAGTCCGACTTCGGCACCCGGCACTTGCGCGGCATCGTCGCCGGCTCGTCGACCGGAAGATACGTCGGCGCTTCGTCCATGCCGCGCTAAAGAGCAAAGGCGAAGCCAGCGCTAAGCCTGCGACACGCGGCCGGATTTCGGGTGTCGCCCGGGGGTGGGGGTCGCATTGTGTAACCCGCGGGATGCGAGTCCTCGGGGTCACGAAACGCTGTCTACGCGAGTAGTCGATGGGTTGGCGATCGGCACGGTGGCTGCTCAAGGAGCCACTCCATGAAGACGAGAGCGCTCCTCGCGATCACGCTGCTGGCTGGCACCGCCAGCGCCCAGCCGCGCCACCACCACAAGCGCGAGACGGTCGCGCAGGCGCCGGGTGCGGACGACACGCAGGAGGATCCGAACGAGGAGCCGAGCGATGGCCCGGAGGCGAAGGCGATGCTTCCGGTCAAGCTCGATGATCTGATCGAAGTGGCGGTGCGGCTCGCGCCGGATCTCGCGCGGGCGAAGGTCGATCGGAGTGTCGCGATCGATACGGCCGCCGCGTCGCGCCGCGATCAGGCGTGGGTGATGACGTCGCACGCGGAGTACAGCCGCAGCGCGGTCGCCGATCACGTCGAGGTCCCGCCGTTCAGCGTGGTCGCGACCGATCAGGTGAGCGGTGGCGTCGGGCTCGCGAAGAACCTGCCGACGGGCGGGTCGCTCAGCGTCGAGGCCGATCTCGCGCACACGAACACCGAATACAACGTCTATGACCGCCTGTTCACGGGGCAGGGCAGCGCCGCGCAGGGCTCGCCGACGGGCACGAACAGCAACAACAACCCGTACGAGTTCCTGTCGCAGAACCAGACGAAGCTCGCCGCGACGTTCAAGCAGCCGCTCGCGCGCGGCTTTGGCCCCGATGTCGCGCTCGCGACGCAGAAGAAGGCGGATCTCGCGGCGACCGAGGCGACCGTCAAGGCGCAGCTCGCGGCCGAAGAGATGATCCGCGACATCGTCGATGCGTACTGGGAGCTCGCGTTCGCTGCGTACGAGGTCGACATCCGCACCCAGGCGATCGAGCTCGCGCAGAAGCAGGACCAGCTGACGCACGAGCAGATCCGCGCGGGAGCGGCGCCGTCGACCGCACTCGGGCAGACGACGTACGAGATCGCGACGCGCAAGGAAGCGTTGCTGCGCGCGCAGATCGAGCTCGAGCAGAAGTCCCTCGAGCTGCGCCGCAAGGTCGGTCTCGAGATCGGCAAGCGCGACATCGTCGTCAAGCCCGGCGAGGCGTTCGAGGTCGGCAACGAGGACTTCGACGTCGACGAGATCCTCGCGCGCAGCCACCAGGCGAACCACCAGCTCGCAAGCGTGCAGATCGAGAAGAAGATCGCGGACGTCGACCTCGGCGTCGCGCAGGACCAGGTCAAGCCGACGCTCGATCTGCAGCTCCAGGGCGCGCTGATGGGCAACGGCGACTCGACGGGCGAATCGCTCGGCGCCGTCGGCGACAGCTTCCAGGTGACGGCGGGCGTGTCGATGTCGTTCGAGCTGTCGGGAGCGGCGCGTCACGCGCGCGATGCGGCGGCGGCGAAGAAGCACCGGCTCGACATCGACCGCGCCGACCTCGAGCGCCAGATCGACGTGCAGGTCGTCACGGCCGTGAAGCAGGTCACGGCGGCGCGCACGCGCGTCGCGCTCGCGGACACGGCGATCAACGTCGCCGAGGACAACGTCCGCATCGAGAAGACGAACTTCGTCGCCGGCAAGACCAGCAACTTCCAGGTCATGCAGCAGCAGACGCAGCTGATCGACGCGCGTATCCAGCGCGGCCGCGCCATCGCGGACTACCACGAGGCCGTCGCGCAGCTGCAGTTCCTCAGCGGCATCCTCCTCGAGCAGTACCGCGTCAACGTTCGCCCGCACGCGGAGGAGCACTGAGATGACTCCCCCGGTTTACAGCGAGGGAACTGCTCCCCAGATCGCGCGGAGTGCAACCCGCGGGATCCACATCGTCAACCGCACGGCACGGTCCGTGCTGAAGGGATCGAACATGCGCACCACCACTCAGCTGCTGCTTTGCTCTCTCCTCGCTGCCTGCGCGCAGGTCGGCGGAGGCGGCGGTCGCTACTACGGCAGCCCCGACGCCGGCTCCGGCTCGTCGGCTCGCACGTGTGACGACCTCGTGTCCGTCCCCGGCGACATGACGATCACGGGCTCGTCGGGCTTCACCGGCCTGCCGACCGGCTGCTGGGAGCTCGGCGGCAAGCTGACGCTGCGCGGCCCGGCGATCTCGAGCCTCGACAAGCTCGGCGACCTGCGCACGGTCGGCTCGCTCGAGATCGACTCGACGGAGCTGTCGAGCATCGCGGTGCCCGACATGCTGCACGTCACCGGCGACCTCGCGATCCACCACAACACGAAGCTCGTCGACATCTCGAAGGTCATGCCGCACGGCGACCTGTCGTCGCTGATGGTCGAGTACAACGACGTGCTTCCGAGCCTCGGCGGCCTTTCCGAGACGACGCGCGTCACCGGCGCGACGACGATCGAGAACAACCCGAAGCTCGCGTCGATCGACCTCTCGCATGCGACGCGCCTCGAGGGCGGCCTCACGATCCAGGACAACGACGCGCTGACCAGCGTCGACCTCGGGCAGCTGTCGAGCGTCGGGCCTTTCTCGCTGACGCACAACATCTCGCTGACGACGCTCAAGCCGCTGACGTCGCTCTCGTACATCCACGGCTCGCTGACGGTCAGCAACAACACGAAGCTCTCCGGTCTCGACGGGATGTCGAGCTCGATGACCTCGGTCGACGGCTCGATCGCGATCAGCAACAACACGGCGCTGACGTCGCTCGGCCAGCTGACGCACGTCGGCCTCGTCGGCGGCTCGGTGCTGATCACCGGCAATACGAACCTCGACTACTGCCAGCCGCAGCCGTTCACGTGCTGCATGCAGATCACGGGAACGCTGCAGATCACCGGCACTCGCACGAGCTCCTGCCAGCAGCACTCGTGGTGCTGGAACAACGGTTGCCCCTACCAGAACTAGGAAGGACGACGGCCATGCGCATCTCTCAGGTTGCCATCATTGCATCGCTGCTCGCGGCCTCGGCCACGGCGGATGCCAAGCCCCGGCGCGTCGTCGTGCTCGACTTCGACGGCCCCCGCGTGCTCGCGGATGTCGGTCGATCGTCGGTGATGTCGCTGCTCGGCGATCAGTACGACGTCGTCGCGACGCGCCGCTGGGAAACCGCGCGCGCCCAGGCGGCGGGTCACGGTCCGCAGCAGTGGCGTCAGGCCGCGAAGCAGGCCGGCGTCGACGCGGTGATCGAAGGCTGGGTCCAGGACGAGGGCCGCCATCACGTGATGACCGTCGCCGTGCGCGATGCCGCGACCGGCAACGAGATCGACACGATCACGATCAAGCTCGGCAGCTCGGGTGTCTCGACCGACCAGGGCCACCAGCTCGCCGCGCAGCTCGACGACATCTTCGGCTTCATCGACGACGACCCGACCGCGTCGCAGACGACCTCGTCGCTGCCCGACGTGCGGACGATGCGCCCGATGCTCGGCGCTCATCACGAGCCCGCTCCCGCGCAGGACGACGCGGACGACGACGAGGCCCCGAAGCCGAAGCATCACAAGAAGCACCATCGCGTCGTCCAGCAGGACGATGCCGACGACCAGGACGAGGAAGAGGCGCCGGAGCCGAAGAAGCCGGAGCCCAAGAAGGTCGTCGCGACCGCGACCGACGACCAGAAGGACGAGTCGGATCTCGTCACGCTGTTCGGCCCGGACTCGAAGGAGGCGGCGATCGTCTCCGAGGGCAAGACGTCGCACATCGCACGGCCGACGCCACGCTTCGCGATCTCCGCCGGCGGCTACTACAGCTCGCGCGGCATCACGTTCGACCACGATCCGAACGCGAAGAACACGGTCGACTTCCCGGCGAGCTCGATCCACGGCATGCAGATCCAGGCCGAGGTGTTCCCGGCACCGCTGAAGAAGCAGGACGGCGGCCTCTCCGGTCTCGGGTTCTCGGCGTCGATCGCGCACTCGCTCGGCACGACGTTCACCGCGATGGACAGCTCCGGCTACGGCGACTACACGTACAACCACTCGCAGTGGGAGCTCGGCGCACACTACCGCTACCCGATCGACATGGTCACGTTCGACGGCGGTGTCAGCTACGGCAACGTCACCCACACGATCGTCGACCTGCCGTCCTCGATCGCGATCCCCGACACCGCGTACTCGTACGTCTCGGCCGGCGCGCATCTGTCGCTCGCCGTCTCCGACCGCGCGAACATCGGCTTCGGCGCGAAGTACCTCTACCTCCTCGAGACCGGCGACATCTCGTCGGAAGACTGGTTCGGCGCGGGCACCGCGTGGGGCATGACGCTCTCCGGTGACTTCACGATCCCGCTGCCGTCGAACCTGTATGTCCGCGGCGACCTCGAGTATCGCCGCATCACGCTCGACTTCGAGGGAAGCGGCGCGCTCGTCCCGACCTACGGGATGTGGGGCGCCTCCGACACTGCCATCACCGGCAGCGCCAACCTCGGCATCAATTTCTAACCGCAACGCGCATCCACCACCACCACCAAGGAACCAGCCATGTCGACCAAGCAGGACGAATTTGTCTCGATCGATCCGACCGCCCTCACCAACGTCGCCGGCGGTGCCGCGCGCGTTGCGTCCTCATCGAGCGGCGACTCGAGCGATCAGCTCATGATGATGCTGACGCAGATCAGCGAGTCCATCAAATCGCTCGCCAGCAACAACAACGGCGGCGACCAGATGATGCAGATGATGATGATGATGATGATGATGGGCGGAGGAGGCGGCGGCGCGGCCGTTGCCGGAGGCCCGCCCCCGACGTACGTCCAGGTCGACGGCGGCGGCTGCGGCGGCGGCTGCGGCAAGAAGTGCTGGTAGGCACCTCGTCTACCGGCGGCGACGCCCTCGCGCTTCGACTCGCCTGAAATCACTCACCCGGCCTCGTGGCACGCACCGTGAACTAGCCCCGCTCACCAGCAAAGGAATCCACCATGAAGACCTTCGAACAGATCAACTCCGTCGAGCTCGACCGCGTCTCCGGCGGTGCAGCGCGCGTCGCCGCGACCTCGTCGGATACCGACACCCAAGTCCAGATGATGATGATGCAGCTCTCCGACTCGATCAAACAGGTCGCGAGCAACCAGAACAACTCGTCGAGCAACATGATGCTGCCGATGATGATGATGATGATGGGCGGCGGTGGTGGTGGCGGTCAGGCCGCGGCGCCGCCCCCGGCTCCCGCGCCGAACATCGTCAAAGTGAACGTCCGGGGCTAACCGATGCTTCCGACGATCAGCGCGGACGAGCTCGCTGCCGTGACCGGCGGCCGCACGACGCACAACCCGCAGACCGACCCGGCGTTGCTCCAGGCGATCGCGGGCCTCTCGCAGGCGATCCAGGGCGTCGGGCAGGGCCTCGTCCAGGAGAAGCAGCAGGAGAGCCAGCAGTCGATGCAGTTCCTCGGGCAGATGATGCAAGGCCGCGCCCGCTGACGGTAAGCTGCGCGTGTGGGCGGCACCGTGTCGACGACAGCGCTGAGGCCGGCGCTCGATCAGCTCGCCAAGCGCGGTGTCGACACGGCTCCGGTGCTCGCATCCGCTGGCATCTCGCGCGAAGCGGCCGACGCGATCGACGCCCGGCATCCGTTCGCGAACGCGCTTGCCCTGTGGGATGGCGCGGCGCGCGCGGCCCGCGACACGTGGTTCGGCTTGCACTGCGCGATGGACCTGCCCAACGGCTGGGGCGTCGTCGACTACATCTTCTGTACGAGCGAGACGCTCGCGGTCGGCTACGAACGCATGGGTCACTACGGCGCGATCGTCTACGACGGCGCACTGTCCGAGCTCCACGACGAGACCGAGCAATACCGGCTGACGCGGCGAGCGCCGTGCCACGGGATGCACTACGACCTGTTTCTCGTCAGCTTCCTCGTGCTGCGCGCGCGTGTGGCGACCGGCGTCGAGTGGAAGCCGCGCAGCGTGAGGCTAGCGATTTCGGCGGCGGGCAGTCCCGACGAGCTCGCCGCGACGTTCGGGTGTCCGGTCGAGTACGATGCATCGCTGATGGAGATCGCGTTCGATCACGCGCTCGGCGCTCTGCCGCTCGTCAAGGCCGACACGGGACTCAATCAGCTGCTCCGAACGTATGCCGACGAGCTGCTTGCGCGTCTCCCGTCGCGCGGGGCCGACCTCGATCGCGTGCACGCGGCGATGGTCAGCGAGATGCCGCGGCGGCTGCCGACGATCGCGAGCGTTGCCGCGGCGATGAAGATGAGCGCGCGGTCGTTGCAGCGACGGCTCGCCGAGAAAGGCGCGACGTTCAACGATCTCCTCGAGGAGCTGCGTCGCGAGCTGGCGCTCCGCTACCTGCGTGATGCGAGCCTCTCGATCGGCGAGATCGCGTTCTTGCTCCACTTCGCCGAGGTCTCCGGGTTCACGCGCGCCTTCACGCGCTGGCTCGGTGAGAGCCCGAGCGAGTATCGCGACCGGTTGTGGAAGCCACCGCACCGATAACTCGGCGCGCACGGACAACACTTGCGGCGTGCACGGGTGTGCTCGCCGAGCGGCCGGACACTACCTACTCGTTCATGGAAGACATGAAGGAGAGCGGCGTCGTGGCGGCGGAGCTCGCGCACGAGGTCCGCAACGTGATCACGATCGTCTCGACCCTCGCCGCCTTGCTAGGGGAGCGGTACGGGGATGACCCGGAGGTGGAGGAGACCCTGACCGATCTGCGAGGGGCCTGCGATCGCGGTATTCATCTCGCGCGCAAGCTCACCGCCGCGGCGCGACGTGTGGTCGAGGCCGCCGGTCCCACGGACCTGTCACGGGTGCTGGCGCGCCAGGTCGATCAGCTCGGTCGCATCGCGCCCGCCGGCGTGCGCGTCACCGGCGAGATCGATCCGAACATGCGTACGCCGATGGCGAAGCGCGACGTCGAGCTGATCGTCGGCAACCTCGCGATCAACGCGTTCGAAGCGATGACGGCCGGTGGGACGCTCACGATCCGGGCCACGCGCGTGCCGCTCGTCGGTGCGCCCGACTTCGTCGCGCTCGTCGTCGTCGACACGGGGCCGGGCATGGACGAAGCGACGCTCGCGCAGTGCTTCGACATCTTCTTCACGACGAAACCGACCGGCACTGGCATCGGGCTGTACTCCGTGCGCGAGGCGGTCGAACGCGCCGGCGGACGGATCGCGATCGACAGCGCGCCGAGCCGCGGCACGACGGTCTCGATGTATCTGCCGCTTGCCTAGCTCTCGTCGTCGGTGAGCGGCAGGCCGAGCTGCTTCGTCTCGGTCGCCGGTGCGCTGTGATCGAAGCGAACCGCGCCCGATTCGTCGGTGTAATTCGCGGCGAGCCGATCCGCGGCGATCGGGTCGATGTTGCGCAGGCGATCGAGTGCGAGCTCCACGATGTCGCTCCACGCGACGCTCTTGCGGCCGCTGTCGACGAGCGTCGCCTCGATATCGCGCGCGACGCGGCGCAGGTCGTCATCGCCGATGCTGCGGTGCGCGGCGACGCGCTGGAGCGAGCGAAACAGCTTCTCGGCGTCGAACGGCTCGACCGATTCGTCGCGCTTCTGCACCTTGAGGCCGGGCGCGCCGAGCTTCTCGTACGTCGTGAAGCGACGCTTGCAGACCGTGCACACGCGCCGACGCCGCAGGCCATCCGCGGTGACCCGGGTCTCGGTCACGCTCGAATCGCCGCCGCAGTACGGGCACTGCACTCGTTAATTTTACCGGGCCTTGGCCGCGCAGCGAAATTTGGCCATCAGGCTCGGAGATCCACCGGAATCGGAGAGCCGCCAGACCGTGTCGCCGTGGACCGCGATGGCCTCGGAGAAGCCGATTCCGGCCCCGCCGATGTCGGTCGACGTGCCGTGGTCGATCCGGGTGATGCCGTTGAACGCAAAGGCATTGTGGCCGACCCAGATGCTGCCGTCGTCGGCGATCGCGCAGTCGGCAGGCGTGCCGGGACGCCCGACCGCGATCGCCCCGTCGCGATGAACCAGCAGCTGGCCGTTCTCGAGCGTCAGGCAATAGAGGTGGGCGTCCGCCTTCGAGAGCGCGTACCCGACGCACGCACCGCCGCTGCCGGTGCCCGTGGCGCTGCCGAGGCAGATGCCCTCGTAGTTGCGCCCGCAGTTCGTTCCCTCGATCGGGCACACCATGCCATCGCCCTTCGGCGGCTTGTCGCCAAGGCCGCCGGTGACGGGCAGGTCGATCGGCCCGAGCGCATACGGACCCTGCGCGAGCGCGAAGCCGTGCTCGGTGCGCGTGTACGTGCGGATCCAGCCGGCCGACGAGATCGCGACGAGCTTGCCGTCGAGCGTCGACAGACCCTCGAGGTCGTCGCTTGCGTTCTTGGGCTCGCCGAGCGGCAGCGTGCCCTGCTCGACGGTCTTGCCTGTCTCCGGATCGAGGATCGCGTACGCGCCATGCTGCCCGCTGTCGCCGACGGTGACGAGCTTGCCGTCGAGCAGCGCCGCGCCGGACGCCTCGCCGACTGGCGTCGACGCCTCGAACGGCAGCGCCTCGCAGGTCCAGTCGGCTCCGGGGGCGCCACTTCCCGCAACAGGTGGAGGGGGGGCCGGGGCCGGTGGCGGCGTCGAGGCGCCCTTGCCGCACGAGCCGCATGCGACGAGCCCGGCGATCGCTACGCGAAACCGCACGCCCGCGCTATAGCATCGAGCGGGATGGACCGCCGCTACCTCGTGAAGGAGATGTTCGGCCCGACGCTGCAAGGCGAGGGTGCGCACGCGGGGCGGCCGTGCGTGTTCCTGCGGTTCGCCGCATGCAACCTCGAATGCCCCGGCTGTGATACCGACTTCTCGCCCGAAGGGGCCGTTCGCTATACGGCGCCCGAGATCGTGGCGCGGCTGGTGGAGCTCGATGCGCATCGCGCGCGCATGGTCGTCGTGACCGGCGGCGAGCCGACGCTGCAGTACGACGCGCCGCTCGCCGATGCGCTGCATGCGGCCGGGTTTCGCGTGCACATGGAGTCGAACGGGACGCGCGCGCCGCAGGGCAAGGTCGACTGGCTGACCGTCTCGCCGAAGCCGCAATACCATCCGAGCGGCCTGCTGCTCGCGAGCGACGTCGCACCGAACGAGCTCAAGGTCGTGATCGACGATCACACCGATGCGAGCACGCTCGCGCGCTACGAGGCGCAGTATCCGTGCGAGCACTACTTCGCGCAGGCGTGGATGGATGACCACTACCGGGAGCATCTCGCGAAGGCGATCGCGCTCGTGCAGGAGCGTCCGCGATGGCGGTTGTCCGTTCAGATGCACAAGGTGATCGGCGTCCCGTGAGGGTGTTGCAGATGATCGAGTCGGCGGGGCTGCGCGACGTCGAGGATCGGCCGCTGCGCGAGGGCCGCACGCCGCCCGCGCTGCTCCGCGACGGCGACATCGAGTACAAGACGTGCCCGTACAGCGGGACGCGCCACGGCAAGCCGATGAACGCGAGCGCGCTGCGGCAGATGGGCGCGCACTGGGACGAGGCGTGTGCACTGCTCGCGTCGGTGCGCGCGGCGCACGACCGCGGGCTCGGCGTGACGCAGCCCGGGTTGATGGACGTGTGGCGCGTGAGCCAGCTCGGCAGCGCGCTGCCGTGGTGGCACCTGTTCCGCGACGGCCGCGTGCCCGCGCATGTCGCCGCGCTGTCGAAGGCGACGCTCGGCCAGGGGATCTGGGCGCAGCGGCTGCTCGTCAAGTCGATGAGCGAGGGCTGGAGCGTGCCCGCGCTGACGCCGGAGTCGATGCTCGAGCTCGCGGAGGCGAGCGGCACGCTCGTCGGCGAGCACGAGGTGTGCAGCGGCGGCGACAAGATGCTGCTGCGGTTCTTCGAGGTGCTGGTCGGGCCGAGCGCGGCCGAGCCGGCGAGCGACGAGCTGCTCGCGTTCGGCGCGCACTACGCCGACTTCAAGCTGCTGCTGTGGATCTACTTCCTCGCGCGGCGCTTCCTGTTCGCCGATGCGGGCGCGCCGCTGCCGGCGCCGGTCGAGCCGAGCGACTTCTTCATCGTCGAGCCCGCGAACCTGCGCGACGTGCCGCACGATCAGCGGCTCGCGTGGTTTCGCCAGCTCGCGAGCCTGGTCGTGCCGTTCGCGCCGCGCGGTGCCGACCTGCCGCTGCGCGATCAGGCGTTCGCGATCGCGGCCGCGATGGGGATGGCGGTGCCGCACGCGCTCGCGACGCGCGCGCTCGAGCAGGTGTTCGCGCGGGTCGTCGAGCAGGTCGAGCGCGCGTTCGAGGAGGGTGCCGGCGGCAACGCGGCGAGCCCCGCGCCGAACACCCCGGCGCCCCCCGACCTGGCGATCCTCGACCGCATCGTTCCCAGGCGCCACGCGGACTTGGACGCTCCTCCTAACGCACCGGCGGGCTGACCGGTCGTGAAGCCGGTGCCCGCGAGTCCCGCCGTTGCTCTTGCCCCGTCGGATGCCCGCGCCTCGGGCCCCGCCGGTCAGACGCCCGTCGCGGACCTCGTGCGGGCGGCGCGCCGCGGCGATGCGAGCGCGACCGAGGAGCTGATTCGCCGCCACCTGCGCGCGGCCTACGCGGTCGCGCTCGCGGTGCTCAACCGCCCCGCCGATGCCGAGGACATCGCGCAGGACGCGTTCCTGATCGCGATCGAGCGCCTCGACGAGTGCCGCGATCCGGCGCGGTTCTCCGGCTGGCTCGTCCAGATCGTTCGCAACCGCGCGCTGCATGCGGTGGAGAAGCGCAAGCTGCGCGATCCGGTCGATCACGAGGGCGAGATCGTCGCGCACGTGCCCGCGAGTGATGTCGTGCTGCGCGGGCAGCTGCTCGCCGCGCTCGCCACGCTGACACCGGTGCAGCGCGAGGTCGTGCTGCTCCACGATCTCGACGGCTGGACGCACGCCGAGATCGCCGACGCGCTCGGGCTGACCGAGACGAACTGCCGCCAGCATCTGTTCACCGCACGCCGCGCCCTGCGCGCTCGCCTGGAGGTCGATCATGGAACCTGAACGCATCGACATGTCGTCGCTTGACCGCGGCGACTGGCAACGCAAGTCCGCGGCGCTCGCCGCGCGGGCGCTCGAGCTACGCCGGCTGCGGCGCACCGTCGTCGTGCGCGGCTCGATCGCACTCGGCCTGTCGATGGCGGCCGCGCTCGTCCTGTGGCTGTTCGCACCGAAGCCGCAGGCGCCGCCGCCGACGCCGCACGCGCCGTCGCTGCTCGACTGGGCGACGCACGACACCGATCCGACGGAGGTCCTCCGCTATGCGCAATGAATCGTGGCTGCGGCTGATGTCGAGCCTCGTGCTCGTCGGCGTGTTCGCCGCGGGCGCGCTGTTCGGCGCCGGCCTGACGCGGTGGATGGCACCGCACGAGCAACATGATCGCCCGCCGCCGCCACCGGGCGGCCCGATCGAAGCGATGACGCACGAGCTCGACCTCGACGCACAGCAGCGCGATCAGCTGCACGCGATCGCACAGGCGCACGAGGCCGACCTCGCTGCGATCATGCACGAGACGCAGCCGCGCATCCGCGGCGTGCTCGACGCGATCGAGACCGAGATGACGCCGCACCTCCGCCCCGATCAGCTGAAGAAGCTCGACGCGTGGCGCGCGCGGCGTCCGCCGCCGCCGATGCCGGGGCTCGGCCCGCCGCCGCCCGGTGCGCCGCCGCCTGGTCCACCTGCAGGAGGTCCGCCGTGAAGCGCGCGCTGCTGCTGCTCGCGGCGTGTGGTGGCTCGTCGTCGCCGGCGATGCCGGATGCCGCGCCCGATTCGTCGGCCGGATCGGGCGAGCGCACGCTCGACAATTGCGCGACGTCGATCGATCCGAGCGTCCCCGCGCCGTACGCGACGCTGTTCCGCTGCGTCACGATGACCGCGACGGCGACCGATCTCGTGATCACGACACGCGGTCTGCCTCCGCACCGCTCGTACTACTACGGCGCGTCGTCGCCGAACTACGAGGCGTGGGACGCGCGCGGCGGTGCGTATCACGCGAACCCGAACACGCTGTCGGAGCACGACGCGACGTTCACGATCCCGCTCGCGCCGACGTCGCGCAACCTGACGATCACCAGCGCGCTCGTCGACGGCGTCGTCAACACGAGCGGCTCGGAGTATCGCGGCGGCCCGGTCGGCGTCGCGCTCGACTCGACGCTGCTGTTCGATGCGCTCGCCGCGCCCGGCGACGACATTGCGCAGGAGCAGTACACGTTCGACGAGTGGAACGCGCATCCGGCGCCGAGCGGCGAGTACCACTATCACGAGAACTCGCCCGGTCCGCTCGCCGTGCTCGCACGCGCCGGCACGACGGGCGTCGAGGCGTACGGCCTGATGTGCGACGGCACGTTCGTGCTCGGCTGCACGGAGCTCGACGGCAGCGCGCCGGATCAATCCAACCTCGACGCGCAGAACGGTCACACCGGCACCGTCGGCCCGCTGACCGCGCGCTATCACGTCCACCTCTGCCCGAGCTGGACCGCGCATCCGCGTCCGTACACGCCCGAGATCCAGGCCTACTCGACCTGCAACGTGCGCTAGTCCAGGTACGACCAGTTCTCGTTCGCGCCGTCGAGCCGTCGCACGCGCGCACGCGCGAGCACCTCGTCGCCGAGCAGGCGCGCGTTGATGCCCATCCGATCCTCGCCGCGCACGCCCGCGATAGGCGACCAGTGCGTCGTGATGCCGCAGCGCGCGCAGTGATGAAAGTCGATCGTCTTGTCGCCCCAGCGATACGTCGCGGTGTCGCCGACGATGCGCACCTTGGTCGACGGGTAGTACGCCCACAGCGTCCCGAGCCGGCGACAGATCGAGCAATTGCACGAGGTCACCTGCACCGGCGCCTCCGCGATCTCGATCTTCACCGCACCGCAATGACACGAACCTTCGATCGCCATCACGCGGAGCCTAACGCACGCGTGCGCTAGCCGGTCGTCTCATCGAAAGGAGCTTTCGATGTTCCGCATCTTCTCTGCCCTGATCCTCACCGCCGCGCTCAGCGCCTGCGTCGACGACGCCACCGCCTCGAGCGCGCAATCCTCCACCGATCCCGCCGCCGGCGGCTCCGGCGATCACCGCCCACCGCCTCCGCCGCAGGCCGCGCTCGACGCGTGCGCCTCGTCGGCCGCCGGTGACACCTGCGCGTTCGACTTCGACTCGCATCACGTCACCGGCTCGTGTCGCCAGCCCGATGCGAGCAAGCCGCTCGCGTGCGCGCCCGATCAGCCGCCGCCTCCGCCGCAGGCCGCGCTCGACGCGTGCGCCTCGTCATCCGCCGACGCGACGTGCGCGTTCGATCTCGACTCGCACCACATCACGGGCACGTGCCGCCAGCCCGACGCGAGCAAGCCGCTCGCGTGCGCACCGGATCAGCCGCCGCCGCACTAGCTGCGGAACTGGAGCCCGATCATCGTGCGGAACTGCTCGTAGTAGAGCGGGATCAGCCCGAGGTGCGGCACCGGCAGATCGATCGAGAGTGGATCGATCACGAGGCGCGTCGCATTGCCGAGGTCGTAGTCGATCCCGAGCGGTGACACGCCGACGAACGGGCCGATGTCGTACTTCGGCGCGCCGTAGATGTCGAAGAGCAGCGTCGACACGCCGAGGCTCACCGTCGTGCGCAGGTTGACGCGGTCGAGCTTCATCGGATAGCGCCGGATCACGGTGCCGTACGCCGAGGCGGCGCCCGCCTTCACGCTCCACGGGACGCTCGTGATCCACGGATTCCATTCGACGTCGCCGCCGACGACCCATCGCTCGTTGATCCGGTAGCGCACGCCGATCGCGACGTCGAGCGCGCCGTGCACGAACGACCCGCCGAGCATCACGGCGACGCCGAGCGGCGGCCCGAGCGCCTTCACCTCGCGAACCTTCGCGACCTCGGCGACGGTCGGCGTCTTGATGTCGCGCTTGGGCTCGTGGCCCTGCTCGACGGCCGCCGCGGCCGCCGGATCCTGCGGAGGGGCGGGCACCGCGGGCGCATCGGGCGCCACCGAGCCACTGCCCGCCGCCGAGCCGCTGCCGCCCACCGGCTCAGGAGCCGGTTGCGCACGCGCCAGTCGCGCGAGGAGCACGAGCACCGCGAGGATCCAGCCCGCGTCGCCGGCGCCGGCATCGCAGCCGGTCGCGCCGGGGCCCGTGACGTGCGGCTCGCGCGCATCGCAGTACGCGTTGTCGAGCGTGCAGCCCGGCTGATACGCGAGGTACTTCGCGGTGAGCGCGTCGACGGCGGCGAGCTTCGCATCGGTCGTCAGCGACGGGTCGAGCGCGATCTCGAACAGCTCGGTCGCCGCTTGCGTCGCGAGATCGGCGTTGCGCTTGACGAGCGGATCGCTGCCCTCGCAGTGATCCATCACCGCGAGGTGGGGTGGGCCGTCGATCTCGGGCTTCGCGCCGCGCGTCGACACGTAGTCGATCCAGTTCATCACGACGGTGACCGCGCTGCCGTCGGGCGTGCGGTACGTGTGCGTGAAGCCGTCCTCGAGCGCGTGCACCGCCTGGCCAAGCCGCACGTAGAACGTCGGCAGCATCGGCTTCACGTGGCCCGCGAACGACACGTACACGCGCAGCTCCATGCGTGCGCTCGGATCGACGGTGCCGTCCGCCGCGAGCCCGCCGAGCGCGTCGGCGATGCGCGTGCGAATGAACGCGCGGCAGCGATCGAGCGCGGCCGTATCGCCGGCGACGCCGTCGTCCTCGGCGGCGCGGATGCAATGTTCTTCCTGCGTCGTCGGGTTGCCGTGCACCTCGGTCAGCTGCAGCGAATCGAGCGGGTTGTTGCCCTTGAGATCGTTGTCGCGCACGCCGAGCAGCAGTGACATCGCGGCGAGGTCGCCCCGGAAGTCGGCCGGCGGCACGAACTGCACCTCGCTGATCAGCGCCGCTTCATCGCGCGTCGGCACGATCGCCGGCGCGGTCGCGAACTTTGCGCGCGCAGCCCGAAATGCCGCGGTCGTGATCTTCTCGTGGCAGCCGGTGTTGTCGAGCTGGCTGCCGATCGACCACGCGTGCGCATTCGATCCGAGGGCGACGACCACGACGACGAGCAGGCGCTTCATGCTGGCCACCGTACAGCACGACTCCCGGGGCGGCAGGCGTGCGCCGCGTGAGGAGCCGGTCAGGCGGTCGCGCGGTACTCGCCGCGCACCATCGAGAGCGCGGTCACCATCACGAACATCAGGCCGGGCAGGATCATCGCAGTCCAGAAGCCGACGTCGAGGACGTTGCGGACCTTCGGGGCGCCGAAGAACGTGACGATGCCCATCACGGTCGCGATCGCGATCAGGTACGACCACGCCGCGCGCGAGTGGCGCCACGAGAAGTGGGCGAGCGTCGGCAGCAGCACGCCGACCGCGACGAGCACGGCCGTCATCACGGTCGGCAGCCCGTGGTCGAAGGACTCGTAGCCGGCGAACAGCGCCGCGAGGCCGAGCGTGACCGCGAGCGCGTGGCCGATCAGCCGGGGCGCGAGCGACGCCGCAAACGCCGACGCCGCGACGAGCAGCGACAGGATCCCGAACGCGACGCGCGCCTTGCCGAGGGCGCTGCTGTCGACGAATTCCCCGACGCCCGGCGTGTAGATCTTGTGGCTGTCGAAGTACAGCTGCGACAGGAAGTAGAACGCCGCATTGAACGCGAGCGCGGTGCCGCCGATCACGACCGCCGTGCGGGTCGCAATGTCGCGGGTGGTCGGCGTGGGCGGCACAGACTGCTCAACCATGGCCGCAGCTTACTTCTTCCGCTTGAACAGAGAACCCCAGAATCCCTTGGGCTTGTCGCCATCGGGCCCCACGGGCGGCGGCACCGAGGGCGTCGCATCGGCCACGACGACCTCGATGTGCGGGTTCTTGGTCTCGGTCGTCGCGACGTCGAACTGGGCCGTCGGCTGGCGGTGGATCTGGGGCACGAAGCCCGGCTCGGCGTCGAGCGCGAGCTGGGTGTCCTCGAGCTCCTTCTGGTACTCCTTGCGGAACAGCTGGCGCATGAACTGCCGCAGCTCCTTGGGGTCGAACCGGTAGCCGGCGATCAGCGCGTCGAGGTCGGCCGCGAGCTGCGCCGCGTTCTGGTAGCGGTCGGCGACGTCGCGCGCGAGCGCCTTCAAGGAAATCGCATCGAGCTCGGGCGTGACGCGGCGGTTGAAGTTCGACGGCGGCGGGACCTCCGCCTTGCGGACCTTCTCCATCAGCGCGAACTCGGTGTCGCCGCGGAACAGCTTCTCGGTCGTCAGCATCTCGTGGAGGATGATGCCGGCGGAGAACACGTCGGTGCGCGCGTCGAGCGGCATGCCGCGGATCTGCTCCGGGGACATGTAGCTGAACTTGCCCTTGAGGATGCCGATCTCGCTCGTGAACTTCATCAGCGCCTGGGCGATGCCGAAGTCGAGCAGCTTGACGTCGCCGTCGTAGGACAGGCGAACGTTCGACGGCGAGACGTCGCGGTTGACGATGTTGAGCGGGCGCCCGTCGGGCCCCGCGAGCGTGTGCGCGAAGTGCAGGCCTTCCGCGATGCGCGCCGCGATGTAGACCGCGTGCGGAACCGGGATGCGCTGCTGCGTCTCCTGACAGCGGCGAAGGACCTGCGTCAGGTCGCGCCCGCCGATGTACTCCATCGAGATGTAGTGGCGGCCGTCGAACTGACCGATCTCGAGCGTCTCGACGATGCAGCGGTTGCGCAGCATCATGGCGAGCTTGCCCTCGCGATGGAACATGTCGATGAAGCGCGCCTCGCGGGCGAGCTGCGGACGCATGACCTTGACCGCGTAGAGCGACTTGTCGCCGTCCTGAGGCCGCGCGCGATAGACCTCGGCCATGCCGCCGCGGGCGATCAGGCCAAGAAGGTAATACTTGCCGAAGGGCACCGGATCATTCGGTGCACCCGGTGACAACTTCCCTTCTTGTGATGGCCGCTCCGAGACCACGCCGCTCGCGACCTTACCATTGAACGACGAGGCGCTGGCCAGGTTCGATCTGCACCAATCGCTCGTCGGATCGCACCCCTGAATCGTCTTTGAGGATCATCTTGAGCTTGTGACCGTCCGCCGGGACCGGGACACCGACCTCCGGCGAGGTGATTCCGAGGTCCATCATGACGCCCGGGGAGTCCGCCTTCTCGATGGCGATGCGGCCGTAGGGGCGCTCGAGCTTGTTGACGATGATCGCCCACCTGAACGTCAGGGCCGCCGGCTTGCCCGGCTCGACCGTCGCGTACTCGAACGACGCCATCTCGTACTTCGGGTTGAAGCACAGGCCCTTGTAGTCGCCGGGAGCGACTGCGAGGCCGGCCGCGGGCAGCTTCCCGGGGATCTTCTGACGATTGATCCAGAGCTCGGTGCACGGGAGGCTCGACGACACGATCAGCGTTCCGAGCACATCTTTTTCTTTCGCGAGCTCCGCGCGCACGACATCGGCGTTGGCGCCGAACGGACGCTGCACGAGGTAGCGCCGGTAGAACTCTTTTTTCCGTTCGCCTTCACCGAGCTTGTCGTAGGTCGAGCCGAGCTCGCGGAGGAAGCCCGGCAGGTCGGGCGCGAGCGCGTAGCCCATGTGGAAGTAGACGAGCGCGTCGCCGTACTGCTTCTTCGCGAACGCGGTGCGGCCGAGCCCGAACGCCTGCTTGGCCTCGCTGCCCATCGCCGCGATCTCGATCTTGTCGGCGAATGGATCGGGGGCGCCGTGCAAACGTTGCGACTCCGCGATCGCCTCGGCGCGCTCTTTCTCGTCGGAGATCGCATCCGCGTACGCGGCCCACGCCTTCGATGCTTCCTCGTTCTGACCGGCGAGCGTCCACACGACCGCGAGCTGCTTTTGCTCGGCGCTTGCCGGGCCGCGCGCGACGACCAGCGCCTGATACAGCGGAATCGCGTGCGCCCAGTCGCGCGCCTTGACCGCCTTCTCGCCTTTCGCGACGAGGAACTGCGAGAGATCCCGTCGAGGCTTCGCCGTGGACACCGTCTGGTACAGCTCGCTGTCGGCGGACGCGGAGGAAGACGCACACAACGCCGCGACCAGCACGGCCAAAAGAACCCTCACCATCTCATCGTAGCAGACGTGCGACGCGCACCTTTAATCACTGGCAACGACCTCCAACGTACGCGCGCAAACAGCGATTACTGGATGCCGAAAAAATGCGTTTTGCTTCGGGTGGTTGCATATTGATGGAGCATGCTAGCTTGGGAGCAGCGGGGAGATGCACGCGGTCATTCTTGAACGCAACAAGCTGGTCGGCCGGAAGGTCGCGCGCTTGTTCATGTCGGTCGGTGCGACCGCGACGACGGTCGAAGACCCGGCCCAGATCGCCCAGCACCTGAGCGTGGCGGATGTGATCTGCGCCGATACGTTCGACGCAGACTTCGTCGCCGAGCAGGTGCGCGCGCACGGCAAGCTGCGCGGCGTGCTGTGGACCGCGGAGCCGCTCAAGCGCTCGCTGCGCTACCTCGTCGAGACGAAGCTGATCGACAACGTGCTCGGTCGCAAAGACTTCGAGAGCGCGCCGCGCGCGTGGGAGGTCTTGATGATCGCGCGCCGGCTCGCGGCGCCCGGTGGTCCGCCGCCGCTGTCTGCGTATCTTGACTGGGGCTTCTCCGCGATCGAGCTCGAAGTCCGCACGACGAGCGATCGCGATGCGGCCGTTGGTCAGATCCAGCAGTTCGTCACGAACCTCCAGGTGCCCAAGCGCATCTCGGAGATGTTCGGCGAGCTCGGCCACGAGCTGCTCATGAACGCGATGTACGACGCGCCCGTCGACATGCACGGCCGCCCGAAGTACGCGCTCGATCGCAAGGCGGATATCCGGCTTGCGGACGAAGAGCGTCCGAGCGTTCGCCTCGCGACCGACGGCAGCAAGCTCGTGCTTCAAGTCCGCGACCCGTTCGGTCGCCTCGAGCGCAAGCACGTGTTCGAGGGGCTCGCGCGCGGTCTGGCCGGTGGCGAGATGGATAGCTCGCACGGCGGGGCAGGGTTGGGGATGATGGTCTGCCACAACTCGTCGTCGGCGATGTTCTTCGACGTTTCGCGCGGTCGTCACACCGAGGTGACCGCGGTGTTCGAGCTCGACATGAACCTGCGAGAGCTACGTACGCAGGCCAAGTCGGTTCACTTCTGGAGCGCATGATGGAAGCTGTACGCCCATCGACTGAAAACAAGACGCCGGCTGCACCGGCGGCGGCCGAGGGCCCGAAGCTCTCGATCGAGAAGTTCGCCGATGGCGGCATCGCGTGCCTGAAGTTCACGGGCACGATCGACGAAGGCTTCGACGGCAAGAAGATCGCGCGCTCGATCTCGTGCGACACGCTCGTGCTCGATACCGGCGGCGTGAAGAAGATCAGCTCGTTCGGTATTCGCGAGTGGGTCGACTTCGTCACGATCGCGGCGAAGCAGGCCAAGAACATGGTCCTGATCGAGTGCGCGCCGAAGGTCGTCGACCAGCTCAACATGGTCGCGAACTTCGCCGGCGGCGGCCGCGTCTACAGCTTCTACGCGCCGTTCCGCTGCGACTACTGCGACTCCGAGCATCGCGTGCTCCTCGACGTCACGAAGGACATGGAAGCGATCCGCAGCATGAAGCTCGCGGAGCGCCCGTGCCCGTCGTGCAAGGAGGCGATGTACTTCGACGAAGACGGCTCGACGTACTTCTCGTACATCCTCGGCCAGGGCGCGTTCGAGCTCGACTACGACGTCGTCTCGTTCCTCGCGACGAAGCTCGACTACCGGATCGGCCGCATCGACCAGAAGGTGCACGTCGACAAGATCATCGACGGCCGCAACACGTACCTGCGCCTCGGCGGCGATCTCGACAGCACGTTCCCGCGCGACAAGCTCGCCGAGGGTCTCGAAGGCACCGTGATCATCGATGTCGCGAACGTGCCGCGCGTCGAGCCGGCCGGTGCGGCCGAGTGGCGCACGTTCGTCCAGCAGGTCACGCCGCTCGTCGAGCAGCTGCTTCTGGTCGGCGTCCAGCCCGTGTTCCTCGAGAAGCTCGCGAGCAAGGAAGACCTCGGCGCGAAGGCCGTCATCGTCGACTTCACGATGCCGTACGCGTGCGGCTCGTGCGGCACGACGCAGGCACATCAGATCAACGTCGCGGAGCACCACGAGGTGCTGAAGTTCGCGACCGCCCCCGAGCTGCGGTGTCCGCAGTGCAAGGCGGCGATGCAGTGCACGGCCGGCGAGGCCGTGATGACGATCCTGCCGACGCTGCCCAAGCCGGTGCTCACGAAGGAGCTCAGCTACAAGATCGGCGAGCTCCGCGCGCGCAAGATCGAGAAGAAGGCGTCGGTCGGTCTCGCCGCGCTTCCGAAGGCGTCCGGTCAGATGGACGTCGCGCATCGCACGCGGACGGTGCCGATCCTGCTCGCGGCCGTGCTGCTCGTCGGCGGTGCCGCCGGCGTGCTCGCGTACCAGCGCATGGGCCAGAAGACGTACGAGCCGGGGCCCTATGGCTACGGCCCGATGGTGCAGCAGAGCGCCAAGCCGCGCGCGAACTGGATCGCGGCGACCGATCTGCCGGGCACCGCGCAGTGCGGCGTGCTCGCGGGCGGTGTCGCGTGCACCGGTGTGTCGTTCGCGATGGCGAGCCAGTCGGAAGCCGAGGACGAGGCGAGTGACGCCGCGTACGAGGCGCTCGCGCAGTATCTCGCGGGCGACACGAAGGCGAACCCGTGGACCGATTCGATCCAGCAGACGCGCAGCGCCGCGTTCTCGACGTACAGCCGCGATCCGCTGTCGACGCAGGCTCGCCGCGAGCTCCATGACGGCCGTCATGCGGTCGCGCGCGTGATCGAGAAGTCGGCGCCGCCGCTCTCCGGCCGCTACTGGGAAGCGTTCGAGGGCAAGGACGGCAAGCGCTACGTCGCGTTCGCACGCGTCCAGCTCTCGGAGCAGGATGTCGCGAAGCTGCGCACCGACTCGGGCAAGGAGAGCAAGGCGCTCGGCGCGACGCTCGTCGATTACTACCCCGAGCTCGGCTGGCGGTTCCCCAAGCTCGAGAAGGGCGCGATCGTCACCAAGCTGTCGCAAGGCCCACTGCAGGACCTCGGCCTCGCCGAGCACTACGTCGTGCTCGCCGTCGATGGTCGCGAGGTCGTCGATGCGGCGAGCTTCGCGAAGATGGTCAACGAGGAGTACGACCAGCTCGTCGAGCGCGGGGGCGCGCTGCACCTGCTCGTGCAGACCGACTCCGGCGATCCGCGCGACTTCTCGGCGCAGTTCGAGGGCAAGCACATCGAGGTGCCGGCG
>JAFAOG010000141.1 GCA_019237945.1 Deltaproteobacteria bacterium | reverse complement strand
GGAACACCTTCGCATCGGGCGGCGCGTCGATCACGCGCGCGTCGATCGCCGCGTCATGGACGATCATCGACGGCTCGCCCCCAGTCGCACTGTCGACGGTCTGCGCTTGCTGCGCCGAGTGCGCCTGAAACGAACATCCCGTCGCCGCCACCGCGAGGAACAACAACGAGCGGCGAACCACGCATCGATCATACGCGAGTGCGCGCGCGCTACCTATCCCACCACATCGCACAGCAGCATGCGATCCCACGCCGGCTCGAGATCCGTTGCCGCGGCCAGCAGCGCGAGCGCGATGCCGGCGCTGCCGTCGAGGAGATCGCCTGGCGGCGCCTCGGAAATTCTCGCGAGTAGCTGCTCGAGCCACGCGAGCGCCGTCACGCGATAGGCCGGCTCGCGCGTCGCCTGATACATGCGATTCGCCATATGCATCATGCCCCCGGCGCCATGACACAACGCGAGCGTGTCGGTCTGCCACGGCTTCACCGAGAGCCAGCCGGTGAGCTCGCGCGGACCGCCGAGCGCGAGACAGGCGCCGGGCATGCCGTAGCACCAGGCAACGCGCCCGGGCTTCGGCTCTCCGTCGACGATCGCGCGAGGCAGCCCACCGTCGCGCAGCTGTGCGAGCAGCCAGCGTGTCGTGCTGTCCGCGAGCGTGGTCGCATCGCCGCCCATGCGACGCAGCAGCCCGGCGATGCCACCGACGCCATGCGGAATGCCGCAGTCGACGCGCCCGTTCGGAAAGTGAGGCTGCTCGTCGGGGTGCAGCTCCTCGCGCGGCGTGAACCACGTGCCGTCGCGACGACGCTCGGCCAGCAGCTCGACGATCCGCGCACGCGCGCGTGCCGCGACGTCGCCTTCGCGATCGAGAAAATAGATACCGATGCCGACCAGCCCATGCGTCAGATCGAGCGGCCCCTTCCAGGCATCGAGCGCGCGCGCCAGCGAAGCATCGCAGGCGGCGAGCAGCTCCTCGCTGTCGGGCGCGACGTGATTCGCGACCCACGCCGCACCCGCGAGCCCACCGGTGAGGTCGACGCGCGCGAATCCGCGGTCAAACGCGGCGACGAGATCCTCGAGCGCGGTCGTTGCGCTGTCGTCATCGCGCACGCTCGCGAGATAGGCGGCGAGCAGCGCCCGGTCAGGGACAGGTGACGGCGCCTCGGCGAGCCGATCGACCGCCGCCCACACTTCCGGCGTGTTCGCGATCGGTTCCCACACGGCGCCATCGTACCCGCGCTACGATGGCCGTGGATGCTCGAGGGGGCGGAACACGTCGATGCCGGTCGCCTGGTCGGCCGCCGGCTCGGCGAGTTTGTCGTGAAGGAAGCGCTGTCGAGCGGCGGCTTCGGCATGGTGTTCCGCGCGGAGCAGGCGGCGCTGGCGCGCGAAGCCGTCATCAAGGTGATGCACACGAAGCTGCGTGCGAGCGAAACGCTGATCCAGCGCTTCCTGCGCGAAGCACGGCTCGCGTCGCGTCTCGACCATCCGTTCGCCGCGCACATCTACGCGTTCGGCGCCGAGACCGACGGCGTGTTGTGGATCGCGATGGAGCTCGTGCGCGGCACGCCGCTCGACAAGCTGCTCGCCGCTCAGGGACCGATTCCGCTGGAGCGGTTCGTGCCGCTGCTCGAGCGCCTGTGCCAGGTCGTGCAGACCGCGCACGATCAAGGAATCGTTCACCGCGATCTCAAGCCGGCGAACGTGATGGTGCTGTCGCGCGCCGGTCAGCTGCTGCCGAAGCTCCTCGATCTCGGCATCGCGAAGCCGGCCGAGGAGGACTTGCCCGGCCCGCAGAAGCCGGCGAAGAATCTCTCCGATCTCAAGGACGACCAGGACGACGCCGACGACGCCTTCGCAGCGACCGCAACGCCGCTGCCCGCGACCGAGGCCGACACCGCCGGCCGGCTCACCGAAGAGGGCGCGATCATGGGATCGCCGCTCTACATGGCGCCCGAGCAGTGGCTCGATGCTTCGAGCGCCGACGCCCGCACCGATATCTACGCGCTCGGCGTGCTCAGCTACGAGGCGCTGACCGGTCAGCCACCGTTCGCCGGCGCGACTCGCTACCTGATCGCGATGGCGCACGCGCAGAAGGAGACGCCGAAGCTCGGTCGCGATCTTCCCGCGGCACTCGACGCCGTGCTCGCGCGCGCGCTCGCGAAGGATCCTGCGGAACGTTTCGGCAGCGCCCTCGAGCTCGCGGCCGCGTTTCGCCAGGCGAGCGGTCTCGCCGAGGAGCCGGTCGGCCTGCCGCACCTGCCGGAGGAGCTGCGCATCTCCGTCGCGGCACGCGCGCCGCAACCGATCGCCCAGGCGGCGAGCGCGCTCGAAGCCGCGCGCAATCCGCACCAGGCGCGCGATGCGATCTTCCAGCTCATGCGCGTCGTCGTGAGGACGGTCGCGATGGTCGCGCTCGCGGCCCACGCGCACGTCGGTGGCTCTCGCGGCGACTCGCGCGCGACCGATGCGATCCGCCGCCTGCGCCGCCGCGCGTTGCCCGATGCCGAGTGGCTCGCGATCACGCGCGAGCTCGTCGCGCCGTTCGCGAAGCTGCGCGATGCACATCCGATTCCCGAGCTCGTCGACTTCGTCGCGGGCGCGAGCGCGCTGACCGATCTGCTCGCACTCCGCGACACCAGCGACGGCGGCGCCAGCGACGCAGCCGTGCGCGAGCTGCTCGCGACCGCGATGCCACTCGTCGAGAAGATGCTCGGCGAGGTCGCGTTCCTGTCGGCGTACCGTCTCGTCGTGCAGGGCGAGCACGGCGCCGCGCTGACGATGGGCGTGCGCCGCACGGACCCGCCGGTCGTCACGCTGCGCGGGCGTCCCCTCGCTGCCGGCGATGTCGCGCTGCTCGACGCGAGCGGCCTTCCGATCGTCAAGCTCGCGCCGTTCGTCCAGGTCCACGAGCCCGCGCGCGGCCTCGGCCCACGCCTGTTCTTCCTCGAAGGTACCGGCCGGCGCGGCGCGCGCCTCGTCGCCCTGCCCGAGAGCTTCGAGCACGAGGACGACACGCTGTGGGAAGCGATCGGCGCGCTCGCCGAGGACGCGACGACGTCGACCTCCGGCCAGGAAGGCTCGCCCTACCCCGGCCTCTCCGCGTTCACCGCCGACGATGCGGATCGGTTCTTCGGCCGCGAGCGCGAGAGCGAGGAGCTCGTCAACCGCCTGCGCAGCCAGCCGCTGCTCGCGGTCGTCGGCCCGTCGGGCGCGGGCAAGAGCTCGTTCGTGCAAGCCGGCGTCGTGCCGCTGCTCCCCGAGGACTGGGAAGTCGTCGTCCTGCGGCCGGGCGCCGCCCCGCTCGCGAGCCTCGCCGCGCGCGTCGCGAAGCTCGGCTTCGATCCGGTCGTGATCCGGCGCGAGCTCGACGAGGATCCGACCAGGCTCGCCACGCGTCTCCACGAGCGCGGCAAGACGACCGTGCTCGTCGTCGATCAGCTCGAGGAGCTGTTCACGCTCTGCGATGACGAGCGCGAGCGCGCCCGCTTCGCCCAGGCGCTCGTCGCCGCCGCGCGTACCATCGACGATCCAGTCCGCGTGATCCTGACGCTGCGCGACGACTTCCTGCTCCACGCCGAAGCACTCCCTGCCCTGCGCGCGCGACTCGCCCCCGCGCTTCACCTGCTGACGACGCCGGGCCGCGATGACCTCCTGCGCATCGTCCTCGAGCCGCTGCGCCGCGCTGGTTACGAGCTCGACGATCCCGCGCTCGCGGGCGAGATGGTCGATGCGCTTGCCAACACGCGCAGCGCGCTCGCCCTGCTCTCGTTCACCGCGAGCAAGCTATGGGAGCTGCGCGATCGCCGCTTCCGCCAGCTCACCCGCAAGGCGTACGTCTCGCTCGGCGGCATCGGCGGCGCGCTCGCCCGTCACGCCGAAGCCACGCTCGACGCGATGTCGCCCGACGAGCAGCGCCTCGTCCGCGAAGTCTTTCGCCACGCCGTCACCGCCGAAGGCACGCGCGCCGTGCTGTCGCGCGCGGAGCTCGATCAGCTGCTCGGCGACGAACGCCACGGCCCGCACGTGATCGAGAAGCTCGTCGCGGCGCGCCTGCTCGTCAGCTCCGAAGGCCCGGACGGCGTCGAGCAGATCGAGATCACGCACGAGGCGTTGATCGAAGCCTGGCCGCGCCTCGTCACCTGGCGCAGCGAAGACGCCCAGGGCGTGCGCCTCCGCGATCAGCTCCGCACGATCGCCCGCCAGTGGGACGAGCGCGGCCGTCCGACCGGCCTGCTCTGGCGCGGCGACGCGCTCGCCGAGTACCGGCTCTGGCGCTCGCGCTACCCGGGCGCGCTCACGGATCTCGAGACCGCGTTCGCGAACGCCTCGCTCGCCGATGCCGCGCGCAGCCTGCGCCGGCGCCGCGCGCTGCTCGCGGGAAGCTTTGGCGTCCTCGCGGCCGGCATGATCGCACTGGTCGCGCTCAACCGCCGCGTCGCGGATCAGCGCTCCGCCGCCGAGCGCAGCGAAGCCGATGCCAAGCAGAAGGCCCAGCAGCTCCACGACAACCTCCGCGAGTCGTACGAGGCGCAGGCGCGCCAGTACGTTCTCGGCGGCGATTACGAGCGCGCCCTGACGTTTCTCGACGCGAGTGCGAACATGGGCGCGGCCGGCCCTGCGCACGATCTGTTGCTCGCGTTCACCGCGAACGGGCTGATGGGCAAGCAGCGCGT
>JAFAOG010000134.1 GCA_019237945.1 Deltaproteobacteria bacterium | reverse complement strand
CCTCGGAGACGACGAGCCCGGCGCGCTTCGACGCGTCGCGCTCCTTGCGCAGCTCGCGCCACGAGCTGTTCGGCCCGCGCCACAGATAGCCGTCGACGCGCACGAAATCGCAGTCGATGCCGAACATCTTCGCGTTGCGCTCGATCGCGTCGATCGCGGCCGCGTGCGACTCGACCGCGAGCCGCGCGCCCTGCTTGCCGAAGCGGCGCTCGAGCACGTAGATGCGATCGTCGAGCGCCGACGCCAGGTGAGCGCTCGTGCGCGCCGTCTGACCGCCGCCGATGGGTCCCTGATCGAGCACGAGCACGTCGAGCCCGTCCTGGACGAGCGCGAGCGCCACGGACAATCCCGCGATGCCGGCGCCGACGACGCAGACATCCGGCTGCGCATCGCCCGGAACGTCACCGTCGTAGTCAGGAACGCTCTCCGCCATCCACGTAGAGCGCGTGCGCCCGGAATCGTTTGCGATCGCCATGCGATCGAGGTCAGCAAGTCACGTGCCCATGAGGCGCGCGTACCCGTCTTCTGACCACAGCTCGAGCTCCTTCGCGCGTTGCATCGCGAACGGATGCGTCCGTTGCACCGTGAGCAGGATCTTGTACGCGCGATCGAGCGTCGAGCGATCGACGTCCTCGTACTCGCGGATCTGCCGCAGGAACTCCTCTCGATCCATCTCGGCGACGAGGCGCGTGGTGCCGCCGGCGAGCTTCATGAACGTCGACCGCGCGACCTCGAGATCCTGCACGCACATCAGCGCCGCGCGATCCGACGTCAGCTCGGCGCACCGGTACCACTCGTACAGCGCGAACGCGAGCCCGCGCGCGACGAGCGCACCGATGCCGAGCGTCATCTCGCCGAGCAGCGCGATGATCGCAGCGATGTTGCGCGCCATCGTCCCGTACAGCACGTGGCCGGCCTTGATGTGCCCGGCCTCATGACCGATGACGAAGAACAGCTCCTCGTCGGTCATCATGTCGATCAGGCCCGACGTCAGCGTGATGAACGGCTTCGTGTGACCGTACGTCCACGCGTTCGGCACCGGGTCGACCGTCACGTACATCTCGGGCTCGGCGATATCGAGGATCTTCGTCGCCCACACGAGGCTCTTGTGCAGCCGCGGAAACATCTTCGGCGTGACGCGCAGGTTCGACGCGACGTTCTCGACGTAGAACATCCGCTCGAGCCCGACCTCGAGGATCTTCGCGAGCAGCTTGTCGAGGCCCGGGATCTTCTTGAGCGCCTCGGTCGCGCTCGCATCCGACGGATGACGCAGTTCCTCGACGTTCAACCCCGCAAACGTCCGCAGCTGACGCTTCATCCTGCGAGGTTCTCGCGCGGCGGTGGCATGCGCAATGCTGGTTTTCTCGCGCATGAAGCTCACATGGATTTGTGGTGTGCTCTTCGCGTCGGCCGTCGCCGGCTGCGCGGGAACAGGCGAGGTCGAGTACGGCGGCGGCGTCGCCGTGCAGTCGCCCGATCTCGTCGAGGTCGAGCCCGGCGTGCAGGTGATCGCGGATGCCGATGCGCCGGTGTTCTACAGCGACGGCGCGTACTGGGAGTACCGCGACGGCATGTGGTTCCGCTCGGGCTCCTACGACCGCGGGTTCGCGCGCGTCGACCTCAACTACGTGCCGGTCCGGATCCGCACGATCGACAACCCGCGCGCGTACGTCCACTACCGCCGCCACGAGGGCCGGGACTACGCCCGTCCCGCCCCGTACTACCGCCACGAAGGCCCGGTGATTCGCGACCATAGGTACGACCGGGGCGAGGAACGCCGCGAGGAACGGCGGGAGGAACGGCGGGAGGAACGCCGCGAAGATCGTCGGGAAGAGCGCCGCGAGCACCGCCGCGACCGCGACCGCGATCGCGATTAGAAATCGGGCCTTGCCACCCTGCCCCTGATCCGAAACACTAAGAGGGATGTATCGCGATACGGCGAACGCCCTCGACGAGCACGACCGCGCGGTCGGTGCGATCTTGATCGGCGAGGCGCTGATCGATGCGGTCGAGTCCGCGGCCGTCCGCACGCGTGCGACTGATGCGCCGCACCAGCGCTGGCGCGCGTTCGCCGAGGCGAACGATGCGTACCCGGAGATCTGGCGGCACCTCGATCGCGCACGCAAAGTGCTCGCCAATCGTGGCGCGAACACCGCCGCGTACGACGAGCTGCGGCCCCACGCCGCGAAATCCGCATCGCGCGGCGATTCGATCGATCGCAGCGCGCTCGATGACGCGAAGCGCGCGATCGAGGAGCTCAAGCTCGCGGTCCCCGGCGCGGACTGGGATGCGATCGAAGCGCGCACCGCCGGCCTCGTCAGCGCTCCGCTGTCGCGGCGCCGCCAGCGCATCGTCGTCGCGTCGGTCGTCGGCGCCGTCCTGCTCGCCGTGCTCGCGTGGTTCGCCGCGATCGTGCCGGCGAAGAAGGTCGATCGCCGCGAGGCAATGCGCGACGAGCTCGCGCAGATCGCGCAGCAGCGCAAGGTGAAGATCGACGAGCTGCGCGGCACGCTCGGTCAGCGCTGCGAGCCCTCGCAGGCGCACGACCTGGTCAAGCTCCTCGTCCTCGACGGCCGCACGGAAGATGCCCGCGATTTCGGCACCGACTACATCCAGCGCTGCGGCGAGGATTCGGTCGTCGATCACTGGGCCCACGCGCCGCGCCCGGGTCACTGAAAGCGCAGCGTCTTCACCCAGCGCTCCCACGCCGGCTGCAGCTTCTCGAGATCGCCGACGGTCTTCGTCAGCGTCTGGAAGCCCGACGGATCCTTCGCGTGCGCCGCGCGGAACGCCTTGTAGAACCCGCGCAGCTTGCCGGTCTGCTGCAGGTAGTACAGCAAGTAGCGCGACTCGGCGTAGTTGATGCCCTGGTCGTCGCCGTAGAAGTCGTTGGAGCCGAGGTGCATCAGCGACGAGAACGTCGGTACCTCGCCGTGCACAATCGCGTGCTGGAGGCCGGGCAGCCGCCAGTTCGTCAGGCCGACGATGTGGCCGTCTTGCTCGGCGCTCTGCTCGAACAGCGAGCCGAGGCCTTCGTTGAGCCACGGCGGGGCGTCAGGAAAGTCGGCCTCGACGTACGGGTGCACGATCTCGTGAACGAGCGTGCCGCCGCCGGTCGAGATGTTCATGAACAGCCCCTGCGCGCTCGGCGAGTAGAAGCCGTACGGCGTGTCGGGCGCGTCGGTCGTCAGCAGCTGGACGCCGCGCTCGTACGACTCGGCATCGTGGAACAGGTAGATGTCGAGGATCTTCGTCGGGCGCTTCGCGAAGAAGTCGGCCTCGAGCTTGTCGGCGGCCCACCGCACCGTCCGGGCATCGCGCGCGAGCGTGTCCTCGCCCGCATCGCCGATGACGACGAACGGCTCCTCGATGCGGATCGTCACGCCCGTCAGCCCCTTCGCGGCGAGCTTGTCGCGCAACGCCTTGATGTGCCCGGCGTAGTCGGGGGCGGCGCTCGCCGTCGACGCGGCCGCCATCACGATCAGTGCAGTTAGGCGCATCGCACTAGCGTAGCGAACGCGCGCCGCCGTGCCCGTCCTTCGTGCGTGGGCGCGCACCGGCCGCGAGCTAGATCGGCGTGTCTGCTGGGCTCGTCGCGCGGTACGACCTTTGCTGTGGCCCAGGGACATGTGCCGTCTCCTCGCCACCACGCTCGGCGCCCTGATCGGGTGCACCGACGTCTCGACGACCGTCGACAACGACCCACCGGTCCACGCGAGCCGCGCCGACGGCCACCGCGCGATGCTCGATGCATTCGGCGCGAAGGATGACGCGTACGTCGTCAGCGAGGGCCAGCTCGCCGCCGGCGACTACTACTACCGCGTGACCGATGCCGCGGGCACGCCGCTGTCGGCGGATGCGGCCGCGTGCCGCCGCGTGCACGTCGG
The DNA here is from genome assembly GCA_019237945.1 of Deltaproteobacteria bacterium. Lineage (GTDB taxonomy): Bacteria > Myxococcota_A > Polyangia > Haliangiales > Haliangiaceae > JABFXX01. The sequence continues at coordinate 57,243 of JAFAOG010000134.1, read as the reverse complement.
CAATGACGGCGTGATCAACCTCGTCTACACGGGCGCGGATCAGGGCGTTGCCTGCCAGCACCCGTGCCGGTTCGCCGCGAGCGGCCTGACCGTCAAGCTCGCGCCGTTCGCCGATGCGGCGGCGGGCGAGTATCGCGTCGAGGTCGCGCAGGACGTCGACTTCGCCGACGCGATCGCGGACGCGTTCTTCATCAAGTGACTACAGGCAGGAGCGCGTTGTCAGCGGCAGCGGCGGCAGCGGCTGCTGCGTGAAGTCGAAGGCGCCCATCAGGTCGTTCGCCTGACCATCCTGCGCCGCGGGATCGAGCGTCGACAGCGCCGGCGCATTGAACACGCGCTCGATGAACCGCGGGATGCTCGCCTGCTCGGCGTTCTCGTGGAAGATGAAGCCGGGCTTCGCGTACGGCGAGATCACGATCAGCGGCAGCCGGAAGCCATCGCCATACGGTGCGTTCGTCGGATCCATGCCGTAGCGGCGCGGCGGCGTGACGTGATCGTACCAGCCACCGAAGTCATCCATCGTGAAGATGATCGCGGTGTCCTTCCACAGCTCGCTGTTCATGATCGCGTTGATGTGGCCGACCGTCCAGTTCTCGCCGGCGCACACGCCGCCGATGTTCGGATGCTCGTCGTCGAGATCCTGGTCGACGAGCCACGTCACCGCGGGCAGCGTGCCGTTCGCGACGTCCGCGTCGAACTGGTTCGCGTTGACGATCTTCGCCCAGCCCGGACCGTTGCGAATGCCGTCGACCGCATCGAACATCGACCAGATCTCCGGCAGCGCGTAGAAGTTCGTGCCGTAGAACCGCCAGTCGACGCCCGCCGGCAGCACGTCGGGCACGCTCGGGATCTTGAAGCACGGGAACACCTGATCCATTGTGCCGGTGTACTGGTTCTCGATGTCGACCTTCGTCGTCGCGTCCTGATCGCAGCCCCAGTAGGGATGCAGCACCTGCGTGTTCGGGTTGCCGGCGGCCCAGCCCGCCTGCGCGGCGAGCACGAACGTGTGGCCGGGGAAGCTCGGGCCGAGCACGTTCGCAAAGAACCGATCGCCGAGCGTGAAGTGGCGCGCGTACTGCCAGTAGTTCGGGATGTCGGCTTCCTGATACTGAGCGAACGCGAGGTTGTCGCCGTTGTTCGATGCGCCCGACACGCCGAGCCAGTCGCCCGTCAGATCCTGCAGCGCGCAGCTGTGCGCGTGACACAGATCGCGCGGCGTGCGATCCGGTGCGTGCGGCGGCGTGATCATCTGCGAGCCGACCTGGATCTGGCTGATGCCGTCGGCGCCGGGGAACGAGCCGAAGTAATTGTCGAACGTGTGGTTCTCTTTGATGATGACGACGACGTGCTTGATCGGCACCGGCACGTTCGGGGCGTCGGGATGCGCACCATCGCCACCTGTCGTGCCTGACGCGTCGGGCGCACCGAGTCCTTCGTGCGACGAGCTACATGCCGCGAGCAGCAGTGCGACGAGCCAGCATCCCCTCATGGGCGCGCATCGTCGATCAAATGCGCGCTGGCGCAAAGTAACAATTCGCTATCGAACTGCGGTCAACTTTATCGAACGGTGGTCAACAGTTAAGGAGCTGTGCACTCCGTGCACACTGCCCACGGTCAGTAGCGGTGGCGGCGGGCGCGCGTGACCTTCGTCTCGCCGATGAACACGACGAGGCGGCGCTCGACGCCCGCGAGATCGAGCACCGCACGCGGCGGCTCGTTTTCGACATCGCGCCAGCCGATCAGCTTGCCGCGCGTGCCCTTCTCGACAAGGCGCCACGAGACCGGCGCGTGCTTGGCCGTGTGCGAGACCTCGGCGAGCGAGTCGCTCAGCACGAGCACTTCGTCGCCGACGCGCGGCGAGAACAGCAGCGGCTGCTCGACATCGACCCAGCCCGACGCGAGCAGCTCTTCGACGAAGCTGGCGACGAGCTCGGCGTCTTGCGGGTCGACCTGGATCGAGCGCTGGTCGCCTGATGCGAGGTGGCGGAGCGCGCGCGGCACGGGGTTGCGGTAGCCGCCAAGGCTCGACAGGAACCGGTCGCCTTGCGAACCGTTCACGGTGATGGTCGTTGGAATGTCCAGCACGGGGTCGAGCGTAGCGAAGGGCCCTGACATATCGAAAGATGGAAAAGTTCGCAGTCACGCTCAGAGGCGCGCGGCGACGGTTTCGAGCGTTTCTTCGAGGGTGCGAAGGGCAATCGGCTTGGTCAGAACTGCGACGAACCCCGAGGCGGCGGCGGCGTCCGTCGTGCGGGTGCCGGTGAGCGCGATGCCCTTGAGCGCGTGGCGATCGCGGAGCTTGGCCATCAGCTCGTAGCCGCTGGCGTCGGGCAGGCCGACGTCGCTGACGACGAGATCGAACGGCTCCTCCGCGGCGCGGGCGAGCGCGGCGCTCGCGGTGCCGGCGATGCGCACGTGATGGCCGCGACTGACGAGCAGCTCCGCGAGGAGCTCCGCCGAATCGACGTGATCCTCGACGATCAGGAGCCTCAACGGCTTCTTCGCCACCACGCGCGGACTTGACCATACGGCGCGCGTTTCGACAACGCCTTACAGAGGCCTTACGTCGACGGAGGAGAAGTCGCGCCATCGTGAAATCGATGAAGCACATCATTCTCCTCAGCGTCCTTCTCGCGGCGTGTCACCCGGCAGCGGGGCCCGCCTCTCCCACGACTCCGGACCTCGCGGCCCGTCGCGCGCAGATGCTCGCGTGGCTGCACGACTACACGGAAGCCGGGCAGTTCCCACAAGATGCGGCCGGACATCCGTTGAGCGTGTTCCGCGACGCGCGCGGCGTCCGGTGTCCGATGGCCGAGCTGATCTACCGGTCCGGCCACGGCGACCTCGTCGATGCAGTCGCGGAAAAGCACAACGACCTGCGGCTCGCCGACGTCCACGATGGTCCGCTGCACGCGTGGATCGTCGAGTCCGGGCTGACGCAGGAGGAGGTCGAGATGGTCCAGGGCGCGATGACCGTCGAAGAGATGCAGTGGGTCGAGCAGGGCCAGAAGCTCCAGCTCGTCAACGCCGACGCGGTGAAGAAGGCCGGCGAGTGGGGCCAGGTGAAGGGCCACCTCGCGACCGCCGAGGTCGCGCTGAAGAACGCGACGCCGGCGTCGCTCGCGACCGCGCAAACGCGGCGAGTGCCTCGAACCAGACCAGCTTCGAAGCAAATCCTGGAAACGATGCGTTGAGCCCGCTCGGATTCGGCACGACGAACACGCGCGCACCCGCGAGCCGCTCCGGCTTTGCACCGGGCCCCGGCGTGGCGCCGCCGACGACGAGCGGATAGAGCGTAATGCCGACCAATGCGACCACCGCTGGACGCATCGTCTCGATCTTCGCGATCAGCTCGCGGCGGCCGCGGGCGAGCTCGGTGCGACGCAGCTCGGCGGCGCTGCGCGTCGGTCGCGCGGCGAGGTTCGTCAGCGCGTAGCCGTAGTCGGCGAGCCGGTGATCCTCGACGGCGGGGATCACCTCGGGCGTCAGGCCGCTCGCGTGCAGCAGCCGCCAGAACGGATTGCCCGGGCCCGCGAAGTGATGCCCGAGCTGGCCCGAGCGGTGCCCCGGGTTGATCCCGACGAACAGGATCCTCGGCCGAGGCGTGACGATGTCGGGCAGGCGCACGCGCTAATGATAGTGCGCGTAGCGCTCGCGAGGCGGACGGCGCTTCGGATCCTCGAGCAGCGCCTTCATGCGGACGAGATCGTCGTCGATGCGCGACTTCGGATCCCAGCCGAGGATGTGCGCGATCGCGTGACCGATCACGCCGCCCGGCGGCTTGTACGTCATGCGAACCGTGACGCGCGTCGTGTCGTCGGGCAGCTCCTCGAACTTCACGCGGCCCTCGTGCTCGATCTGCTGGCCCGGGATCGTGCGCCACGCGATCACGCGATCCGGCTCGAGCTCGATCGTCTCGGCCTCGAAGTGCACCGCGGTGCCCGCCGGACCATCGACCGTCCACATGCTGCGCGTGCCGCCGACCTGCAGGTCGATATCGCGCACGTGCCGCATGAAGCGCGGCAGGTTCTCGAGCTGGCTCCACAGGTCGAACACCTTGTTGATCGGCGCGTGCACGACGACCGTCTTCTGCACCATCACCTCGGCGCGATGCGTGACGAGCTTGGGCAGCGGCTCGTTGAACACGGCGCGCAGCGCGAGCCCACCGCCCGCCGCCGCGACGAGCTTGCCGATCAGGTCGCCGCGCTTGAGCAGGCCGTAGCCGATCAGCGCCGCCGATGCGCCGAGCGCTCCGACCTGCGCGGCCGGCGTCCACGAGCGAATGCGCGGGCGATGCGGCTCCGTCGCGAGCGCCGGGTTCGCGCCCGCCGTCACCTTGCGCTCCATGCGATCGACGACGTCGCGTACGCCGGGCACCGCCTTCACGCACCGCACGACCGTCGCGGCCTCCGCCGTCAACACCGCGCCGCCGAGGATCGCCTTGCCGTCGCGCACGTCGATGTCGAGCGCGCGGGCGTGCGCGATCGCGCGGCCGAGCTGTGCGCGAATGCGGCCGAGCACGACGGCATCCGGCACCGGCTCGGAGAACACCCGACGCGCGCGCTCGCTCGCGCCCTTCGCACGATGTCGCGCATCGCGCAGACCGCGCTTCAGCAGGTCGCGCTCCCGCTTCGCAGCGTGTACGAGCGCGCTCTGCAGGCGTGCTCGCCGCGTGCGACCGCGCTGCGGGTCGAGCAGGTACATCACGCCGGCGCCAACCAGGAAACTGGTGATTCTCGCCATACGGCGATGAGTCGCAAGGCGCGCGCCAATACGAAGAGTTAGCAGTCGTCGCCGTGCGAGTACGCGAACCCGATGTCGCGGTCGAACACGTTCTCGAGCAGGAAGAAGCCGAATGGCTCGATCTCGTACGACCGGCACGTTCGATGATCGACGACGCGCTCGCACGTGCCGCCTGGATAGCCGCACTCGACCCGCTTGGGCAGCGCGAACGCGATCAGGATCCCGATCAGGCCCGCGATGCGGCGCCCGTTCGAGGTCATGCTCGGGTGGTTCACACGGCGAGCTTAGTTGAATGCCCAGCGGCGGTCGTCGCTCATCGACGCCCACAGCTGCTCGCAGTCCTGCACGACCTCGCCGACCTCTTTCGGGCACAGCAAATCGTCGCCGCGCAGCACGAACCGCTTCTCGATCACCGGCACGCCACTCGCGATCGCCGCGCGCGGGATCTGCACCCCGCGCGACCGATCCGCGATCCCGACGACGGCGCCGTGACGGCGCAGCGCCTCGAGACCTTCGAGCTCGACGTCGATCACGCTCTGCACGAGGACGATGCCGCCCGTGCCGTTCGCGCGAGCCGTCGCGACGATCTCGGCGAGCTCCGCTTCGCTCGCCGTGCCGACCTGCATCACGATCGGCTTGCCGGTCTGCGCCGCACGCGCGACGAGCTCGAGATCCGACCAGTCGAACACGAGGTAGAACGCGGGCGCGCCCATCCAGTCGAGGCGCGAGATCTGCTCTTCGTCGAGTGCGGTCGCGAGCATCATCAGGTTGCGACGCTCGGCGCGCGCGAACAGCTGCGGCGCCCAGCCCGACGGCAGGCGCGCGAGCTTGATCGCGTCGACCTTGCTGTCGGCGGCCACGTCGACGGCCGCGAGCGCCCTCTCGAGCGTCCCCAGCTCACGGCAATCGAGCGCAGCGATGATGAACGGGGGATGTGCCGCCCCGACCGGCCTTCCAAAGTCGATCACCCGCATTGCCCCCTGTTTCGGCCAAGCATGACCGAAGCTGAGGCTATTGTCGTCGAAACAGTGCGTCCCGGACAAGCCTCAGAAAAGCTCGGATTCATCCGGACGCTGTATTTTCGCGTTCTCGTCGGCATCGCGATCGGCGTGCTGGTCGGAGCACTCGCGCCCGGCGCCGCGGACTACTTCGAGCCGCTCGCGCAGGGCTTCATCAAGCTCGTCAAGATGACGATCGCGCCGTTGATCTTCTGCACGGTCGTCGTCGGAATCGCGGGCACGCACTCGCTCAAGCAGGTCGGCAAGGCGGGCGGCCTCGCCCTGCTCTACTTCGAGGTCGCGTCGACGGTGGCCCTGGTGATTGGCCTCATCATCGTGAACCTCGTCTCACCGGGCGCCGGCCTCCACAAGTCGCTGACGCCGGCCGATGCAGAGAAGGTTGCGGCCTTCCTCGGCAAGCAACCGAAGTCGAACTTCGTCCTCGACCTCATTCCGGACCTCGGTGGCAGCCACGTGCTGTCGGTGCTGTTGATCGCGATCCTCGTCGGCGTCGCGATGCAACGGATCGGTGCGCGCGCCGAAGCGATCGAGCGCGCCGGCAAGGTCGTGTTCGAGATCGTCGCGATGATCATGCAGCTCGCGCCGCTCGGAGCGATGGGCGCGATGCAGGTGACGATCTCGAAGTACGGCCTCGGCAGCCTCGCGTCGCTCGCCGAGCTGATGGGCTGCTTCTACGGCACGTGCCTGATCTTCATCATCGGCGTGCTCGGTCTCGTCGCGCGCATCCACGGCTTCTCGATCTTCCGGTTCATCCGCTACATCAAGCAGGAGCTGTTCATCGTGCTCGGCACGTCGTCGTCCGAGTCGGTGCTGCCGCGGATGATGGAGAAGCTCGAGCGGCTCGGCGCCGCGAAGCGCACCGTCGGTCTCGTCGTACCGGCCGGCTACTCGTTCAACCTCGACGGCACGGCGATCTACATCACGATGGGCGCGATCTTCGTCGCGCAGGCGACCAACCACGACCTGTCGCTCGGATCGCAGCTCGCGCTGCTCGGCGTCGCGCTGCTGACGTCGAAGGGCGCGGCGGGCGTGACCGGCAGCGGCTTCGTCGCGCTCGCCGCGACGCTCGAGGCGTTCCACAACGAGGTGCCGGTCGCGGGCCTCGCGCTGATCCTCGGCATCGATCGCTTCATGTCCGAGGCGCGATCGCTGACGAACGTGATCGGCAACGGAGTCGCCACGCTCGTCGTCTCGCGATGGTGCGGCGATCTCGATCGTGAGCAGCTAGCGCGTGAGCTTCAGAACGACGACGAATCGCGGTAGCCGCACGCCGGGCACCGGTAGTGCGCGTGCTCCGGGAGCATCTGCGCCGAACAGTTCGGGCAGGTGGTCGAGAAGTCGAGATCGCGCGCCGGGTCGATGCCCTTCCGCTGGTTCACGACGGCGGCAAACGCCTTCGGAGGCAGCGTGCCGCGTGGAAATCGCTCCATACGGCCTTGTATCAGGTGCATCTGACACTCAGCTGGGTATGGTTGGGGATGGCCCGGCACGAGCCGCGCTTGACCCTGACGACCCTCGACGGCCCCTTCGTCGACGGCACACCCGAGGTTCGCTACAACATCGCGCCCGGCCAGGATGCCTGGGTCGTGCGCGGCAAGCGCGAGCTGACCAAGCTCCGCTGGGGTCTGCTGCCTCGCTGGCAGGGCCATGGAGGCAAGCGCCCGCCGATGGTCCACGCGGCCCCGCTCGAGGCGGTCGCGGCGACCCCGCTGTTGCGCGACGCGTTCAAGAAGCAGCGCTGCCTCGTGCTCGCCGACGGCTGCTTTGCGTGGAACGCGCTCAAGCAGCCAGTGTGGTTTCACCCCGAGCCGCGCCGCGTGATCGCATTCGCGGGCGTGTGGGCGACAAACCAGGACGACGACGTCGCGAGCTTCGCGCTGCTCACCGGCGAGCCGCTCGTCACGCGCGTCAGCGAGCCGATGCCGATCGTGATCGACGAGGCCTGCTACGACGCCTGGCTCTCGGGCTCGCCCGACGCCGCGATGCCGCTGTGTGCGCCGCGCGCTCTCGACGGTTGGCGCGCAGACCACGTGACGACCTGGATGGCGAACGCCGAGCACGACGACCCGAAGTGCGTCGAGCCGATCGGCAATCCGAATCAGCGCGAGCTATTTTGATCCGGATCGGGCGGCCGAGCCCGCCGGAGAGCCGGCCGCGGATCCCGCCGCGAGCTTCGCCTCGACGATATCGCCCTCGGCGAGCGTGCTGACCGCGATCTTGACGACGCGCTCCTCGCCGGCGAGCCCGGTCGCGACCCACAGCGTGGCGCCGGTATCGCGCTCGATCGTGATCGGCACGTAGTGGATCTTGTTCTGCGCGTCGACCGTCGCCACGCGGAGGCCCTGCGCATCGCTGTACAGCGCGGTCGCCGGGATCTCGACGACGTTGTGCGGCACGGGCAGCGTGATCGCCGCCGTGCAGAACATCCCCGGCAGCAGCGCACCGTCGCCGTTGGGGACCTGGATCTCGGTCTGCATCGTGTGCAGCGAAGGATCGAGGGCGCCGGCCGCGCGGGTGACCTTGCCGGTGAACACGCGGCCGCCGTACTCGCGCACGGAGATCGTCGCGGTCGTGCCCGACGTGATGCTCGGCGCGACGGTCTGCGGGACGTCGATGAACACGCGCACCGGGTCGGTCGCGACGAGCGTGAACATCGGCGTCGTGCCGTTGTCGGCGACGAGCGAGCCGCGGTCGATCGTGCGCGTCGTGATCGTGCCAGCGAACGGCGCCGTGACGTTTGCGAACGACTTGCTGTCGAGCAGGCGGCGCAGGTTTGCATCGGCGGCGCTGACGTTCGACTGCGCGGCGGCGAGGTTCGCATCGCCGGTCGCGGCGGCGGCCTGCTGCTGCTCGACCTGCGACTTCGAGACGAGCTGCTGCTGCGCGAGCGTCTCGTAGCGGTTCGACGACGACCGCGTGTAGTCACGGTTCGCGACCGCCTGCTTGACGGCCGCCTGCGCCGCCGCGAGTTGCGCGCGCGCTTGGCTGATCTGCGCGTCGAGCTCGGGCGTGTCGATTTCGGCGAGAAGCTGGCCCTCTTTCACCTTGTCGCCGATGTCGACGAGCCAGCGGCGCACGTAGCCCGACGTGCGCGGGTAGAGCTTCGTCTCCTCGAGCGGCTTGATCGTGCCGGCGAGCTCGAGCGCGCGATCGCTCGCGAGCATCTTCGGCTTGACGACCTCGACGCGGAGCGCGCTCGTGTCGTCGCCGGCCGTCGGGACCGTCGCGCCCTGCGCGGCGCTGCGGTGATGCTGCGTGTAGCCGACCACGAACGCGACGACGACGATCGCGCCGAGCACGACCGCGACGCGCGTCCGCGAAGACTTCACGGGGCCGGGGAGCTCGAATCCGAGATCGTCGTTGGACTGCGTCGTCATCGTAGGTACCGCCAGAACGTAACGAGTCTGTATAGCTTCAAAAGACCGCGCTGGATCGCTTCGCGCAAGCTGTACATCACCGGCACGAAGAACAGCGTCGTCAACGTCGCGAGGCCGAGGCCGCCGATCACGGCGCGGCCGAGCGGGGCGTTCTGCTCGCCGCCCTCGCCGAACCCGGTCGCCATCGGGATCATGCCGATGATCATCGCGGCGGCCGTCATCATCACGGGGCGCAGGCGCGTCATGCCGGCCGCGAGCGCGGCTCCCTGCGCACCTCGAAGCTCGCGCTGCTCGTTCGCGAACGACACGACGAGGATCGAGTTCGCCGTCGCGACACCGACGCACATGATCGCGCCGATCAGCGCCGGCACCGAGAGCGTGGTGCCGGTCAAGAACAGCAGCCACACGATGCCGGCGAGCGCGCCCGGCAGCGCCATCAGGATGATGAACGGATCCATCCAGCTCTGGAAGTTGACGACGAGCAGCAGGTAGACGAACAGCACCGCGAACACGAGGCCGGACTCGAGGCCGCCGAACGACGTGTCCATGCTCTGCGCCTGGCCCTTGACGGTGACGCGCGTGCCGGGCGGCGCGTGCTTCTGCATGTCCGCGACGACCGCGCGGATGCGATCGCTGACGGCGCCGAGATCGGTGTCGGCGACGTTGGCCTGCACGTCGAACGTGCGCGCGATGTTGTAGTGCGTGATGTTCACCGGCGTCGTCGTGCGCGAGATCGTCGCGAGGTTGCCGAGCGTCTGCGGCGTGCCGCCGGTCGCGATCGGCGTCGCACGCAGCGCATCGACCGAATCGATCTCGTACTGCGGCGTCTGCACCGCGACCAGGTACTGGACGCCGCGGCGATCGAGCCAGTACGTCGGCGCGACCTGCCCCGACGACGCGAGCGACACGAGCAGGTCACTCGCGACATCGCGCTCCGAGAGCCCGGATTGCTGCGCCATCGTGCGATCGACCTTGACCGACAGCGATGGCTCGTTCGTCACCTGCGCGAGGTGCACGTCGGCGGCGCCCTCGACCTTCGCCACCTTCGCCTTGAGCTCCTCGGCGAACGCGAGCGTCTTGTCCTCGCTGCCGATCGGCCCGACGACCTCGAGATCGATCGGGGCCGCGAGTCCGAAATTGAGCACCTGCGTCGAGATGTCGGGGGCGAGGAAGAAGAACTGGGTCTCGGGGTACGTCGTCCGCAGCTTCGCGCGCAGCGCGCGCATGTAGTCGGCGGTCGGCGCGTGGCCCGGCTTGAGCGAGATCAGAATCTGCGCATCCGCCGACGAGATCAGCGCGCCCTCGCTGAGCGACATGTTGATGCTCGAGTACGGCGTGCCGAGGATGTCGATCATCGAGTCGATCTGCCGGCCGGGAATGACGCCGCGGATCGTGCGTTCGATGTTCGCGATGCGCTTCTCGGTCTCCTCGATGCGCGTCCCGGGGTTGCCGCGGACGTGGAGCTTGATCAGGCCGGCGTCGACGGTCGGGAAGAAGTCGCGGCCGAGCATCGTCACGAGCAGCATCGAGCCCGCGACGAACGCGAGGAACGACACCGACACGAACGCGCGATGCTGCAGCGACCACGCGAGCCACCGCCCGTACGCGGTGCGCAGCCGGTCGAACTGGCGATCGAACCACGCCGTGAACCCGTTCGGCGTGTGGCCGTGCGCGGCTTCCTTCGCGAGTAGGTAATGCACCATCGTCGGTACGAGCGTTCGCGACAGCACGTACGACATCAGCATCGCGAACACGACCGCGAGCGCGAGCGGCACGAACAGCGACTTCGCGGCGCCGGTCAGAAACGCGATCGGCGCGAACACGATGCAGATGCACAGCGTCGACACGAGCGCCGGCACCGCGATCTGCATCGCACCGTCGGTGATCGCCTGCACGAACGGCTTTCGCTGGCCGATGTTGCGATGGATGTTCTCGATCGCGACCGTCGCGTCGTCGACGAGCACGCCGACCGCGAGCGCCAACCCGCCGAGCGTCATCACGTTGAGCGTCTGCCCGAGTAGATGCAGCATGACGACCGAGAACATGATCGACAGCGGGATCGACACGATCACGGTGATCGTCGAGCGCCAGCTGCCGAGGAACATCAAGATCATCAGGCCGGTGAGCCCCGCCGCGATCAGCGCCTCGCGCACGACGCCCTCGATCGAGCCGCGCACGAACACCGACTGATCGAACATGACCTTCACGCTCAGGTGACCGCGCGCCTCCTTCGGCAGCCGATCGAGCGCCCGCGGCAGCGCGGCCTTCACCGCATCGGCGACGTCGAGCGTCGACGCATCGCCGTTCTTCAGGATCACCATCAGCACCGACCGCTTGCCCTCGACGTGCACCATGTTCGTCTGCGGGATCGCGCCATCGCGCACGTTCGCGACATCGCGCAGGTACAGCGTCTTGCCGTTGACGGTCTTGATCGGAATCGACGCGAGCTCGTCGAGCGTATCGGGCGTCGACTGCATCGCGACCTGGTACTCGTTGACGCCCATCTTCGCGGTGCCGGTCGGGAGCGCGACGTTCTGCTCGCCGATCGCGGTCTGGATGTCGCGTGGCGACAGCCCCAACCCGTGCAGCTTCTGCGGGTCTATGTCGACCATGATCTGGCGCTGCTTGCCGCCGTACGGATACGGGATCTGCGTGCCCGGAATCGTCGCGAGCTCGTTGCGGACGAAGTAGATGCCGTAGTCGAACAGCTGCTGCTCGCTCAGCGTGTCCGTCTCGAGCGCGATCATCATGATCGGCACGCTGGTCGCGCTGTACTGCATGATCAGCGGCGGAGTCGCACCGGGCGGCATCTGGCGCACCGCGCTCTGCGCGACCGCCGTCGTCTGCGCGATCGCCTGCGAAACATTACTGCCGGGCTGCAGGTAGATCTTGATGATCGCGCGGCCGGTCAGCGTCTGGCTCTCGATGTGGTCGATGTCGCTGACGATCGTCGTCAGGTACCGCTCGAAGCTGTTCGTGACCCGCTTCTCCATCTCGTCGGGCGCGAGCCCGCCGTAGTTCCACAGCACCGAGATCACGGGGATATCGATCGACGGGAAGATGTCGGTCGGCGTCTTGCGCACGCTGAGCACGCCGCCGATCGCGATCAGCATCGCCATCACGACGAACGTGTACGGCTTGCGCAGCGCGATGCGAATCAACCACATGGAAACTCGCCCAGTGTGCTCCTCCCGTCACCGCTGTCCAGCACCGCAACAGTTCGTTACTTGAGGTGCCTCCCCACTCAGCGAGTCCCGGACCGCCTCCACCCGCGCGAAAAACGCCAGGAAGTTCTCGCCCAGCACCTTCTTGACCTGCGCCTCGCTGTGCCCCCGCCGCAGCAGCTCCTCTGTGATCTTCGGGAGCATCGAGTAGTCATCCAGCCCCTCGGGCGCATCGCTGATCCCGTCGAAGTCGGTCCCCAACCCCACCGCATCCTCACCCGCCACCTGCATCACGTGCTCGATGTGATCGACGACCTTCGTCCACGACGCCCGCTTGCGCGGCAGCTTCTCCATCAACCCACGCGCATGCTTCTGCAGCTCGAGCGGCGACTTCGCATACTTCTTCTTCAGCGCCAGATACTCGGGCTTGATCTTCGCGAGCGCCGCCTGAAACTCCTTGTACACATCCGGATCCAGAAACGCCGACCCGATGTTGATCATGACAACGCCGCCCTTCGCCGCGATCCGCTTGATCTGATCATCGGTCAGATCGCGCGGCATCCCTTCGTTCAACGCGCGACACGAGCTGTGCGACGCCATCACCGGCGCCCGCGACACCTCGAGCACCGCATCGACGGTCTGATCGCTCACATGCGAGATGTCCACGATCATCCCGATGCGGTTCATCTCCTTCACGACGGCCTTGCCGAAGTCCGTCAGCCCACCGTGCACGTAGCTCGCCTTCGGATCGAAGTCGGGCAGATAAAACGGCCCCGACGAATCCGCCCAGTGGTTCGTGTTCGTGTGCGTCAGCGTCATGTAGCGCACGCCCGCCCGGTACATCTGCCGCAACACCCCCAGCGAATCCTCGATCGCATGCCCGCCCTCGATCCCCATCAGGATCGCCAGCTTCCCCGCCTTCTTCGCCGCACGAATCTCCGCCACGCTCGCCGCGAGCACCATGTCCTTCGGATGCTCGTCGACCACCCGGTGAGTCAGATCGATCAGCTCGAGCGCGCGCCGCGCGGCCCCGCCCGCATCCGCATACGCCGCCGACACATAGATCGAGAAGAACGGCGCGGTCAGCCCACCCTCGCGCGCGCGCGGCAGGTCGAAGTGGTCGGTCGCCCCGCGCACGCTGACATCCGCCCACTTCCCCGACAGCTGATCGGGCGCGTCGAGGTGCGTATCCACCACGATCGCCTCCTGCTGCAGCTTCTTCGCCCGGGCGGCAAAGTCATCGGCATGCGCGGTCGCGGCAAGGGCGAGCAGCAGGGCGAGCGTCTTCATGTCGCGGAGGATACGCCCGGTCGCAGCCGGTCAGACGGCGTGAGCGTCGCGCCGCGGCCGCCGTGGGATGCTCGACGCGTGCGCTGGCTGGTCGTGTCGCTGTGCATCCACGCCATGCTGCTGTGGCTCGCACGGCCGCACTCGCGTGTGACGCGGCCGCCGATGGCCGCGCTCGTTGATGAGCCGCTCACGGAGGTCGTGCTGATCGATCCGCCGTTGGCGTCGCCCGTCGCGGTCGCGGCTGCCGCAGCCGGTGGTGCGGGTGGTGACGCGGGTGATGGAGCGCATGCGGGTGGCGCGCATGCGGCCGGCACGCGGGCAGGTGGCGCGCATGCGGATGGCGCGCACGATGAACCATCGCGGGACCAACCACGCGCCGGGCTGCCCGTGCACGCGGACGCGTGGGACGAGGTCGCGGTCGGGATCGAGAACGGCAACCGCAACGGGAACGGGAACGCGAACGGGATCGGGAACGGAGACGGGAACGGGAACGGGAACGGGAACGGAAACTGGAACGGGATCGGGTTCGGGAACGGAAACGGGAACGGGAGCGGGAACGGGAACGGGTTCGGGAACCGGAACGGGAACGGGATCGGGTTCGGGAACGGCGGCGGCATCGCGGTGCATGCGGCCGTCCCTGCGCCGCCGGCGCCCCCGCCGCCATCGAAGGCGCGGCCCGCGAAGCTGCTGCAGCCCGCGCGCGATCGCGACGTCGAAGACGAGGACTACCTGTTCGTCGCGCGCGTCACCGTCGATGCGACCGGCGATGTCGTCGCGGTGCGGTTCGTGACGATGCACCCGGGGCTGCGCGGCGATCAGGCGTCGAGCGCGATCTGGTCGTTCCGCTACGCGCCGGCGCTCGACGATGAGGGAGTCCCGATCGCGTCGACGTTCGAGCAGCCGTTCCAGGTCCGGTGACGCGCACCGCCTGTCCCGCGTCGACGACCGCTTCGGCGCCGCTCCGCTTCGGTCTTGCTCGTCGCTCCGGTCTTCGGTGGTACTCCACCCCAGAGAATCCGTACGAACCGCCGTTCGAACGAGCATTCGTACGAGTTTTCGATCGGAGGGGTCCTGACGGTCGGTACACCAGCGCTGGTATCGCGCGCCAGAGAATCCGTACGAACCACCGTTCGAACGAGCATTCGTACGAGTTTTCGATCGGGAGCCGTGAGCTCGATCCCGCGACGTTGCCCGTCGGGGCGCGGCGCGGAACGTGTCCGAGAACCGGACAGCGGCGCGAGGCGCGGGCCGTGCGCGATTCGTCAGAGCGACGTTGTAGCGAAGTCTCATGCAGAAACGTTTGGTGCGAGTCGGGAACAGTTTGGCGCTCGTGATCGATGCGGCGGCGAGGCGCATGTTGGGGCTTACGCAGATGTCGCGGCTGTCGGTGATGTTGGAGGGCGGTCGGCTCGTGATCACGCCGCTGGTCGGGAATGGAGATCCGCGGCCTCCGTCGCGGCGGGAGGCGCAGCGGGTTGTCGATGAGCTGCGGAAGCTGGGGTTCAAGCAAGCGCACTTCGACCAGCTCGTGCCGGCGCCGATGCGACTGGGCACGTATGTGATGAAGCTGGATCGGGTTGGCGAGGTGTCGCCAGAGGTTGCGGTCATCATGTGTCGGCTCGCGGAGCTGCGCCGGTTGCTGCGCGAAGGCTGGAAGGCGAGCCATGCGATCGCGTCGGCGGTCGCGGCGTATCCGTTCGAGCTGCCGAGCGGAATCGAGACCCGATTCGACGACGAGGAGGAGCGGGAGGACGTCGATGTGGACGTGGCGCGCGCGGAGGTCGAGCTCGCGATGCGGGAGTCGCAGTGCGAGGCGCAGGAGCGTGAGGATCAGCGGCTGGCGCAGGAAGCAAGAGACCGCTACGCCTGACCGCTCCCGTGCGCGTTGAGTATGCTGCGCGCATGACGATCGACGATGCGACCCGGCGCGAGCTCGCGCGCTTCGGGTTCGACCAGGCGCAGCTCGAGAAGTTCGCGGCGCGACTGCGCGACAACCCGGCCGAGGCGGCGGCGGCGACGTATGTGACGGGGGCGATTGCGCCGCTGCAACCGAGGGATGTCAGCGTGCTGCCGGCGCGCGGGACGAAAGAGCATGCGGCGCTCGTCGAGCGCGGGATGGCGGCGTTGCGGGCGGGTGAAGTCGGGGTCGTGATTCTGGCGGGCGGGATGGCGACGCGGTTCGGCGGGGTGGTCAAGGCAGCGGTGCCGGTGACCGGTGGGAAGACGTTTCTGGGGTTGAAGGTCGCCGATGTCGCGCACCAGAAGCTGCCGGTGCCGATTTACGTGATGACGAGCTTTGCGACGCACGATCGGATCGACGAGCAGGTGCGCGAGGAGAAGCTGGCGGGCGTCGAGACGTTTGCTCAGCTCGTGAGCGTGCGGCTGACGCCGGGCGGCGAGCTGTTTCACGAGGCGGATGGGTCGCTGTCGCCGTATGCGACCGGGCACGGCGATCTGACGTTCGCGTTGCGCGCGAGCGGCGTGCTGCGGCGGTTTCGCGAGCGGGGTGGAAAGCTGCTGTTCATGTCGAACGTGGACAATCTAGGGGCGACGCTCGATGCGGCGATCATCGGGGCGCATCTGGCGGGCGGGGCGGCGGTGACGGCGGAGGTCGTGCGGAAGGAGAAGGGCGACAAGGGCGGTGCGCCCGCGCGGCTCGATGGCGTGCCGCAGATCATCGAGGCGTTTCGGTTTCCGCCGTCGTTCGATCAGGACTCGATCCCGCTGTTCAACACGAACACGTTCGTGTTCGACGCGGCCGCGATCGATCGCGATTTCGATCTGACGTTCTTCCGGGTCGAGAAGAAGGTCGAGGACCACAAGGTCATTCAGTTCGAACGGCTCGTGGGCCAGCTCACGGCTTTTTTGCCGAGTCACTTTCTCGAGGTGCCGCGCAGCGGGAACGACGGGCGGTTTCAGCCGGTGAAGGATCCGGACGAGCTGGAGGCGCGTCGCTCCGACATCGAGCACATCCTGCGCACGCGCGGCATCTTGACGTAATCCGGAACGGCTGCGCTATCCTTGGCGAGGTGCCAGGGGACAGTCGAGGCGTGCCGAAGACGACGTTGCCGGTGACGAGCGACAAGCTCGCGGAGCTCGCGCGCGACTCCGTCGATCGGCCCGAGCCGCGGGCGCTCGGGTCCGACAAGATGCGGAACGTCGGCGCGGATGACGCGCGGCCGACGACGCAGATGGATCCGGCAGCGATGCGCGCGCTGATCGACAACGCGGTGCCGCCGATCGACGAGCTCGGCACGCAGAAGCACACGGCGAAGGGGATGGAGCCGATCGCGCGGCCGCCGTCGGCGGGGGACGTGGTCGAGCTGAGCGCGGAGGATCGCAAGTCGCGCAAGCAGCGCGCGCTCGAGAAGCCCGCGGCCGCGGTGGCGCCTGATGCGGTGGAGAACGCGGCGGAGGCGGCGGATGCGGCGGAGGCGGCGAAGGCCGCGATGCCGCGGAGCACGCTCGCGTTGCTGCTCGTGCTGGCGGTCGTCAGCGTCGTCGCGCTCGCCGGCTGGCTGCGCTAGGCGGCTCGTCTAGAGGTCGCGCCAGGTCGGGTTCGGCGTCGGCGCGTCGAGATCGTAGAACGCAGGATCGCGATCCGGCGCGTCGGTGACCGGGCGGACGTAGACGTGCTGCTCGCCGCAGACGTCGAAGACAAACGTCCAGCGCGGCGCGCGCTCCATCACCGTACCGACGACGCCGCCCGGTTCGTAGACGATCTGGTCGCCGTCGACGAGCATCGCGCCCCAGACCGTCGCATCGCGCTTGAAGCGGATGTTGCCTTCCGGGCACGCGTGATCGAGGGAGGCGGCGCGGCGCGCGTCCGCGAGCGCGGTCGGGCGGTAGCTGGCGTGGGTCCAGGTCGGCGCGCACGCCGCGATGCACACGAGAGCGAATCGCCACATGCGCCGATGGACACGCGCCTCACGCGGCGGTTGCGCCGTTCTTCAAGCGATGGCGCGGTTCACGCGATGGCGCGGACGCGAACGATGCCGTCGATGATCGGCGTGTCGAGCGCGCGGGCCATCGCATCGCGGGCGAGGACGAGCGCGCGGCGACCGGCGTCGAGGCGGAACGGCCCGGAGCGCGGCAGGTCGTCGATCACGAGCGTTACCATGCCGGGGCGGCGCGGGGTGTCGAGCGTGCGGCGCCATGGGGAGCGCGAGGCGATGTGGTGGAACAGGATGCGGTCGTCGCCGGCGAGGCCCGCGAGGCCGGGGCGATCGAGGATGCCGCCGTCCCAGTAGGCGCGGCCCGCGATGCGGACGGGGTGGAAGAGCGCGGGGACGGCGCACGAGGCGCGGATCGCGTGGGCGAGATCGCCGTCGGCGAGAACGGCGGTCGTGCGGCGCGCGATGTCGAACACGCTGATCTTGACGGGGACGCGGCAGCGCGCGACGTCGGTCGTCGGCAGCATGTCGCGCAGGATCTGATCGAAGCGCTTGCCGGCGAGCAGGCCAGCGCCGGGCGCGGGATCCCAGAACTCGCGGCGCTCGAGGCGTTCGAGGCGCGAGGCGAGCGCGTCGGGCTCGAGGCCGGCGGCCCACGCCCCGCCGACGAGTGCGCCTGCGGACGAGCCGGCGACCGCGCGCGGGATCAGGCCGCGACGCACGAGCGACGCGAGCATGCCGGTGTGCGCGAAGAACGAGAAGAAGCCGCTCGACATCGCGAGCGCGAACGGCCGCTCGTGCAACCAGTCTCCGAGACGCTCACCGTACCGCGCGTCACGCGACTCAACCATGGAACACGCGACTCGCGACGATCTTGCCCGCCTCGCACTCGAGCACCTCCGCGACTGGATAATCCGGCTCGCCCTCGACGTGGCGGATGTACTCCATGAACACGCGGCGCGAGTCGGCCGTGATCGCGGTCGGCTCGTAGCGCATCGACGGCAGGCGATCGAAGCTGTCCTGCCACCACGCGCGCATCGCGGCCTTGCCGTGGAGCAGGCCGCCGGTCTCGGGGTGGCGCGTGCGGATCTTCGGCGAGGTGTGGGTCGCGTTGTCGGCGTAGAGCGCGAGCAGGCCGTCGAGATCGCGGCGCGCGAAGCAGTCGAGCCACGCGTGCGCGATCGCGCGCAGGTCCGCGCCCTTCGTCCAGGTCGTGCCGTCGAACGTCGAGGTGCGCGCGATGTCGCAGACGTCGAGGCGGTACTCGCTGTAGTACTGCGCGCGGCCCTGCTGCTGCGCTTCGCGGTGCATCGGCAGATCGCGCCACGCCGCGAGCTCGTTCGCACCTGCCCATTCGATGAGGGCGAGGCGCTCGCCGTCATCCGAGCGGTAGTCAGTCGCCGAGACGAAGCCCGGCATCGCGGCGGCGCGCTCGTACACGCGCTCGGCGTGCGGGTTGTATGAATCCTCGACACCCGGACGTAGCCGCGAGCGAAACACGATCAGCCGTCGATCTGGCATGGCGAGCAGTGTAACGTCTGCGGCGGCTCCTGCCTCCAACGGACATGCTGATGCTCGATGACCTCGACGATGCCGCGCTCGACGCCCTGCCGTTTGGCGTCGTGTGCCTCGGCGACGGCAACCGCGTCCTCCGCATGAACCGCACCGAGTCCGAGGCGAGCGGGATCCAGCGCTGGCGCGCGATGGGCCGCGACTTCTTCCGCGATGTGGCGCCCGGCGCGACGAACCGCGCGCTCGCCGAGGCAGTCGCCGCGTTCAACACGGGCGACACCGAGAAGACGCAGCTCCATCACGTGTTCCATCGCCGCGCGGGCGCCGACGAGACGAACATCGAGCTCCACCGCGAGCACGACCGCGTCTACCTGTTGATCCGCCGCTGACCGGCGGGTGTCACGTCGTGTCGACACGAACGCGCATCAGCGACGTGTCATCGCGAACATAGGTGCTGGAACGCCGGTTGCTCGGAGGCGGGCGCATGACCACGCCCCTTCATCCCGTGATCGAGCGCGAGACGACGCGCCGCGGCTACCTGGTTGCGCTCGCGCTTGGCGTCGCGGGCGCCGGCATCTTCGCGTTGATGCTCTGGCGGGCAGCCGCGGCCATCGATGACATGCCGCGGATCCCGGCGAAGGGCGAGCACGTCGTTCAGCTGCCCGCCGGCGAGCTCGTCGTGTACGGCGAGCTGACGTCTCCCATCGGGAACGCGAATCTCGACTGCGGCGCGATCGACGCGGCCGGCGCGCCACTGCCGCTGACCGCTCCGTCGACGACGACCAGCTACGACTTCGGCGACCATCATGGACGCAGCTTGTTCGCGCTCGACGTTCGCACCGGTGGCCCCGTCACGTTCCACTGCGAGACCGACGCCGACGTCACTCTCGCATTCGGATCGGGCCTCGGCAGTCGCATCGTCGTCGGCGTCGTCGTGCCGCTGCTCGCGGAGCTTGCGGCGTTCGTCGTCGGCTTGCGGACGTTCTTCCGCCGGCGGTGGGAGAAGCGCGTCAGCCGGCGCTGATCGCCTCGTCGAGGATGTCGAGCGCTTCGGCGAGCGTCGGCTCGTCGATGATCAGCGGCGGGAACAGCTCGATCGTGTCCTCCTCGTCGCTGACGAGCAGGCCGTGCTTGCGGCAGCGCTTTCCGACGCGCGACACGAAGTCCTCGTCCCCGAGCTCGATCGCGCACGCGAGACCGATCACGTGCAGCTCGGCGTCCTCGGGGAGCCGCACGCTGAGCCGCGCGCGCAGCTGGTTGGAGCGATCGGCGACGTTCGCGAGGATCTGGTCCTCGTGCGCACGCCAGTGCTTGACGCACGCGATCGCGGCCTCGACGGCCAGCGGCAGCCAGCCGAACGTCGCGTAGAACGACAGCTCCTCCTCGCATGCATCGGCGACCTCGGCGGTCGCGAGCGTGCTCGCCAGCGGCGCGATGCCGTTCGTCACCGCCTTCGCGATCGTCATCAGATCCGGCTCGAGGCCGAAGTGCTCGCACGCGAACAGCGCGCCGGTGCGCCCGAAGCCGCACGCGACCTCGTCGGCGATCACGAGCGTGCCGTAGCGGTGGCACAGCGGCACGAGCTCGCGCATGAACGCGCCGTCGGGGATCAGCACGCTGAGGTTCATCGAGATCGGCTCCATGATCAGCGCGGCGACGTCGCGGCCGCGCAGCAGCGTCTCGAGCCGGCCGAGCGCGCGCTCGTCGAGCGGAGGGGTCAGCTTCGCGCAGCCGCGCAGCAGGTTGTCGACGTCACCCGCGCCGATGCTGCGCGCGCCGAACGAGTTGCCGTGATACGCGCCCTCGAGCGAGATCAGCTTGTGGCGGCCCGTCGCCGTCATCGCGAGCTGCAGCGCGCACTCGACGGCCTCGGTGCCGGTCGTGCAGCGATAGGCGCGCGCGAGCTTGCCGGGCGCGATGTCGACGAGCATCCGCGCAAGCTCCGTCCATCGCGGGTAGTTGAGCGACGGAAGGATGTAGTTCGGGCCGGCGAACTTGCGCACGGCATCGACGACCGGCTTCGGGTTCCACCCGAGATTCCCTACGCACCAGCCGCTCGTCAGATCGATGTACGAGCGCCCACGCGCGTCTTTGACGTGTGCGCCCTCCGACGAGACCACTACGATGTCTTCGGGCTTCGACGTGCGACCGAGGAATTTGCGATCGTTACGGAGCTGCGTGCGTGGCATGCACGCTGGTAGTGCAAGCTCAGTGCGCGAGCAGGCCGCGGATCTGCTCCGGAGAGTCGATCACCCACTCCTCGCGCGAGTAGTAGCGCTTGACGCCGTGCGTGCCGCCCTTGACGTCGAGGCAGTAGTCGAAACCGCCATCGCTGCACTCGTACGCGGTGACCGTGATCGCCTCGCGCGTGCCAGTCTGCGGGAACAGCATGCGGATCTCGTCGCCCTTCTGCTCGTAGCGGAAGGCCTCGTAGCTGCCCTTCCAGAAGCTCGCGGCCTGGAACACGCCGACCGGCTGCTGGGTCAGGACCGCGAACACGTTGACCGTGTCGCGATCGTTCGTCGGCATGTGATCGAGCCACGCCCGATCCTGGACGAGATGCGCGTGGTGCGCGGGCGCGGCGTGGCGGAAGTGGCGGACGCCGACGACCGCGCCGGCAACGACGATGGACAGCAGCGCGAGCTTCTTCATGCCCGCGAGGCTATCACGCGGTGATTTCGGCGATCCGCTTCGTCAGCTGCTTCTGCGGCTCGCTCGGCTCGACGGTCTGCATCGCCACGAGCTTTGCCAGATCGCCCTCGACCTGCATCTTGCCTTCGAGGAACGCCTGCACTCCCGCGGCCGTGTCGCCGTCGACGAAGATCTTGCGCGCGAGGTCCGCGGGAATCGTCAGCTTCGTCGGCGCGCTCGCCTGATGGCCGCGCGAGAACATGCCGTCCTTCATGAAAAGCTCGGTGTTTCCGGTCGGCGACGTCACCGTCACGTTGACCTCGACCGCCTTCATCGCGGATGGAATCTGGAGGTCGCCCGCCGCCGCGATCAGGCGGTCGACTTCGGTGAACCATTCGTCCGAGAGGAACTGGTAACGCATGCGCCGCTCATAGGATAGTGGCGGCCATGAAGCAATCTCTCGTGCTGTTGTTCCTGCTGGCAGCGTGCCCTCCGCGCGGTACCGGCTCTAACACCGGCCCGAGCGGAAACGCCGCGACCGGTATCAGCCCGGATTCGTGCGGCACGATCAACACGACCGCGACGGGCCGCAAGTTGTACGCATTCCTCGTCGCATCGGCGGAGCTCGATCGCACGACGACGGAGCTCGAGAATTCGATTCGCGATGCGTGTCGCAAGATGGCGATGGATCTCGGCGTGTCTCCTGAAGGCGATACGAAGACCGTGTGCAACACGGCCGCGATGGAGCTTCAGGCGAACATGAAGGTCTCGATCAAGACCGAGAAGCAGATGGTGACGCGCACGACGCCGCCCGTCTGCCACACCGACGTCTCGCTCGCGACCAGCTTCGCCGCCGAGTGCGAAGGCCAGGCGAGCGGCAGCGTCAAGGGCACGTGCGAGGGCGGCACGCAGACCGGCAACCAGTGCAACGGCTACACGAACGTCGACGCGAGCGCCGAGTGCAAGGCGAGCGCGGAGGTCCACGCGACGACGCACACCGAGTGCACGCCCGGTCATGTCGAGGTCGTGCAGCAGGACGTCACCGTGATCGACGCGTCGAAGTGGGCGAAGGCGCAGGCCGCGATCAACGACGGCATGCCGCAGCTGATGCTCGCCGGCATGAAGCTGCAGCTCGCGGGCAAGGCGGCGATCGCGTGGGCGCAGACCGGTGAGCAGTTCGCGCAGTCGGCGGGCGATCTCGCGGCGGACCTCGGCGAGAAGGCGGTGTGCGTCGCGGGTCAGGTCGCGGGCATCGTCGCGGCGGTCGGGCAGATCCAGGCGCGCTTCGAAGTGTCGGTGCAGGTCTCGGCGTCGTTCTCGGCAACTGCCGGCGCGCAGTGAAATTTCACGACGTCGAGGTCACGCACGCGGATCGCGTGATCACCGATGACATCGCGAAGGGTGATGTCGTCGCGTACTACAACGACGTCGCGGAGGTGATGCTCCCCGAGCTGCGCCGCCGCGCGCTGACGATGGAGCGCTTCACGAAGGGGCTCGCAGGCGGCGGGTTCTTCCAGAAGCACGCGCAGAAGCATTATCCGCCGTGGATCGATCGCGCGACGCTCGGCGGCAAGACGAAGGTCAGCTATCCGGTCTGCGACTCGGCGCGCGCGCTCGTCTACTTCGCGAACCAGGGCGGGCTCGCGTTTCACGTGTGGACGAGCCGCGTTGACGAGCCGGCGAAGCCCGACGTGCTCGTCTTCGATCTCGATCCACCCGACGGCGGCTTCGAGATGGTGCGCGTCACGGCGCGGCTGCTCGACAAGACGCTCGGCGAGCTCGCACTCCCCGCATTCGTGAAGACGACCGGCAGCAAGGGCCTGCACGTGATCGCGCCGCTCGATGGCAAGGACTCGTTCGGCACGATCGAGAAGCTCACGTCGGCGATCGCGGCGAAGCTGACCGCGGCGTATCCGGATCTCCTGACGACCGAGTTCTACAAGAAAGACCGCAAGGGCCGGCTGTTCCTCGACACGATGCGCAACGCGCCCGGCGCGACGTTCGTCGCCGCGTACTCGCTGCGCGGCAAGCCGCACCTGCCGGTGTCCGCGCCGATCGCGTGGAGCGAGGTCGATGACGATGCACTGCGTCCCGACCAGTTCACGCTGCGCAATGTTCGGGCGCGACTCGACAAGCGCGGCGACCCGTGGGCGAAGCTGCGCGCACGCGTTGGCTCCGCAAAAGCCGCACTCGCCAAACTCGGCTAGCGGGGTACTCTGGCCGCGATGGCGACGGTCAGACCTCCCGCGGTCGCGGGGACGTTCTATCCGGGTTCTCCCGACGTGCTCGACGCGCAGGTGACGAAGCTGCTCGCCGGCGCGAAGGCGCCCGTCGGTCCGTGCCCGAAGGCGCTGATCGTGCCGCACGCGGGCTACATCTACTCGGGTCCGATCGCGGCGAGCGCGTTCGCGCGCGTGGCTCCGCATGGCGATCGCATCACGCGCGTCGTGCTGATCGGTCCCGCCCATCGCGTGTTCGTCAACGGCCTCGCGTCGACTGGCGCCGACGTGCTGCGCACACCGCTCGGCGATGTTGCGGTCGAACCGGTCGCCGGCGTCCACGCGAATCCCGCGGCGCACGCCCGCGAGCACTCGCTCGAGGTGATGTTGCCGTTCCTGCAGAAGGTGTGTCCGAAGGCGCGCGTGATCGCGCTCTGCGGGTCGCGCGCGGCGCCGCACGAGGTCGGGGCGCTGCTGCTGCAGTACTGGGGTGGCCCCGAGACGCTGATCGTGATCTCGAGCGACCTCTCGCACTACCTGCCGTACGCGGAGGGCCGCGATGTCGATCAGCAGACCGCGGACCAGATCCTCGCGTTCGACGCGACGATCGACGGCGAGCACGCGTGCGGATCGATCGGCATCAACGGCCTGCTGTGGATCGGCAAGCGACAAGGCCTGCGCGCCGAGCTCGTCGATCTGCGCAGCTCGGGCGACACCGCCGGCGACAAGGCCGAGGTCGTCGGCTACGGCGCGTTCGCATTCTACGAGGAGGCGGCATGAGCGGGACGATCGAGCGTGGACCTGTTCTCCTCGACTGGGCGCGCTCGCGGTTGCGCCAGGAGCTCGGCGGCCCGGCGGCGCAGCGTCCCGACGTGCCGTGGGGCGACGACAAGCTCGGCACGTTCGTCACGTGGCGCTGGGGCGACGATCGCCTGCAGGGCTGCATCGGCAACCTCGGCGCGGACCGCGCAATTCTCGACGACGTCGCGCACAACACGGTCGCCGCCGGCCTCCACGATCCGCGCGCGAAGCAGCTCTCGCTCGCCGATCTCGACGACCTCCACTGCGAAGTCTCCGTGCTCTCGCCGCTGGTGCCGCTCGCCGGCGAGCACGAGATCCGCGTGGGCACCGACGGCGTCGTCATCCAGCAGGGCTGGAAGCGCGCGACGTTCCTGCCGATCATGTGGGAGCAGCTGCCGACGCTCGAGCAGTTCATGGGCGAGCTCAAGCGCAAGGCGGGGCTGCCGCGAAGCTTCCCGAGTGACGAGCTCCAGATCTGGCGCTACACGGTCGATCGGTACGAATGAGCGCGCGCTGGTATCACAAGAACGCGGACGGTCGCATCCAGTGCGATCTGTGCCCGCGCGACTGCAAGCTCAACGACGGGCAGCGCGGCATGTGCTTCGTGCGCCAGCGCGTCGGCGACGAGATGGTGCTGACGACGTACGGCCGGTCGAGCGGGTTCGCGATGGATCCGATCGAGAAGAAGCCGCTCAACCACTTCTATCCGGGCACCAGCGTGCTCTCGTTCGGCACCGCGGGCTGCAACCTCGCGTGCAAGTTCTGCCAGAACTGGGACATCTCGAAGAGCAAGGAGATGGATCGCCTGACCGACGAAGCATCGCCCGAGGCGATCGCGCGCGCGGCGAAGCGGGCCGGTGCTCACTCGGTCGCGTTCACGTACAACGATCCGACGATCTTCGCCGAGTACGCGATGGACGTCGCCGATGCGTGCCACGACGAGGGCATCCACACCGTCGCCGTCACCGCCGGCTACATCCACGCGGAGCCGCGCCGCGCGTTCTACGACAAGATCGATGCCGCGAACGTCGACCTCAAGGCGTACACCGACGACTTCTACCACCAGACGTGCGCCGCCTCGCTCGAGCCGGTCAAGGACACGCTGCGCTACCTCGTCCACGAGACCAAGGTCTGGACCGAGATCACGACGCTGATCATCCCGACGCTCAACGACAGCGACAAGGAGCTGACCGAGCTGTCGGAGTTCGTCGCCGGCGAGCTCGGGCCCGACGTGCCGCTGCACTTCTCGGCGTTCCATCCCGACTACCGCATGCGCGACATCCCGCGCACGCCGGTCGAGACACTGCGCCGCGCGCGCGCGATCGCCCGCAAGGCCGGCCTGCGCTACGTCTACACCGGCAACGTCCACGATCCCGAAGGCGACGCGACGCTGTGCCCGAGCTGCGGCACCGCCGTGATCGAGCGCGACTGGTACGAGATCCTGGCGACGAACATGAAGCACGGCGCGTGCGGCAGCTGCGGCACGCCGATCGCCGGCCGCTTCACCGATGAGGTCGGCGCCTGGGGCCGCAAGCGCATGCGCGTCGTCGTCTAGGGCGCGGGCCGCGATCCGGTCGACGGCGCACCGGGCACGGCGGGCCAGCCGTTCACCCACGTGATCATGTCGACGAGCGGATAGCGCGACGTGTGGGCCGCATCCCACGCGTGATAGACGAGGTACAGATCGCCGCCCGGTCCCGCGACCACGCTGTTGTGACCGGGGCCTACCCACACGCTGCTTGACGTCACGATCGGGCCGCTCGCCTTCGTGAACGGCCCCGTCGGCGACGACGCCTTCGCCACGCCGAGCGCGTAGGTCGCGTTCGCGTACGAGTTGCCGCTGTAGAACAGGTAGTACGTCCCGGCGTGCTCGATCATGAACGGGCCCTCGGTCACCGCGCCTTCCCAGCTCTGGTCGTTCGTGATCAACGTCGACCGCGTCCCGACGAGCGACAGCCCATCCGCCGCGAGCGGCTGCGCATGAATCGGCGTGTGCTGGCCGACCGCGTTGCCGTCTTCCTTCCACAGCAAGTACGGTGTGCCGTCGGTATCGGTGAATTCGCTCGCGTCGATGAGGCCCATGTTCGCGTCGTGCACCAGGGGCTGCGCGAGCGGCGTGTACGGGCCGAGCGGATCGGTCGCGCTCGCCGCGCCGATCGACAGCTTCCCGTCCGTGTTGCGCGCCGAGAAGTAGACGACCCAATGAGACCCGACGGGATGGATCTCCGGCGCCCAGAAGTCGCCGGTCGCCCACGCCGGCTTCTGCGCCTGCGAGAACACGTGCGTCGCGAGCGTCCACTGCACGAGGTCGGGTGACGTGTAGATCGGAAACGCGTTCGCGGCCCCGCCCGACGTGCACGTCATCACGTAGTGGTCGCCGACCTTCGTCACGCCCGGATCCGCGCAGCCGGCCGGCATCACCGGGTTGCCGTAGAGCCCGCCGCAGCCTTCCCAGCGCAGCGCGAGCGCGCAGCTATTGCTGCCGGTGAAGTGCGGCGCCCAGCCGTTCGACAGCGTCGCGGCCGAGTCAGCGCCGGCGGCGGTGCAGTCGCCGTCCCAGAACACGCGCCCGGTGACGTCGTCGTACGGATCGGGGTGGTTCGGCGCCGCGATCCACGCCGGCCCGTAGCCGATCCGCGTCGTGCAGGCGCTGGTGACGTGGCAGCCGGGGTGGTCGAGCGCGAGCTCGCAGGTGTGTCCCGTGAAGTACGGTCGCCAGCCGTTCGACAGCACCGCGTAGCTGTTCGCCCCCGACGCGACGCAGGTGCCGTCCCACGTCACGACGCCATCCGCCGCGTCGGCCTGACCGGGGTGGCCGCTGGGATGAATCCAGGAAAGTCCGTAGGTGATCGTCGTGGTGCACGGCCCGGCGGCATCGGGCGACCCCGTCGCGTCGCCCTGCGAACCGTCCGGAGTGGCCTTGGAAGGGCCTCCAGAGCACCCGGCAAGGGCCATGATCAGGGCAAAACGCACCATCCCGGGGCACTTTTGCAACGTCCGAACCACGGCCAACGTGCTGACATCTCTTGGCTTGTTCTGAAAAAGCGGGGGGACCCCACCTCAGTGCAACCCATTGTCAGGCTCTCGTGGCAGGGTACCCCCCTATGCAGACCAACGAGAACACCCCCGCCAACGAGACCACCGAGGGCCAGGCCACGGGCGACCGCTACCAGCAGCTGCAGCAGATGGTGGCCGGCATGGCTCAGGACTTCGAGAAGTTCTACAAGGAGGGCAACAAGGCCGCCGGCACCCGCGTCCGCCTCGCGATGCAGGAGCTCAAGAACTTCGCCCAGAGCGTCCGCACCGAGGTGCAGTCGATCAAGAACTCGGGCGAGAAGGCGTAAGCCGCTTTCCTAGTTCACGGTGACAGGCTGCGCGGCAATCGCCGTCAGCTTGTCCCGGTCCGTATCCAGGCTGAAGTCCGTCACGTCGAAGTCGGCAGCAATGCCGTTCACCTTCACGGTCAGCGCGCCCGAGCTGGGCAGCGCGACGAGCGAGGGGATGTCGACGGTCTTCGCTTTCGTGCTGAACACGGTGATCTCGAGCTGGGTGTCCCCGTTCGAGTCGACGAAGTCGGCCGAGTGCGCCTTGGCCCCCGCGACGGGGTCGTAGGCGACGCTCGTTCGCGTGGCCATCACGCCGGTCGGCGTGTCGAGCCAGGTCCCGGCCGCGAGCGTGGTCGACGTCAGCGCGTGCCGCACGACGATGCTCTGCGCGCCCTTGTCGCCCGACGACGTCTGCGCGATCGCGGTCAGCCGGCGCGTCGCATCGGCCGCGAACACCGTCGGCTTGGGGACGACCATCGTCGTCGTCGTCGCCGGGATCTGGACCGCGAGCGGCAGCTGCACGACCTCGTCCTTGCTGACCTCGATGCCGACGATCGCACCGGTCGTCGTCAGCGCGGCGGGCGGCGTGCCGTAGTCGACGGTCACCGTCTCCAGGTTGCCCGCCTCGACCGAGGTCAGCGCGAGCCCGCTCTGGTTGACGCTCGCCGCGACGACGACGCCGGTCTTGATCGCGTAGCCGATGACGGTGCGCGTGTCGTCGCTCGTGTCGGTTGGCGTGCCCTTCGTATCCTGATCCATGATCGCCGCGATCAGCGTGACGGTGCCGGTGCGCGACGCCAGCGTCCAGTTGCACATCGTCTGGGTCAGGCAGATGTTGCCGCTGTTCGGTGTCGTCAGGTTGTTCGCGGGATCGCCGAGGTCGTCGGTCTGCGACTCGAACACCGCCGCGATCTTGACGTGCCCGGTCGGCACCGTGATCGCGTCGTAGCCGGTGATCGTGCCGGTCAGCGTGGCCTGCGGCGGCATCTCGTGGAGCTGCGTCAGCGGCACGGTCACGTTCGCGCCGTTCGCGTCGACCCAGATCGCACTGCGGTAGTTGGCAGCCTTCACCGTGATCGTCTGCGCCCCGGACAGGTCGCTGAAGCTCGCGAGTCCCTTGTCGTTGGTGGTCGCCATCTTCGAACCGACTTCGACGGTCGCACCCGAGATCGGGCTGTAGCTCCGCGTGTCGATCACGCCGACGTGCAACGTCCCGTCGATCGCACCGTCGCCAACGCCGCCTCCGGGGATGATCCTCGGCCCTGCGTCATTGCCTCCACATGCCGCCGCGATGAAGAAAAGCCAATGATATGCACGCATGACCCCATCGTAACGCGGCTGCATGTAGGTGTGGTTTCCACCTTTCGGCAGTGGCGAGATGGGGCGGTCGCCGCGCTGTGGCGTGACGGACTGTCTCGCATAAACGCAACTCGTTTGCAGTTCTCTGTACCGAGCGTACCTCGCGGGATGACACCTGCTATCCGCCCTCATCACGGTGGAGCAGGGGTGATGTCGGATAACCGGATCCTCAGCGTTCACACGGACCGACTTCCAATGTCGGCTGGCCCACATTGTTAGAGGTACCCGTGTCACCGCGCGTTCTCGTTTGCTCCCGACGGTATGCGTCGTGAAGCCTGTGCACGGCAGTACTGCGCAACACGCGCAGGGGCGTTTGGCATCGGTTGTGGAATTTAGCCACCTCGATGAAGTCCAGCCGTCCCACTCTGAAGCTCCTCCTCGCCACCGCCGCGATCGCTGGCTGTGACGCCAGCGTCGATGGCTACGTCAAACAAGATCCGGACGCGCCGCCCGATGATGTCGCCGAAGCGCTGAAGGCGCTGCCGAACGCGCAGGTGCTCGACTGGACCGCTGATCACTTGCCGACCTACGTCGTCGGCGAGATGGCGCGCATCGGCGCGATGCAGAACGAGGATATTGCGACCTCGGAAGCTGCGCTGCGTCCCGCGCTCGCTCCGATCGTCAAGCCGTTCCGCCTCACCCCGGACGCGCTGACGCTCCGCGGAATGAGCGTCGACGACCAGGGCGACCGGCACTTCCGCTACCAGCAGACGTTCGACGGCCTGCCTGTCGTCGGTGGCGACCTCGTCGTTCACGTCGACGTCAAGGGCTCGATCTACGGCGTCAACGGCTCCGCGCGCGGTGACATCTCCACGCATCTCGGTGCGGGCGGCGTCACGATCGCGAAGGCGATGTCGACGATCGGCAACGACATCCGCTTCCAGGGCATGACGACGAGCAACGTCACGACCGTCTACCTCGAGACGGCCGACGGCCAGATGCACAAGGCCTACGAGACGATCGTCACCGGTCAGCGCGGCGCGGACCCGGTGCGCGACAAGGTCTACGTCGACCTCGACACCGGCGCGATCGTCGCCGACTACCCGCAGATCTACTTCGCCGAGAGCCGCAAGGTGTACTCGTCGAGCAACGGCACGAGCCTCCCCGGCACGCTGAAGCGCAGCGAGGGCGGCGCGGCGACGAGCGACGTCGACGTCAACGCGGCGTACGACGGCACTGGCAACACGTGGGCCGCGTACCACGAGCACTTCAACCGCGACTCGTACGACAACGCGGGCGCGGTGCTGATCAGCTCGGTCCACTACGATCAGAACTACTGCAACGCGTACTGGAACTCGTCGCAGATGGTCTACGGCGACGGCGATCCGTCGCAGAGCTGCAACCCGCTCGCGCGCGCGCAGGACGTCACCGCGCACGAGCTCACGCACGCCGTGACCGAGCGCGAGTCGGGCCTCAACTACTCCGGCGAGTCCGGCGGCATGAACGAGGCGATGTCCGACATCTTCGGCTCGTTCGTCGAGACGTGGGTCAAGAGCGGCAGCAACGGCACGCTCACGCCCGACGCGAACACGTGGCTCATCGGCGAGCAGGTCATCGCGCCGGCGCTGCGCTGGATGTGTGATCCCGCGAAGGACGGCCAGTCGGCTGACTACTACAGCTCGAGCGTCGGCAACCTCGACGTGCACTACTCGTCGGGCCTCGGCAACCTCGCCTTCTGCTTGATGTCGAAGGGCGGCACGCACCCGCGCGGCAAGTCGAGCGTCATGGTCCCCGCCATCGGCATGGACAAGGCGATCCGCATCTTCTACAAGGCGCAGACCGACATCCTGACGTCGACGTCGCAGTACGCGAACGTCCGCACGGCGACGCAGCAGGCGGCGCAGCAGCTCGGCTACGACCAGGCGACGCAGGACGCGGTCGGGTGCGCGTGGGCGGCGATCGGCGTCGGCACGGCTCCGTCGACCTGCAACGGCGGCGGCGGTGGTGGTGGCGGCGGTGGCGGTGGTGGCGGCGGCGGTGGTGGCACCGGCACGCTGACCAACAACGTCCCGGTCACCGGCATCAGCGGCGCGACGGGCTCTGACCAGTACTGGACGATGGTGGTTCCGGCCGGCCAGTCGACGCTGACGTTCACGACGAGCGGCGGCACCGGCGACGTCGACCTCTACGTCCAGGTCGGCGCGCAGCCGACGAAGACCAGCTACCAGTGCCGTCCGTACATCAACGGCAACTCCGAGACCTGCACGATCACCAACCCGGCCGCGGGCACCTGGTACGTCATGCTCGACGGCTACGCCGCGTACTCGGGCGTCACGCTCAAGGGCTCGTACGCGAGCGGCGGCGGTGGTGGTGGCGGCGGTGGTGACCCGTACCTGACGAACGGCGTCGCGGTCACCGGCATCTCCGGCGCGACGGGTGCGAACCAGTACTGGCGCATCACGACGCCGGCCGGCAAGACGCTGACCGTCAAGATCAGCGGCGGCACCGGCGACGCCGACCTCTACACGCGGTTCGGCAGCCGCCCGACGACGGCGACCTACTCGTGCCGCCCGTACCTCACGGGTAACAGCGAGACCTGCACGACCTCGAGCACGTCTGCCGGCGACTACTACGTGATGATTCGCGGCTACCAGACCTTCAGCGGCGTATCCCTCATCGCCAGTTACTGACCACCCTCATCGTCCGAAAGGAGGTCATCCGAGCCGGGCACACGGTCGGGGCAGTTGCCCCGGCCGTTTGTCTTTTCGGCGGTTCGTTCGCCTAGAACGTGCCGACGAGCTCGGGCGGTGGGAACGCGGGGCGCGCGAGGTAGTAGCCCTGGCCGTAGCGAGCGCCCGCGGCGATCACCGCGTCGAGCTCGGTCTTGGTCTCGATGCCCTCGGCGACGACGCGCGCGTCGAGCTCGTTGCACAGCCGCACGATCGCGGCGACCAGCTTGTAGAGACGCGAGCCCTGCGACAGGCCGGCGATCAGGTCGCGGTCGAGCTTGACGATGCGCGGGTTGAGGTCGGCGATGTACTTGAGGTTCGAGTAGCCGGCGCCGAGGTCGTCGACGACGAGGTGAACGCCGCGGCCGCGGACCTCCGCGAGCATGTTCTGGCAGAGCCGGAAGTGCGTCAGCGGCACGGCCTCGGTGATCTCGAGGTAGACGTCGTCGCTGTGCTTGAACACCGGATCATCCGGCTGCACGACGTAGCGTTCGTTGAGCTCGGCCGGATGGATGTTGATGAACAGCGGGTGCGTCTGGCAGCCGTCGACCGAGATCTGACGCAGCAGGCGGCCGAGCTCGCCGGTCAGGTTCTCGGCGACGGCGGCCGCGAACATCTGCATCGGGCCGCCCTCGAAGTCGGTCTTCTGCGGCCGGGCGAGCGCCTCGTACGCGAAGATCTTCTGCGTCTTGAGGTCGACGAGCGGCTGGTAATGGATCGCGACCTGACGCTGCTCGATCACGCGATGGATCACCGACCCATCAGGAGACTTCGTTGCGCGCCGCACGAAGCAACAGCATAGCTCAGAAGCGCACGAGCCACGATGCCGCCGCGTACTTGCCCGACAGGTCGAGCGATCCGAGGCTCGCTTGCGACATCGGCAGCCGGATCGTGCCGTCATCCGCCGGGTGCGTCTTCGCCGACAGCTCGACCGGTGCACAGGCGACGTAGCCGAGCTCGAACCGGAAGCCCATCTCGATGCCCGGGTTGAGCCGCCCCGCGAGCTCGAAGCCGAGCGCTCCCGACGCGAGCGGCGCCCAGCCGTGGTCGGTGAGGGTCTGGTAGCTCGCGTTGTCGAGCGTCAGGTCGGTGTTCGACACACCAGCGTCCGCGCGCGCGATCGCCGAAAGTGGGCCTGCGATGGGGTAGCGGCCACGCACGCCGGCCTGGAACGCTTCCTGGACCACGCTCGTCGTCATCTGCAGCATCGTGCCGCTGGTGCCGCCGATGCTCGCCGAGCCGGTGACCCACACGTTCGGCAGCAGCAGGTGCGCGACGGTCGCCTGCCCGCCGATCAGGCTCGAGTCGGTCAGCGCGTTCGCCGACGACGAGTGCAGCGCGCGATCGGTCGAGCCGAGCGACAGCTCGGTGTCGGCATGGGCCACCGACGTCGCGAGCAACAGCGAGAGGAGGATCTTCATGTCAGGGCTCCGCGTCGAGGAGGTGGTCGGTCAGAAAGCCGGTCAGCACGAACGCGTCGGAGCGCGTCGCGGTCGGCGATGGGATGATCGTCGCCTTGCCGGTCGGGTCGCCGTGATCGACGAAGATCTTGCCGTTCTCCGTCGACAGCACGCGCTGCGGCAGGTCGTCGAGGCGGAAGTCCGTCGGGTGAAGGTTGTCGAGGGCGACGAAGCCGACGCGATCGACGCCCTGCGTGGCCCCGATCAGATACGAGCCGCTCGGCGAGAAGTCGTACGAGTCGAGCTTGCCGACGCCGAGCAGGGGCGACGTCGACTCGGTTGCCATGTCGAGCAGGCCGAGCACGGTGCGCGCGTCGTCGTGGACGACCATCGCGAGCGCGCGGCCCGGCACCGGCACGACATCGCGCACCGGCTGATCGAGATCGACCTCGCGCAGCTTCGCCTGGGTCAGCGGATCCTGGATGTTGTCGAGGTCGAGCACCCACAGGCGCGGCAGCTTCGCGCTGATCGATGCGAACAGCGCCTTGTGCGGGTGATCGGTCGGGAACAGCAGGATGCGATCGATCGGATCGGCGACGCCGACCGACCGGAACTGCGCGGTATCGGCATCGATCACGACGACCTCGCCCGTGTTCGGCGTCGATGCGAGCACGTAGCGGCGGCTCGTCGGATCGTCGTAGACCGCGATGTCGGTCGGGCCGCCGCCGGCGCCGAGCTCGGCGAGCTGCGGGCGATAGTCATTGGTACCGCTCGTCGAATCGGCCTGTAGCAGGACCTGGAGCACGTCGCGGGCGTTGTCGCTGCGCACGTAGGCGCTCGCGCTGTTCGGTGCGAACACGATCTCCTTGGGCACGACGGGCTCGCCGCCGAGATCGAGGCGGATCGAGATCTCGGGATTCGTCGGGTGCGCGGTGTCGAGGACGGTCAGGTTGTTCTGCGACAGCACGAACGCGAACGTGCGCGCGTCGAGCAGGCCCGGCACCGTCATCGGCGGCGACAGCTCGATGCCCTCGGGGATCGAGCCGAACGAGCGGATCGTCTTGAGCGTCGGGTTCGTGTCGCTCGGTTGCTGCGTCAGGTCGATGATCGCGAGCTCGTTCGGGTTGCGGAAGAAGCCCGCGGCGTCGGGGCCCGCGGCCGAGAAGTAAGCGATCGCGACGTGGTTGTCGGGCGAGATCGCGATGCGATCGAACGGCGAGCCGATCTGGTACGCGGTCGGCGGCGTCTTCGGGTTCTGCGTGTCGACGACCCAGAACATCGGCGGCTGATCGATCTCGCCGTGATGGATCGCCTCCTCGCCGCGCGTGACGACGAACAGGAAGTGGCGATCGGGGCTCGCCAACGCGGTGACGGCCCGGCGTCCGATGCTCGCCGTCGCGATCGCCGGTTTGGAGTCGGCGAGGTCGACGATCGTGACGCGATCGAGCGCGGAGTCGATGTACGCGACCTGCGACTTGAGCGGGATCGGGCCGATCACGGTGCGATCGCGCGACCACGCGATCGGGCGATCGTCTTCCCAGCAGCCGGCGAGGAGCAGCGCGAACACGAGGAATTTGGTCATGGGCATTCTCACTGGACGACGTGGCTGTTGAGGTCGAAGCCGGTGACGGTGCGCATCGCGTCGCTGTCGATCGCGACGAACGACACGCGGCCGAGCGGATGACGCTGCGCTGCGAACGCCTGCGCCGCGACGGGCAGGATGCCGACCGCCGACGGCGGCGAGCCGAGCGCGACGCTCTGCACGACGCCGGTGCGCGTCTGGATGATCTGGAGCGCGCGCGGCGCCGTCGGAGCATCGCCGCCGTCGAGGCCGACGTACGCCTTCGTGCCGTCGGGTGCGTAGGTGAACGGACCGGGGTCGACCGGCGTCAGCTGCAGCTTGCCGAAGCCGCTCGCGAGATCGAGCAGCGTGTAGCCGTAGCTCTCGTCGATGTACTCGTCGACGGTGTTCGCCTGCGCGGGGTCGCCGGGTGCCTTCGCGTTGAGGATCACGGCCGTATCGCTCGTCGGCGAGATGCCGACCGCGCGCACGCTCTTCTTGAGCGGCCACGTCGAGTGCGGGTAGCCGGTCTGGTCGAGCTTGACCAGCGTGATGTGCTCGTCGAGCACCGCGTTCGTGTAAAGCAGCGCGCGCGTGCCATCGCGCGACACCGTGATCGAGCCGACGTTCGCGCCGATCGCGATCGTCTGCGCGGTGGCGGCGGCGACGTTGATGATCGCGAGCTGGCTCGCATCGCGGGCGACCGCGTACACGCGCGAGCCGTCGGGGGCGAGATCGATGTCGGTCGCCGGGGCGCCGATCGCGACCTCGCGCGCCGAGCCGGTCGCCAGATCGACGATGCGGATCGCCGACAACCCCGCCTGCCGCACGGCCGCGTAGTTGCCGGTCGACACGATCTGGACCTCGAGGTCGTCGGGCGACACGCTCGGATCGGCGACCGGAATCGGCGGCACGATCGCGGGCGCGTGGCCGGTCGCGTACGCGAGGTCGATCGCCGACACGCCATCCTGCGTGACGACGAAGCCGTGCGTGCCCGCCGCATCGAACTGGACGTTGCGCGGGCGGAACCCGACGGTGAGGTTGACCGCGTGCTCGCTGCCGGGCGCGAGCGCGATCACGCTGACGTCCTGGAAGCTGCCGATGCCGGTGATGCCGTTCTCGGCGATCGCCTTCTGCAGATCGAACCACGCGACCGCGAAGTGCCCGGTCGGATCGATATCGAGCCGGTTCAAGTGCTGCAGCGTCGGCAGCACGCGGATCGCGTCGCTGGTGCCGCTGGGGCGGACGATCGTCGCGGTGCCGTTCTCGCTGTCGAGGACGACCGCGCCGTCGCTGCCGGGGATCGTCGCGACCTCGCGCGGCGCCTTGCCGACCGGCGTCGCGATCACGGCAAGCGTGAGCCCGTCGATGCGCGCGAGCTCGTCCTGCGCGGTCATCGCGACGTAGACGAAGCGCTGCGCGCTGATCGGCGCGCCGAGCGTGATCTCGGTCTCCGGCGGCGCCGCGCTGCCGCTGCCCGCGCCCCCTCCCCCGCCGGGCGGCTCGCACTGCCCGAAGTCGTTGCACACGTACCCGGTCGGGCACTCGTTCGCCGACTGACAGCCGACGCCGCCGTCGGTGATGCCGATACCGCCCGACGCATCGCCGCCGCCGCCGCATGCGCCGAGCAGCAGGAACCACAGGAGCCTTCGCATGCGTCGCGCCTATCGCAAGGCAGGGGCCGCGCACGCGTGTGCGATCTTGCCGTGTTACGGCCGGCGCGTTGGACCACCCGCGCAACTCTCCTGACAGGAATGTCCGGTTGCACGCCCTGTCCTGGATGAGCACCATGGGTCGCATGTCGATCCAGCAGGTCTTTCCACTCGGTATGCCGTGGACGACGTTCGACCCGTTCCTGTTTTGCGTCCATCACGACGACGCATACCCGGCGGGCAACGCCACGATGGGTCCCGCCGCATCGCTCGCGGGCCGCAACCTCGGCGAGGACTTCGCCGGCAAGGACGGCTGGCGCATGTACCACGGCAAAACCGTGCCTGGCTTCCCGGCGCACCCGCACCGCGGCTTCGAGACGGTCACGATCGTCCGCCGCGGCCTCATCGATCACTCCGATTCTCTCGGAGCCGCCGCGCGCTTCGGCGAGGGCGACGTGCAGTGGCTGACCGCGGGCAAGGGCATCTCGCACTCCGAGATGTTCCCGCTGCTCGACGCGAGCAAGCCAAACCCGCTGGAGCTGTTCCAGATCTGGCTCAACCTGCCGCGCGCCGACAAGCTCGTCGATCCGCACTTCACGATGCTGTGGGACAAGGATGTCCCGCGCTACGCGAAGGACGGCGTCGAGGTCGTCGTCGTCGCCGGTCGCCTCGAGGATGTCACGCCGCCGAAGGCGCCGCCGCGCTCGTGGGCGTCGCGTCCCGATACGTCGGTCGCGATCTGGACGATCAAGCTCGCGCCCGGCGCGCGGTGGACGCTGCCCGCGGCCCCCGGCACGAACCGAGGTCTCTACTTCTTCCGCGGCGACAAGCTCCGCGCCGCCGATCGCGCGTTCGACAAGCACGCCGGGATGCGGCTCGTCGCCGAGGACACCGTGTTGCTCGAGAACCCGGGCCCGAACGACGTCGAGCTGCTGCTCCTGCAGGGCAAGCCGATCGGCGAGCCGGTCGTCTCGTACGGTCCGTTCGTCATGAACAGCCCGCAGGAGATCCAGCAGGCGTTCGCCGATTACCGCCGCACCGAGTTCGGCGGCTGGCCGTGGAAGTCGCCCGACCCCGTGCACCCGCGCGAGGAGGGCCGGTTCGCCCGCCACGCCGACGGCCGCGTCGAACGGCTCTGACAGCGAAGAGAGTTAACGCGAAAACGCGAAAGCACGAAGTTCCCGATCGGAAAGCCGGAGAGCCAGCACGGCGGCTCGGCGTACTGGCGCAACGCCAGTTCGCCTCGCCCAGTCCCTCGAGAAGACTTCGCGTTTTCGCGTTTTCGCGTTAATCCGGGTCTGCTCCCGCTTAGACAGCGGTACCGACGAGGTGGCCTATCGACGCCGTCACCAGCATCGCCAAGGCGCCGCCGATCGTGACGCGCAGCGACCCGCGCAACATCGGCGCATCGCCGAGCCAGCCGCCGAGCGCGCCGAGCGACGCGAGCGACACCAGCGTGATCGCGGCGATCGCGTAGAGCCGGTAGGCGGCGGGCGCGAGCAGCCCGAGCAGCGGCAGGATCGCGAACACCGCGAACGACACCGCCGAGACCCACGCCGCCTGGAGCGGGCGCGGATGCGAGTTCTGATCGATGCCGAGCTCGTCGCGCAGGTGAGCACCGAGCCGATCGTGCGCGGAGAGCTGCTTGGCGACCTCCATCGCGAGGTCCTTCTCGAGGCCACGCTTGACGTAGATGCCGGCGAGCTCCTGCAGCTCGGCGTCGGGCTGGCTCGCGAGCTCTTCTTTTTCCTTCGCGATGTCGGCGCGCTCCGCGTCGCGCTGCGACGACACCGACACGTACTCGCCGACCGCCATCGACATCGAGCCCGCGAACAGCGCCGCGACGCCCGCGACCAGCATCGCCCGCGCCGACGAGGCCGACGCGCCGACGCCGATCATCAGCGACGCGGTCGAGACGATCGCATCGTTGCTTCCGAGCACGGCGGCGCGCAGCCACCCCGAGCGGCCGCTACGATGGTGCTCGCGGTGGTGACGACGACGGGCCATTTCCGCGCAGTGTAACTACAGATGCGGCAAAAGACCGTGCTTGCGCGCCAGTCTCACGTGCTCCCAGAGCGGTCGCAGCGCGTTGCGCGGCGTGATCGTGAACCGGTCGGCGTGGAACGCGGCGCGTAGCATCGCGCGGCCGTCCTCGCGCTCGGCGAGCGTCAGGATCGCGTTCGAGAACACGCGGTGGTCGGGCTTGGGCAACAGGCCGTGGCCGGCGATCACGTCGTTCGGGATCGGCCGCGTGTGCTCGAGCACGCGCATCGGATGGTCGGGCATGGCATCGAGGAAGCCGGAGCCGCGCGCAGTGATGTAGGTCGCCCCGCAATCCGCGCGACCCTCGGCGACCGCGCGCACGACCTCGGCGTGGGAGCCAACGAACATCTCCTCGCCGAAGAACGTCGTCGGTTCGATGCCGCGCGTCGCGAGATGAACGCGTGGAAACAGATAGCCGGCCGCCGACGTCGTCGCGACCCACGCGACGCGCGTGCCGCGCAGCTGCTCGAGCGCCAGGTACGGCGAGGTCGCGCTGACGAACAGGCCGGCGCGATACTCGATCTGATCGTTGCGCACCGAGCTCAGCAGCGGCGCGAGGCGCGTGTTCTCGTCGGTGAGCACGAGCAACGCAGGCGACATCCACGCGTACTGCACCTGGTCCTTCTCGAACGCCGACGCGAGCTCCGCATACGTCGTCGGATGCGCGCTCGTGACCTCGTCGCGAACGAGCTTGCCGAGCTCCCGGCACAGTGGCGCAAGCGCATCGGGCGTTGCACCGATGACCGCGAGAGTGATCACTTCTTGATCGTAGTCCGGAGTGGCATGAACGCGGCGACTGCGTTCGGCACGAGCGGCCACACCAGCGCGTACAAGATCGGCTGACGGAGCACACCCGCGATCATCAAGATCCCGACGAGACCGAGCATCGCGAGGCGTCCCTTGGCGTACAGACGGCGCCGCTCGTCCGACAGGAACCACACGAGCACCAGGTCGACCGGCAGGAACACGAGGCAGCTCTCGTTCCACCGCACGTACTGCAGCGGCGAGATGATCGCGAGGAACCAGAACACGGTGCCGAGGATGACGTACGGCATCACCGCGATCGCCATGCCCGTCCGCTGCAAGCGGCCCCACAGGCGCGTCGCCCACGCGGGCGCCGTCAACAGCAGCGTGATCAGCACGAACCACAGCCGGCCGCTCGTCGGGTTCTCGAACGGCGCGCCGCGCTCCGCACAGCCCGGCGCCGTCGACGCGACACACTGGCTGCGCATGTAGATCGGGATCGGCGCCACCCCGAACTTCTTCTGCACGGCCTCGCGCAGGTAATCGGGCAGGAACATGCGCTCCCAGTAGCTCGGCACGCGATCGGTGACGCGCCCCATCGCGAGGTCCGTGATGATCAGCGGCACGTAGTGACCGACGCCGTAGAAGCCCTCGCGCGCGAGGTCGCGATACGTCTTGCCGTCGCTCGGCTCGTTCATCTGGCGGAGCGCGTGGCCGGTCGCGTCGTCGATGATGTCGCGGACGCGCGTCGTGCAGTTGTCCCAGAAGTGATCGTACGCGTAGTAGCGGTGCGCGTCGGTGTCGTCGCTCTGGAGCTTCGCGATCACCTGCTGCTTCTGCGCGTCGTCGAGCGCCAGCGGCTGCACCCACACCGTGCGATCGAAGTGGAGATAGACCCAGAGCAGATTCACCGGCGGCTCGCTGCCGACGTAGAAGCTGTTCGTGCCGCGGAAGAAGCCGGTCACCATCTTGAGCGGGTGACCGAAATCGCCGATGCCGTAGTTGTAGCAAGTGTCCTGGCGCGGATGCTCGTAGGCCAGGCACAGCGCGATGTGGCCGTGCCGCTCCCACATCAGCGAGCCGACGCCCATCGTCAGCAGCTCGACGACCGGGTAGTGCTGGCCCTTGGCGACCGTGTCCTCGCCGATCTGGCGCAGCCGGGTGACCGCGTCGCGCAGGCGCATCTCGTCGGAGAAGTCGTCGGCGCGGGCGGTCGTGTTGCCGAGGATCAGCAGCGCCAGGATCAGGGAGGCAACTTTGCCCATGCCCCCGCAAGGCTACGACGCCGCGGCCGGCTTGTCGACGAGACCGCTCGGCTTGTCGGCCGGTAGCGTGTACCGCTTCTCGATCGCCTCGCGGACCGCCGCCCGGCTCTCGACCGGCGACAGGTGCTGCTCCGCGATTGCGGTCACTTCGTCGGCGAGCGCCGGGTCCTTGATTTCCGTTCGGAGCCAGGTCGTGTAGTCACCCTTGTCGAGGTGAAACTGCCAGGTGTCGTCGTCGACGCCATCGCCGAGCTGCATGAACAGCAGCAGGTTGTGCGCCTTCAGCTTCAGCTTGCCGTCCGGGCCCTTGAAGTAGAACGCGCGCTCGGAGCCGATGTTGCCCTCGATGTACTTGCGCGAGTGCCGCTTGCGCTCGCCCTTGGGCTTCTCGGTCTCGATCACCATCGCGGTCGGCTCGCCCGACCTCCAGTACATCGCCTGGCCGGTCGGCAGCTTCTCGATGGGCTCGACCGACGGACACCGCCGCCCCGCGACCTCGCACAGGTCCGCGATCCGTTGCTCGGGGTGCTCGCCGATCACGAGCACGGTGTCGATCGTCGGGATCACCGCGGGCGCGAGGCTCTCGGGATGCACGGTGACGTACAGCGTGCCGTGCGCGCGCGCCGGCATCTCCGCCGCGGGCCGCCACTGCGCCGGCAGCAGGTGGTGCGCCTCGTCGAGGATCAACCAGTGCGGCCGGCCGGTGCGCGAGCGCAGGTCCGACAGCGCCGCGAGCAGCTGCGCGCAGAACTCGGGGCGATGCTCGAGCGCGACGCCGAGCAAGTTCACCGCGACGTTGCGCGCCGGATCCTTCAGCACGTCGAGCACCTCCTCGACGAGCGGGGCGCGCGTCGGCGAGCCGAGCACGACGGCCATGTCGATCTCGGAGTAGTCGCCCTCGGGATCGATGATCGCGA
Source organism: Deltaproteobacteria bacterium (assembly GCA_019237945.1). Lineage (GTDB taxonomy): Bacteria > Myxococcota_A > Polyangia > Haliangiales > Haliangiaceae > JABFXX01. Next base: position 15,658 of record JAFAOG010000134.1, on the reverse strand, counting down.
ACTGGTAGCCGGCGCTGCACAGCTTCTCGATGATCGAGGTCGTCAGCGTCGACTTGCCGCTGCCCGACGTTCCGCACACGAGCATCGTCGACGCGTACGGATCGAAGCTGATCTCCTCGTCGCCGTGCTTCGCAAACGGGATGCGGTGGCGGAGCAGCTGCACGTCCTTGAGGTCGTTCTCGATCATGTGCTCGATCAGCTCGGTCACGCCCGGGCCGTGGTCGCGTGCGAGCACGAGGTCGGCGCGATCCTTGAGCGAAGGCAGCGCGTTCGCGACCGCGCATCCACACTCGGCCAGCTCGAGCAGCGCGTGATCGTTCTCGGCATCGCCGACCGATGCGATGTTGTGCGACGACAGTCCGAGCTCGGCGAGCGCCGCCGCGAGACCGGTCGCCTTGTTGACGCCGCTCGGTAGGATCATGACGGCGCCCTTGTTGAAGATGACCTGCAGCTCGAGGCCGAGGTCGCGGATCACGTGCAGCGCGGTGTCCTGGTGCGGCTCCCACGTCGCGACGATCACGCGGCCGGCGCTCACGCGATCGACGCCGCGCTTCTTGAGCTCCTCGATGAACGTCGGCGTCGGGGGCTGTGCGAGCAACCGGACCTCCTTCGTCGCCGGCGTGTAGATCAGCGCGCCGTTCTCCGCGACGATCCGATCGAACGCCTCGGGATGGTCGAGGATGCCGAGCAGCTCGTCGAGCTCGCGGCCGGTGACCATGATGACCTTGCGGCCGGAGTCGCGGAGCTTCTTGAGAGCCTCCCACGTGCCGTCATCGATGCGGCCGTGAGTCGCAAGTGTTCCGTCGTAGTCAGCGGCGAGGGCGCGATAACGCATGTCTCTAAAATGGAGAGAGGTCTGCAAGCTCCATGCGCTGTCGCGTGTGGGGGTGCACGAATGCGAGAAACTCCGCGTGCAGCATCAGCCGCGCCCCGGAAGCGCCGTAGAGGCGGTCGCCGACGATCGGTGTGGCGAGCCCGCGCGGATGAGCGGCATGGACACGGAGCTGATGCGCGCGCCCCGTCTTCGGGGTGAACGCCACCCGCGTGCGTCCCCCCTCGCGAGCGAGCACGCGCCATTCGGTGAGCGCCGGGCGTCCATGCGCGTCATCGACGATCTGCCGCGGACGGTCGTCGAGATCGCCACGCAGCGGGAGTGATATCGTGCCGGCATCACCCGCGACGTCGCCTGCGAGCCACGCGATGTAGCGCTTGTCGACCTCGCGGTTCTCGAACTGGCGGTGGAGCGCGGCGAGCGTCGCGGGATCCTTCGCGAGCAGCAGCACACCGCTCGTGTCGAGGTCGAGGCGATGCACGGCGGTCGCGCCGAGCCGCGTCTGCACGGAGTCGCGCGTCGAGCGCCCCGGTGCGCTGAGCAGCCCGACCGGCTTGCTCGCGACGATCACGTGCGCGTCCTCGAATAGCGTGCGCAGCTCGCCGCGCGGCTGCTCCCACACCGGCGGCGGCTCCGCGATGCCATCGAGCAGGTGCGACAGGATCGGCAGGCACTTGCCGCGGCACGCCGGGTAGAAGGTGCCGTGCACGCGATCGCCGGTCGGCGGCGGCGGCCCCCACCAGAACTCGGCGATCGCGCGCGGTCGCATGCCGTGGCGGAGCGCGTGCGCGACGAGCTTGGGAGCCGCGCAGTCACCGGCGCCGCCGGGCGGCTCGTGCGGCGCGAACAGCGCGCGCAGCGGGAACGCATACGTGTCTTGCAGGCGGTGCAGGAAGTGTCGCGATCGGTCTGCGCGCACGGCGGCGAGGCGCGCCTGCTCGTCGGCGATCTGCTTCGCGCGGGCGAGCAGCTGGTCGCGCACGGGTCGATGCGCGGCGTCGAAGCGCTTGCGCTCCGCGGTGTCGCCGCGGCTCTCGTGATCGAGCACATCGGCGAGAGACGGATCACCTCGCCGCGATCGCCGGGCCTCGCGCCGCTCGCGATGCCGCACGCGAAGTGCGTCGAGCTCGGCCTCCGCGCGCGCGAGCTCCGCTGCGATGCGGTCACGCTCGGGATCCAGTGCGCGGATCGCGGCCTCGAGCTGACCGAGCTCGGCCTCGCCGGCGGGCCAGAAGCTATCGCGCGCGCCCGAGTCGAACGCGGGGCCGACGAAGCCGTCGACGTGCCAGCGCCCGTCGAGCATGCCCGAGAACGCCGCGAGCACCGCGCCGTCATCGACGACGAGCACGCCGAACATCTTGCCTTCGCTCAGCGCCGGCAGCCGGCGCATCAGCTCGCGCGCCGCTGCGACCGCCACGTCGGGAGCCGGCCCGAAGGGGCTGGGCATGCGATATGCTGGTTCGAACATGACGCCGAATGTCGCGAAGTGCTTGCTCGTGTCGAAGGTGCTGGTCGCGGATGGCATCATGTCAGATGACGAGCACTGGTTTCTCGACGCGATGATCGAGCGGCTCGGCCTGACCGAGGAGGACCGCCGGTCGGTGATCGACCTCGAGGGCTGGGACGAGGCCGAGCCGATCGTGCGCGCGCTCCCCCTCGAGGAGCGCCAGGAGATGGTCGAGATGCTGTTCGACGCCGCGGGCGCCGACGGCAAGCTATCGGCTAACGAGATGGCAGCAGTGAAGAAAATCGCCGAGACGCTGGGCGTCAAAGCGTAGCCAGTTACCCGATCGCAACCCCGCCAGGAACCTGCGCATCATTTGCGTCCATGCGACGCTGTACGCATGAGGGCGCAGCGAGGCTTCACGATCATCGAGCTGATGATCGTCGTGGTGATCATCGGCATCCTCGCCGCCGTCGCGATCCCGATGTTCATGAATCACATGAACCGCTCGAAGGCGAGCGAGGCGATGCTGCAGCTCAACAAGATGGCGATCGACGCCAAGACGTACTACTTCGCGAACACGAAGTACCCGCAAGGCACGGCGGCGGTGCTGCCGGGTGCGGACGGGGCGGCGTGTGCGTCGGCCAATAAACGATTCGCGGTGTCGAGCGCGTGGGCGGCCGACTCGGTGTGGCTCGACCTCGGCTTCCAGGTCGACGAGCCGAACATGTTCTCGTATCACTTCACGAGCAACTCGCTCACGCAGGCGCAGGGCCTCGCGGTCGGCGATATGGACTGCGACGGCACCAAGATCACGTACATCCTGAACCTCAACGCCGCGCAGGAACCGGCGGCCACGTACATTCAGCCGCCGCCGTCGGCCGACTGATCTCGTTCGCGCATCGCCATCGCGGTGACCACGGCCGTGCCGATCAGGCCGAGGCCGACCATCCACAGGCCGTAGCGCGAGCCGGCGTCGACGTCCTTGTCGCTCATCATCTCCTTGCCGATCCCGCTCTTCGAGTCCGCCTTGCCGAAGTCATCCATCTTCCCGTGGATGTCCTTCGACACCTTCGCGTAGAGCCCGCCGAGGGACCCGAGGCCCGCGAGCGCGAGCAGGAAGCAGCCGACGAGCGCGCCGCGCGTCGACAGGAACGACAGCGCGAGCAGCGCCACGCACGCCGCCATCGCGATCATCGCGAGCGGCTCGCGATCGACGTTGTCGATCTTGATGTCGCCGCCGGCATCCATCGCGTCCTCGCCCTTCTTGTCCTTCTGCTCCATCAGCAAGCCGCCCGGCCGGCAGCCGCCGACCATATCCGCGCCCGACGCGGTCACCATGTCCATGCCGGCGCACGACACGCCGAAGAACGGCAAGAAGAAGCACGCCACGATCACGGCCGAGCTGAACCGACCGAACCGCTTCCACCACGCACGCAGACTCCGCTTCGCCTTCGTCATGCGGCGAGCATATGCGAACGGATGTCGTCGGGGGACGCGTTATCGCCGGGATACTCGGAGATGTGGTGGTAAAGGACGCGCCCGTCGCGCGCGATCACGATCACGCCACCCTGCTGCGTCGCATCGCCCTGCGTCCGGCCCTGGCGGAACCCGCGCGCGACCGAGCCGACCGTCGCCTTGACGGCGCCGAGCTTCATGAACGTGCCGAGGCCGCGCTTGAGCTGCGCCGCCTTGTACACCTCGAGCGACGGGTCGGTGTAGATCGGCCCCGTGAAGCCGGTCGTCTCGCGAAATCCCGCGATGAACATCGGCGCGCCGTTGCCGACGACGACGAGGTTGGGAATCCCTGCGCGGTGCAACTGCACCACGTGCTCGCGGCAATGCAGTCAACCGAAGTGCCGCACGAACGCGAGCACGATCGCGTGATCGGCCCACAGCGAGCCGAGCTCGACGGAGCGGCCGTGCTCGTCCTGAACCGTCAGCTTCGCGAGGTCGTCGGCGCGGTCCAGCATGCGGCGAGCTTATCGCTCCTGGCGGCGGCCCGGGCTCCAATCGACGATCTTGTCGGTGCGCGTCTCGAGGAACCGCGCGAGCCGGTGGTAGTCGCTGCCCGGCTTGATGAACCGGACCTCGGTCTTGAGCGTCTGCGCGTTGACGAGGTCCTTGAACGGCACGTAGTTGAGATCGAGCTGCCCCATCACGCTGACGAGGAAGCCATCGAGGTTCTCCTCGACGAGCGCGCGGTAGGCACCGATGCCGAGCTGGCTGCCGAGCATGACGTCGAACGCGTGCGGCGGCGCGCAGCGCGACTCGTAGCCGAGCTGCAGGCCGGTGACCTTCTTCTTGCCGCCGGTGCGCTTGGTGTAGCGATCCATCGCGAGCTGGGCGACGAGCTTGCCGAGATCGATGCGACCGAGCGACAGGTGGCCGTGCTCGTCGCGCGGCAGGTTCTTGATCTGATCCTCGGGCAGCATCTCGGCGAGGCCTTCGGCGAGCACGACGGTGCCGTAGTGCTTGCCGCGCTTCTCGCGCGCGATCATCAGGTCGACGATGCGATCGATCAGCGCGTCGAGCGACAGGTGATTGCCGACGGCGAGCGGGCCGGAGACGTCCTCGACCGCGAGCACGAGGTTCGCCTCGCCTGCGATCGCGACGCCGTAGGACAGCCAGCCCGCCTTGCGTCCCATCGTCTCGATCACGAAGTAGCTCGACGTCGCGATCGCATCGGCGCGCAGGTTCTGGATCTCCTTCGCCATCACGTCGACGGCGGTGAAGAAGCCGAACGTGAAGTCGATGCCGCGATAGTCGTTGTCGATCGTCTTCGGCAGATGGACGACCTGCACGCGCCGCGCTTCCTTCGGGAGGCGCTTCTGGTACTCGTAGAGAAAGTTCGCCGTCTTCAGCGTGTCGTCGCCGCCGATCGAGATCAGCGCATCGATCTCGAGATCGACCATCGCGTTGTAGACGTTGCGCAGGCGCGCCGTCTTCGCGAGGTCGTCGAGATCAGCCGGCTTGTCGATGCCCTTGCCGGGATTCGCGCGCGCGGTTCCGATCACGATGCCGCGCGAGTTGCGCAGCCCCGAGAGGTCGCGCTCGGTGAAGATGCGGTAGTGCTCGTCCGGCAGGAGCCGCCGCGTGACCGGGTGGTAGTCCTGCAGGTTCGAGTAGCCGTGGAAAAACCCGATGACCTCGCGGCCGTCCTCGAGAAACGAGATCGCGGCCGACGAGATCACGGCGTTCGCGGCAGGCGCGGGCCCGCCGGAGAACACGATTCCAACGCGCTTGATGTGATCGCCCTTCTTACCGGGCGCGCTTCCGCCTGCTGTCATGCAGGCGGGACCTTACTACCGAGTCGCCTTCTTGACCGCCCGGCGCGCCTTCATCTCGTCGATCTTCGCGCGGCCACGGAGCTTCATCTCCTCGAGCTTCGCGCGGCCCTTCAGCTTCGCCTTCTCGAGCTTGCCCTCGACGTCGCCCTTGGTCTTCTGCACCGAGCCCTGCGCCGTGCGCACGCGGTCACCGGTGAGCTTGCCTTCGATCTTCTTGGCCGTGCCGGCCAGCTTGTCCTTGATAGCGCCCATGAGATTTTCTCCTTTGCTGGAGTGGGCTTTTGCAGACCGCGTGCCCGCGCTCACCGTTCCGTACACGGCGTTTCGCGGGCGGCTGCGCCACAACGAGCGTTACGTACCCGGGCGATACTTGTCGACGACGTCGAAGCGCACCGAGATCGGGCTCGCGATCGAGAACCCGTCGAACGTCGCGGGCATGCCGATCGAGGCCGAGCCGTTCGAACCGACGTTCACCGTCGTCGAGTAATAGCGGTCGAGCGGATCGGGGATCGCCGAGCTCGATCCCGAGCCCGAGCCGGCGCCCGGCGGGTTCGACACGAACAGCGGGTGCGCGAAGTACACGCCGTCCGCTCCCGCCGTGACCTTGAGGTTCGTCATGTAGACGCCGCCTGCGATCGTCTGCGCGGTGAACGTCAGCGTCGCGCCGACGGCGCCGACCGAGTCGAGCGGCACCGTCGCCGCCGAACCGTCGGTCATCATCACCTGCATCGTCTCGATCACCATCGCGGGCGTACGCGCGTCGCGCTCGGCCTCGATCCAGCCAAGGATCTTCGTCGCCTCCTGCGCGGTGAGCGCGGGACCTTCGTGCATGCCCTTGCTGAGCACGCGGCTGGACTTCGGCGCGCCGAGGTTGACGAGCTGAGGCACGTACGCGACCGCGGTATCGCGGATCGCCATGTCTCCGGAGCCGGCGAGATACGGATCGGGCACCGGGTTGGCGGCCGCCATCGAGCCGTCGTGGCACATGAAGCACTTCGCCTGGAACACCGGCTCGGCGTCCTTGAGCCAGCGCGTCTTCGCGAGCGCCTCGGCCGGCGTCAGGCCCTGGAGCGACTTGTCCTCGATGTCGCCGGTGCACGCGGCGGCGATCCCCATCGCGACGAACACGAGACTGCGCTGCACGACGCTGATTATACGGCACTCCCCCCGCTGGCATCTCATGACACCAGCTGGCGAAGTTGCCAGGCCTGGACGTGTAGGTGCCGGTGCGCAGCCTGTGTGCGCGATCGCATCGTGTACCCGGCAATGCAAGCTCCCGCGATCAGACAGATCGCGTACAGCGCGCTGACCACGAAGGCCGGCGTCTCGTGCGGGCCGATCATCGCCGGAAAAAAGCGCATGCCACGGTCATCGACACTCATCGTCGCGCTCACGAGCCCCGCGCGCTCGGCGACCAGCGGCGCGATCACGCCGATCATCATGAACGTGCCGACGCTCCACACGCTCGACAGCCACGAGAACCGCGGCGTCATCGCCATCGCCATCGCGAGCAGCGCTGCGACGCCCGGCGCGATCAGGATCGGCGAGAACAGCCGTGCGACCGCGATCACGATCACGGTGTTTGCGACGACGATCACACCGGGCACCGGTCGCTTCGCGAACGCCGCGTAGGCCGCGATGAACACGTCGGCGACCAGCACGCCCGTCATCCACAGCGGCGCGTGCGAGCCGGCCGGCGCGAGCCACCAGAGGAGCTGCGCGAACGCGATGCTCGCGATGCACGTGCCGAGGCCGGCGCGCGCGACGAGCTTGGCATCGCGGATGTCATCGGCCTCGATCAGCTGCTCGACCTCCTGGGGCATCTGCGTCGGCGGCTCGATCATCAACCGGCCGACGAGCTCGGCGGCGCCGGCGAGCGCGGGATCGAGGGCCAGCGCGGCGGCCGCCTCGCGCATCACCTGGCGATGGTCGCCGGAGTCGAGCTGCTTGCGCGCGTTGTCGAAGTGCTCGCGGGCGAGCTCGCGGCGGCGGACGAGATCGCGATCGCCGTCGAGGTAGCGCTCGATCCGCTCGCCGAGCGCGCGCGCCGTCGGAATTCGTTTCTCGCGATCGATCGCGCACGCGTCGACGACGATCGCGTCGAGCTCGGGCGGGATGTCGCGCTCGGGGACGCGCAGGCTCGGCCGCGTCTCGTGCTGCGCGAGCGCGCTCTCCATGCCCTGAAACCCGCGCGGATGCAGCGGCTCGCCGGCGAGCAGCTCGAACAGCAGGCAGCCGAGCGTGTAGACGTCGGCGCGCGCATCGATGTCGGCGGAGCCGCGCACCTGCTCGGGAGCCATGTAGCCCGGCGTACCGATCGCGGTGCCCGCCGCCGTCGCGTGCACGCCGCTGCCGCTTCCGACATCGGACCAGTCGCCGTCTTCCTCGCCGACGACCTTCGCGACACCCCAGTCGATCACGTACACCTCGCCGAAGTCGCCGAGCATGATGTTGTCGGGCTTGAGGTCGCGGTGAATGATGCCGCGCGCGTGGGCGAGCTCGATGCACCAGCAGACCTCGACGAGCGCGCGCAGCACGCGCTGCAGCACGAACGTCTGATCCTCGAACAGCTTGACCAGCGGCGTGCCGGTGACGCGCTTCATGACGAAGAACGGCAGGCCGTCGCCGTCGCGGCCGATCTCGTGGACCGGCACGATCGCGGGGTGCTCCAGCCGGCCCTGCACGCTCGCCTCGCGCACGAATCGCGCGATCGCCCGCGGGCTCGGGTTCGCGGCGCGCATCCGCTTGATCGCGACCTCGCGGCCGACCTGCTCGTCGCGCGCGAGCATCACCTCGCCCATCCCGCCCTTGCCGATCCGGCGCTGCAACCGGTAGCGGTTGCCGATCAGCGCATCGCTACTCGGCTCGGGACGATCGGGACCCACCTGCTCTTCGCCGGTGATCGCGACCTGGATCGTCCGCTGCTCGTCAGTCATGCCTCCATCGTACGACGGGACAGTTGACGAGCGGGCCTTCCTTCACCACGCGTGCACGCAGCGCCGTCGACTCGTCATGGACGAGCTTGAACGCGCGCGCATCGTAGATGTGGACCGCCCACAGCGGTGAGTAATCCGCGTCGCCGGGGAGGCTGAACACGACGTTGTGCGTCTGCGGCGTATCGCCCTCGCGCACGAAGTCGCCGCCTTCGCTGCCGAACGTCACGTAGATCGGGCTGGTCGGGACATGGCCGCTGTCGTCGAGCGTCAGCGGCTCACCGAACTGCAGGCACTCGACGCGCGTGCCGCGATACGTCAGCTCGCGAACGGTCGGCGCGCCTTCCTTCGGCCGCGTGCCGGTCGGCACGACCGGGCAGTCGATCACCTGGCGCGTCCCTTCGAGCACGAAGAAGTCGCTGTAGCCGGCGTCGCCGGGAATCACGTCGATCGTGTTGTCCTTGTGCAGCACGGCCGGCACCGGGCTCTGGACGTCGAAGTTGTAGTAGCGGACCGGCGTGCCGTCGGGCGCGAGCCCCTGCGTGACGAACGGCGGGCGATCGAGATCGATCGGCTCGCCCGCGACGCCCTTGCCGACGAGCAGGTGCGCGGCCTGCTTGCTGAAACGATCGATCACGACGCCCTGATGGGCCGGCTGGGCACCACCACACGCGACGAGCAGCACGAGCGCGATCCGCATGCCCGCATCCTATGGTAACGAGCAGGCGTGAGCGACCACCCGACCGACTTCGTTGGCTCCGTCGAGGATGCAATCAAGACCGCGATCGTGGCGAAAGCCCCCGACGCCCAGGTCACCGTTTCGGGAGGGGGCGGCCACTACACGATCGGCGTCGTGTCGACGGTGTTCGCTGGCAAGTCCCTGCTCGAGAGCCAGCGCCTCGTGCTCGGTGCCATCAAGCACTTGCTCGCGGGCGAGCGCGCGCCGGTGCACGCGGTCGATTCGCTGACGACGCGCACGCCGTAGTACCCTGGACCCATGTTCCTCCTGGTCCCTCTCGGAAGTGACCAGTCTGTACGGCGTCTGCCGTGGTTCACGATCCTCGTCTGCGTCGCCTGCTTCCTCGTCCAGGTCCACGAGACGGTCGTCGGTCCGTCCGACCTCGAGGTCCAGGAAGCCGCCGAGCGCGCGTCGCTCGAGTGCCGCTCGACGCCCGACCGCTGCGACGAGATCATGGCGCGCCTCGACACCCTCGACGCCGCGACCTACGCCCGCCGCTACGCCTTCCAGCCCGCGCACGCCTCGCCGCTCGGAGCGCTCGCGTCCGCATTCATCCACGCCGGCTGGCTGCATCTGATCGGCAACCTCCTGTTCCTGTGGTTGATCGGCTGCAACCTCGAGGACCGCTGGGGCCATCTACCGTTCGCCGCGCTCTACCTGCTCGGCGCGATCGTCGCCGCCTACGCATTCTCCTCCGCGCACCCGCACTCGACCGAGCCGCTCGTCGGAGCCTCCGGTGCGATCGCCGCCGGTATGGGCGCGTTCGCGATCACGCACTACGGCGCGAGCATCCGCATCGGCTACGTCGCGTTCGGTTTTCGCTGGCGCGCGGGCGCGTTCTGGGTCCCCGCGTGGGTCGCGTTCCCGGCGTGGTTCCTCGTCCAGCTCGCGCTCGCGATCCAGGAAGGCGACCTGACGCCGGTCGGCTACTCCGCGCACGTCGGCGGCTTCGTATTCGGCCTCGCCGCGGCCGGCGTGCTCCGGTTCTCCGGCCTCGAGGCGCGCTATCTCATTCCGCGCGGCAACCGCGGCGTCGAGTGGACCGAGGACCCGGAATTCCTCGACGCGGTCCAGCTCCTGCGCGCCGGCCGCCCCGCCGACGCCCGCAAGCTCCTGCGCGAGGTCCTCGCCCGCAACCCCGAGCACGCGGGCGCGCGTGAAGCGTCGCTGAAAGTCGCCGCCGCCCTCGGCGAAGGCGCGGTCGTCGAGCCGGCGCTCGCTGCGGAGCTCGATCGCCTGTCCCGCGCGCGCCGCTTCGCCGACGTCTACGAGCTGTACACGCTCGTCGAGCGCGGCTGCGGCGATCTGGCGCTGAGCGATCGCGCGCTCGCACAGGTGATTCACGCCGCCGCCGATCAGAACGACGTCGACCTGGTCGAACGCACATTGCGCCGGCTCGTCAAGGAGCACCGCGAGTCATCGCTGATCCCGAAGGCGCTCTACGAGACGGCCGGTGCGCAGCGCGCCGCGAAGAAGATCGCGGACGCGAACCGCACGCTGGCCGACCTCGTCGCGCGCTATCCGATGGATCCGATCGCCGAGCAGGCGAAGCGCGAGCTCGCGTAGCGCCGGCCGCTAGGGCTGCCACGGCTCGTCGAGCGACGCCTTCGGTTGCATGCACAGCGCCGCGATGACGGCGATGAGCGGCATGAAGAAACCGAAGATCGCCCAGCCGAGCCCGCTGCGTCCTTTGGACGACGCGAGCGCTCCGCTGATGATGGCTCCGGCAAGTGCGACGATGAGAAAGATGCCTTGAGTGTCTTGCATGCCCGCCCTATCGGCCGGTCGCTTCAACGGTTGCGTGGGCTCGCAAGTAGCCGGGTGTGCTCGGGTTTTCGACGCACGCAACCCGGCGAGGGCGCGGCCGATAGACGCGGCATGTTCCACAAGGCGACCAGCAAGCTCACGATCGGCAGCCTCGACAACCCCGACCTCGCGATCGAGACCGACTACAACCCCAAGGAGATCTCGCTCGCGCGCACCGTGCCGTGGTCGAACGACAAGCACGTTGGCAAGGACGCGCTGACGCCCGAGTACACGGGCTCGCAGCCGCGCACGCTCGACCTCGAGCTGTTCTTTGATTCGTTCGAGAACAACTACTCGTTGCAAGGCATCCTGAGCAACCTCGAGACGCTCGCGACGCCGACGGACCACACGTCGGGCAACGAGACGAAGCGGCGCCCGCACTACTGCGTCGTGACGTGGGGCCAGGGCGAGCGCGCGGCGTTCGCGCCGTTTCGCTGCGTGATCGAATCGGTGACGACGAAGATCACGATGTTCGCGAAGGATGGCGCGCCGCTGCGTATGATCGCGAACGTGAAGGTCCGCGAGGCGCGCATGCAGGATGACGCGCGGTTCGAGGCGTCGCTGGCGAGGCAACTTGCGACGGCGGCGTCGAATGCGGCGCGGCGCGCGACCGACGAGGAACGCAGCGATGCGGAGTGGCGCCGTCGCCAGCTGGAGAACGAGCTGGAGTAAGCTCGTGGCAGATGTCGTCGCCCAAGAAGCCACGCGGTCCGGAGGGCTCCGACGACATCGGGACGCGAGTGTGGCGGCGGTTGTCGATGCCCCCGCGCGACAGTGACATCGACATCGATACCGACGAGGTGCAGCGGCTGTCGACGCGCGACATCGAGCGCGTGGAAGAGAGCGTCGTCAGCAAGGTCGACGACGACGCAGTCGGCGCGCTGCGAAAGTTGATCCGCGCGGTGCGCCAGGCGCCTCGCGATGCGGAAGCGCGGCGGCGGTTGCGCGCGTATGCGGCGGAGCGCGGCGTGTGGGAGCAGCTCGCGGTGCTGCTCGCGGACGAGGCGCACGTCGATGCGCCCGGCGCGGTGATGGCGGCGCTGTACGAGGAGCTCGCCGACGTGCACGAGAACCTCGACCAGCCGATCGAGACGATCTCGGCGATGGAGGCGGTCGTCGCGCTGCAGCCCGACGAGGTCGCGCACCACGATCGACTGGCGTGGCTGTACCGGCGGGCCGGCGCGTGGGCGAAGGCGGCCGAGAGCTTCGAGCATGTCGCGGCGCTGGCGACCGACGATCGTTCGCGCGCGGCGCTGCGGGCGGCGGGCAAGCTGTATCGCGACAACGGGCGGCTCGATAAGGCCGCCGAGATCTATCGCGCGATCGTCGCGCGCAAGGCGGGAGACGTCGATGCATGGAAGGCGCTCGACGAGCTGCTGACGAGCTTGAACCGGTGGCGCGAGCTCGCCGACGTGCGCGGCGCGCGGGCGGAGCTGGCGAGCGGCGTCGAGAAGGCGGCGCTGTTGCGCGCGCAGGCGCGAGCGTTCGAGCAGGCGGGCGAGACGGGGGCGGCGGCCGAGGTCGTGCGCCTCGCGGCGCAGTACGCGCCCGATGATGTGAGCGGGCTCGTCGATTACGTCGACGTGCTGGCGCGCGAGGGACGCGGGCGCGAGGGGGCGGAGGTGCTGTCGGGGCGCGTCGACGAGGCGCTCGATCGCGGCGCGCCGCCCGAGCAGGTCGCGGCGTTGCAGCTGCGGCTGTCGATCATGTACGACGAGGCGGGCGAGCGCGGGAAGGGGAGCCTCGTGCTCGCGGATCTGTTCGCGATGCTGCCCGAGTACGTGCCGGCGCTCGAGCGCGCGGCGGAGCGCGAGCGGGATCCGAAGCAGGCGGCCGCGCTGTGGATGCGGATGGCGGCCGTCGACGGCAAGCACCGGCTGTTCGCGCTGACCGCCGCGGGCAAGGCGTTCGGCGAGGCGGGCGACCATCGCGGTGCGGTGCGTGCGCTCGAGGAGGCGTGCGAGCTCGCGCCCGGTGATACGGCGCTGCGCATCACGCTCGAGGAAGTGCGGACGCTCGGCGCGATCGCGCGGGCGAGCGACGACGCGTCGGCCGGCGACAAGAAGTCCGCCGAGAAGCGGTTGCGGCAGATCTTGAACGGGCGGCCGCACGACCTCGCCGCGAACCTCGCGCTCGCGGACGTGCTCGACGACGACGCGGCGGCCGCGCACCTCGAGGAGGTCGTCGGCGAGCTGACCGAGGATGTGGCACCGGAGGTGCGAGCGCGGCTCGTGTACCGGCTCGCACGGGCCGTCGCGGCGACCGGACGCGCGGATGAAGCGCATCAGCTGCTGCACGAGGCGCATCGGCTCTCGCGCCGCGACCTCGCGATCACGCTGGCGCTCGGCGAGAGCTGCTTTGCGCGCAAGCTGTGGCGCGAGGCCGCGATCCATCTCGGCGCGCTCGCCGATCATCCCGATGCGGCGGCGAATGCGACGCGCGTCGCGAGCGGGCTCGTCAAGGCGGCGCAGGCGGAGATCCGTGCGCTGCGCCCCGGGAACGCCGAGAAGCACTATCAGGCGGCGGTCCGGCTCGATGCGGCGTGCGGACGCGCGTGGCACGCGCTCGCCGAGCTGGCGATGGAGAAAGGCGATACGGCGCGCGCGTGTGATTGCCTCGAGCGCGAGGCGGCTGCGTCGAGCGATCCGCGCGATCGGCTGCGGCTGTACGACGCGCTCGGCGATCTCGCGGAGGGCGTGCTCGAGGACGTGCGGCGCGCGGAGGCGTACTGGCGCGAGGCGCCGCCGAATGCGGAGGTGCTCGAGAAGCTGCTGCGCGTGCAGCGCAAGCGGGGCGCGGGCGCCGAGCGCGGCGACACGTGCGAGAAGCTGGCGCAGCTCGAGCCGCAGCGACGCAAGGAGCTGTTCGAGGAGGCGGTGCAGGCGTATGCGGCGGGCGGCGACAAGGTCCACGCGCGCCAGATCGCGGAGGCGCTCGTCGCCGAGCATCCGCTCGATCTAGATGCCCTGTCGATCGCGACGAGCGTGCCGACCGATCCGGTGCGCATCGCGCAGTGGCTGCGGCGCGCGCTGACGACGTGGGACCAGAAGGGCGCGCCCGGCAAGCGCGGCGAAGGCGATCCGCGGCGCGCCGAATTGTGGCGGCGGCTCGGCGATGCGGAGCGGGCGCGCGGCGACGAGGCGGCGAGCCTGCGCGCGTATCAGCGTGCGGTCGCGACAGCGCCCGAGTCCGACGGCGCGATGAGTGCGCGGCGCGGGCTGGTCGAGCTGGCGGCGAGCAGCGGTCGCGACGAGAACTCGAGCCGGATCGCGCTCGTCGAGGCGCACCAGGACGTCGGCGACGTCGTCGCGTGGGCGCGCAGCCTCGCGCAGCAGGGCAACGTCGAGGATGCGCGCGCGGCGTTCGAGCTGGCCGAGGCGCTCGGCGCGCAGGTCGACGACGCGATCCCGGCATCGCGCTCGATGGCCTCCGACGAGGCGTACGGTGGCGTGCTCGATGCCGACGAGCGGCGCGCGCTGATCGACGACGAGGACGAGGGCCCGCTGCCCGAGGTGCTCGCGCTCGCGTGGGAGGCCGCGCCGCTCTTGTATCCCGACGCGCGCGCCGCGCTGCAGGCCGCCGGATATGGCGATGCACGCCGCGTGTCGGCATCGAGCGAGGCGGCGACGGTCGCGATGCTGCCGCAGATCGCGAAGGCGCTCGCCGGTCCCGCGACGCTGCTCCACTTCACGACGCGGCCGATCGAGCTCGAGCTCGTCGTCGGATCGCCGCCGCTCGTCGTGATCGGACCGCGGCTCGCGAGCGTCCGCGCGCGCACGATCGACGAGCACGACCGCACGGATCTGGAGCTGCGCTTCAAGCTAGGGCGGATCGTCGAGCTCGCGCGGCCGCATCGGATCCTCGCGCGCGATCCGGACTTCCTCGAGTGGCTGCGCGCCGAGACGCAGAAGACGACGCTGCCGCTCGTGCTGCGCAAGAAGCTCGTCGAGAAGCTCGCGCAGGGCGGCTTCGATGCGGTCGGCTATCGCGCGGCGTGCGAGCGCGCGGCGGATCGCGCGGGGCTGTTCGCGTGCGGGCACGTCGGCGTCGCGATCGACCTCGCGGGCGGGCCGGAGCAGGCCCGGCACCTCGTCAAGCTCGCGTCGAGCCAGCGCTACATCGCCGGGCGCAAGAAGCTGCGCCCGCGTCGCTCGATGCAGCAGCCGTGATGCGCGCTATGCTCGGCGCGTGAGTGAGCTCCCTCCCTGCGGCCTGTATCGAACGACTGCGAAGATCGGTGACGTCGAGGCCGGCCGCCTCGTGTACTTCCACAATCACGGCAACCCTGGCCCGGGCCTCTACTTCCCCGAGTCGTGGCACGCGAACCGCGCGAAGTGGCAAGCGACTGGCTACACGCTGCCGAAAGTGTTCGACGTGCGCGCGCTCAAGCCGCTGCCGGCCGAGGGCTTCTATCGCGTGACGAGCGCGTTCTTCTGCTGCGAGAAGAAGTGCGTGCAGTTCGAGCCCGAGCAGCTGCTTCAGCTCGGCTACAACGGCGCCGGCAAGGCGCTGCTGTTCGTGCCCGAGTACGTCGGCGGCGCGATCCAGGTGCCGGAGCGTGGCACCGCGATCGACGACGCCTCGCTACCTCACCTCGTCCAGCTCAAGTTTCCC